>JAAYEV010000016.1 GCA_012728565.1 Clostridiales bacterium
AAGCATTGCATCCCCGAAACTGAAAAACCTGTACTTTTCCTCCACCGCCACACTGTACGCCCTCAAAATATTCTCCCTGCCCGCCAGCGCGCTTACCAGCATGATAAGGGTGGATTCCGGCAGGTGAAAATTCGTTATTAGTCCGTCCACCAGCTTGAATTCATATCCCGGGTATATGAATATGTCTGTCCATCCCTCCCCCGGGACCGCTTGTTTTCCCGATGCAATCGTTTCCAGGGTCCGGCAGCTGGTGGTCCCCACCGCAATAATTCTACCTCCCCCGTCTATCGCCCGGTTTATTACCCTGCACGCCTTTTCGTCAATGCGGTAATACTCGGAGTGCATTACATGCTGCTCCACCTCTTTTGCCTTAACAGGACGGAAGGTCCCCAAGCCCACGTGAAGGGTTATGTATGCCGTATGTATTCCTTTTTGCTCAATTTCCCGCAAAAGGTCCCGGGTAAAATGAAGCCCCGCGGTGGGGGCGGCAGCGGAACCTTCCTCTCTTGAATATACCGTCTGGTACCTTTCCGGGTCGTCCAATTTCTCCCTTATATAGGGAGGAAGCGGCATTGTGCCAAGCTTATCCAGAACATTTTCAAAGATACCCTCATACTCAAAACGGACTATTCTTCCACCGGCGGGGGTGCTTCCCAGGACCTCCGCCGTCAATTGGCCTTCCCCAAAAACAAACCTTGAGCCGGTCTTTGCCCGGCGCCCCGGGTTTACCAGCACCTCCCACCGGTCTCTGTCTATTCTTCTAAGCAGCAGGAATTCCATCCGGCCGCCGGTGTTCTGCTTATAACCAAACAGGCGGGCGGGCATAACCCTTGTATCGTTTAATACAAGACAGTCTCCCGCCTTCAGGTAAGCGATCACATCCCTGAAGGCGGCATGTTTTATCTTCCCGGTTTTTTTATCCAGCACCATGAGCCGGGACATGTCCCTTTGGTCTAGGGGTTTTTGAGCTATTAATTCCTCCGGCAGGTAATAATGGAAGTCCCTGACCTTCAATATCCTTTCATCCCTTCCCCTACTGCACGACACAGCCCTGGTAATAGTATTGTAAAATATCTTTATAGCTATACCCTGCCTCCGCCATGCCCTTTGCGCCCCACTGGCTCATACCCAGGCCGTGGCCCCAGCCTCTTCCGTTGAATATAAACCGGGTGGGATACTTGTTTACTGTTGCATAGCCCCTTCCGCTGCTAACCGTCAGTATGTCCGGCCCTTGGTCCAGCGATTTTATCCCGGTGGCATTTACAGCCTTTGCTCCCGCCGCCGCCACTTTCCTGACCGGCCGGCCTATCCCTTCCAGCACGAACAGGTCGGCATCGGTCTCAACGGTAAAAAGGGTGCTCTTCAGGTCGTTATACCCAAACACCGCCCTGCTCTTTTCTTTTTCCAATACCGTGCTGCCCCTGGACCCCTGTATGGTAAGGGATAGCGACCTTCCTGCAGGAGTATAGCTGTCCACCATTATATTCTGTATACTGCCTATATTTATACCGTGCTGGGCCAGTATGGAGCTTATCTGCTCGCTTGTGTAGACCCTCTGCCAGCTTTGGTGCGGAGAGCCGGCATCAAAGCTGTCCTCCACCGCTTTAATATAGGGAAGTGAGATGCTCCACACGTTCTCGGAGTTTTCGGTATAGCCGCCGCTGCTGGCATGATAAAATGCCGTTATCGGTTTTCCCTGGTAGTATATCATTTGCCCGCAGGTTTCATCCACGGCGGCATTGGTTGACGGGCTTTCGCTGTCAAGGCCGCCGTAAACCTGGCAGTCGGTCCCTGAACACACGTCAAACCCGTAAACCCCGTGCTTGTTTAAATTTACCACGGCAAAGTTCCTGGCAGCCACCGCCTGGGCTTTCAGCACTTCCATGTGCCAGCCCGGGTTCACCTCCCTTGGCACCACGCCGTACAGGTAATGCTGCAGCGGCAGGGAGTTAACCACCGTTATATTGCCTCCCCCATGCCTTTTAAACTCGATATTGCCCCTGAATCTTTTCCCGTCCACATTAATATGGCTTCCATCAAGGGGCCTGGATACAAGGAAATGATCGGCACCTTCAAACATGAACAGCGGCTTACCTGCATCATCGTTAAGCTGCAGCCGGCCGTCCGAAGGGTATACGGCATAAACCTCGTAGGCGCCGCCAAGCTTGTCCTTCAGCTTAAGCTTATGGCTTTCCATTTCCTGCTCCGTTATGTACCTGCCGGTCCACACTCTCCAGCCGTTGTCGTATACAATATACCCTTCCACCCCCTGCCCGGCAATCTGCTGCAGGACCATTTCTGCCTGCTGTCTATCCGGAAAGGCCTCGGAAACCTGTAAATGATATGGCCCGAAGGCCAATCCGGACGAGGGCGCGTCCGCACTGTTTATCTCTATTAACAGTCCTTTGCTGTCAGCAAAATAACCATCCTTCCGGACATGCACATTTCCCTTTCCGGCATGAGTGTACAGCCCTTCAAAACCGTTTCCGGTATTTATACCGAACTCTATTCCGCTGCCGGAGCTGACCCTCACCGACGACGGAGCCGTTGCATCATACCTTAGTCCGACTCTAATTGTGTCCGGAGGGCCGGCCCATACCTGTATTGTTAAAGAAGCGATTACTACTATAATCACAGCAGCAGCTGCCACTACCCTTCCTGCCATGATTTATCCCCTCCTGTAAAATTTGCATCATAGGTTAATTCGACAACAAACCCCTTACTCCTTTTAAATACGCGAAATTTCGTCCAAGTAATCCCTATTCCGTGCACAAGCTTATTACCGGCAAGTACTGTGCAAAACGTTGCGAAAGGAAGAAGTTTATGATATAAAATTAATAAGAAGAAAGATGTTAAAATTAAAACAAAGTAGCTATTACATTTTTGGTTTATTAGTCGTTCCTTTTTAGTAGTACCGGCTTTTCTAACCATCTGATAGGGGGTATGTTAATGCAGCGTACCAACAAAAAGGTACAAACCGCAGTGCTTTGGCTGGAAACTGTTTTTGCCGTTTTTGTTATAATCAGCGTTATTATCGGCGGGGTAGAATTGTTTCAATACGTTAGAATCATACTATTCGCTCAGCCCCCGGACATATACAACATGTTCCGGGACATGCTGGGTTACTTGCTGCTGCTGGTTATAGGGCTGGAACTGGCTCTTATGCTTATTCGCCACACTCCGGGCAGTGTCATAGAAGTGATGTTTTTCGCAATTGCCCGCAAAATTCTCATCTACACCAACGAGACCTACGAATTTTTGATCGGTGTTGTCGCGCTGGCGGGATTGTTCGCCATAAGGCGCTTCCTGTTTGTTCCAAAAATATCCGACATCGGCGGTACCACCCTGAGTGCTGCAACCCCCGTTAAGGATGCAAACAGAATAATTGGCAGCCATATACCCGAGGACTTGGCAAATACCCTGGGCGGAGTCATAGCGCACCTGGCGGAAGCCTATGAAGAAAATATCGAGGTAGGGAAGAACTTCCATATAGCCGATGTTAATATGCAGGTGGTTGCCGTTACAGGAGGATTAATAGAAAAGATTAAAGTGGATAAATTGGACACCCAGATCAGCTGAACGATGGATTGTCAGCAGTTGGAAAATCCGGGCGAACAAAACAAGAAACCGGCGCCCCGTTTACCGGGGCAGCCGGTTTTTATCAAATAATCCTTTCAGTATGTCCCTTACCATTCCAGGGATTTTATTTTCTGCCGGGCGGCTTACCTTTGCTTTATCGTCGTCGTTTTGTTGGTCTTTATTTTTCCCGGGGTTTTCTTTTTTGCTGGTATTCCTGTCATCACCTTTCCCTTTTCATTGTCTTTACTGTCCCTGTCATCATTTCCCCTGCCGTTGTCCATGGCATCATTATTTCTTCTATCTTTTTTCCCGCTGTCCTTATTTTCTTCATTTCTTCTATCACTGTCCCTGTCATCCCTGTTGTCCTTTCTTTTTCCGTTATTCCAGCTATCCCTTTTTTCATCGCTTCTTTTGTCGTTATCCCTGCCCTCGGCCCTGCTGTCGTTTCTATCCTGCTTACTGTTCCTGCCGATAACTTCTTTATTATCCTTGTCATTACGGTTGTTTTTTTGGTTCCTGTAGCTGTTTTCCCGCTCCTCATTATCACCGCTTCCTTTGCCGTCCTTTTCCCTGTCGTTGTTGTTCCGGTCTCTTTGGTCCCGCAGTTTTTCCCGGTTTTTCTCCAGCAGTTCCGCCAGTTCCTCCTTGGTTTTACGGGCTTTCCTGAGAATACTGGGCAAATCTCCACCGGCCTTGTTAATGGC
>JAAYEV010000159.1 GCA_012728565.1 Clostridiales bacterium
AAGGGACAAGGGACGGTTCTTTGTCCCACTGCCCCTCTCTGTCCCCTCTCTCCAACAATAGTCTCTTAGCCGGAACTGTCAACTGTTACAATTATGGTGAATAATATGTATCGAAAAGGAGAGGAGGCTTAGTAATGAACGGAGGTCATTATGATTCATACGGCCAGTGCCCCTACAGGATGATAGCCATGCAGGAGGACGCCGACTATAGATACATGCTTGAAATGTACCCCCGGGCCTGCCAGGTAGTTTACCGGCATTCAGCGGACGAGATAGTGCGTAGGGAAAGAATGGGACACCTGAAGGATAATATGTACCCCAACAGGGCAATAATGGATGAAATGATACAAAGCGTATACGACAGATGCAGCCACGAACTGCTCGGGGACATGTATGAGGGCAGGCAGTTTTATTCCGACAGGGGGGATGTACTGAGGGACCTTGTAACCGTAATACTTCTAACGGAATTGTTCACGAGAAGGCGCCGACGCAGAAGGCGTTTTTACACTGGCTTCTAATAGGCTTTTGTTTATTAAACCATTACGGGGCGGGAGACCATCCCCCGCCCCACTATTTTCTAGCTACTAGGTTTTTGCTTACACCTAACAAACCGCCAATTTCCCTTAATGTAAGGTTGGACTTTTCCTTAAGCTCTATTATTAATTGGTCCCTTATCTCTTTGTAATCCTTATTTTTCAGGTCCTCTATACAGATATTCAAAGGCAAAAGGTATTCCTCAATGAAATCTTGTGCATCCTTGATACCCTTTATTAAGGCCTTATCTCCTGGAACCCCTTCTTCTACGTCTATGAACTCGATATCATCTTTCTGCTGCGATAATTCTTTAAACATTTGCACCGATTTCCAAGCATCATTGGATAGTGTGTTTAAAATAAATTGGGTATCAACAAAGGAATTCCTGTTTTGATTCGTTTCGATGTAATGATTATAACTGGACCATCTATACTGAGCCGGTTCTTCAACTATGCCGCCCTTTACCGGATTGTTGTGTATATATCTTAACGCCGCAAGCAAGTACCTTTCATTATCAATGGCTTCGCTTCGAAACCTATCCTGAAACACATGCCCTACCCGGTTATATTTCTTGTTGAAATAGTGGGCATAACTGATCCCTATCCTTTTCATGCTCTGGCCAATGCTTTCCTTGTTTGTCTTTACAAGCAAATGAACATGATTGGTCATGAGGCAAAAACCAAATACATCGTATTCTGATACTTTTTGTTTGTATTCAATAATGGTTAAGAATTTACGTTTGTCTTCATCATCCAAAAAAATATCCATTTTTCCATTACCCCTGAACATAACATGATATATGGATGTGGGACTGTTTTCCCTAGCAATCCTTACCATTTCCTTCACCTCTTGCTTTAAATATCATGTAATTATTCCATATTAATCCATTATTTCCTCCTTTTTTACAAAAAAAAATAAACAAAAAAGGGACAAAGAACCGTCCCTTGTCCCTTCTTGTCCCTTTAATAAGCAAGTTTTTCGGTGAGGTAGGCTTCAAGGTCCTCTATATTAAGCCTTACCTGTTCCATGCTGTCCCGTTCCCTTATCGTAACCGAATTGTCGTTTTGGCTGTCGAAGTCATAGGTTATGCAAAAAGGCGTGCCGATTTCGTCATGTCTTCGGTAGCGTTTACCTATGCTGCCCGCCTCGTCATACTCAACGGTGAAACTCTTCTGAAGCCTTGTATAAAGAGCGTAAGCTTCCTCTCCGAGCTTCTTGGACAGCGGGAATACCGCGGCCTTAACCGGTGCGAGCGCGGGATGCAGTCTCAGCACCGTCCTTACATCCCCGTCCCCCAGGTCCTCTTCGTCATAGGCATCGGCAAGGAATGCCAGGAATAACCGGTCCACCCCCACCGAGGGCTCTATGCAGTACGGGATATACTTTTCGCCGGAGAAGGGGTCGGTATAGGAAAAGTCCTCTCCCGAATGCTCCATGTGCTGCTTTAGGTCGTAATCGGTCCGGTCGGCGATACCCCAAAGCTCGCCCCATCCGAAGGGGAACTTATACTCTATATCGGTGGTGGCATTGCTGTAATGGGACAGTTCCTCCGGGCTGTGGTCCCTCATCCTGATGTTTGTCTCGTCCATTCCCAGCTCCAGCAGCCAGTTTTTGCAAAAGTCCTTCCAGTACGCAAACCACTTGAGGTCTTCGCCGGGGGCGCAGAAAAACTCCAGTTCCATCTGCTCAAACTCCCGGGTCCTGAATATGAAGTTGCCCGGTGTTATTTCATTCCTGAAAGACTTGCCTATTTGGGCTATTCCAAAGGGCACCTTTTTCCTGGTACTTCTCATTACATTTTTGAAATTAACAAATATCCCCTGGGCTGTCTCCGGTCGCAGGTATATTTCCGCCTTGGAATCCTCGGTTACCCCCTGGAAGGTCTTGAACATCAGGTTAAACTGCCTTATGCCGGTGAAGTCATGCTCGCCGCAGTCGGGGCATTTTATAACCTTTTCCTTGATAAACCGCTCCATCTTTTCGTTATCCCAGCCGTCAACGGTGACTTCCTCTCCTGCCTCCCTGTAGTAGTCTTCAATGAGCTTGTCCGCCCTGAACCTGGACTTACACTTTTTACAGTCCATAAGAGGGTCGCTGAAGCTGCCCACGTGCCCCGATGCCACCCAGGTCCTTGGGTTCATCAGTATCGCCGCATCCAACCCCACGTTATAAGGGCTCTCCTGCACGAATTTTTTCCACCATGCCCTTTTTACGTTGTTCTTAAGCTCCACCCCCAGCGGGCCGTAGTCCCAGGTGTTTGCCAGGCCCCCGTAAATCTCGGAGCCGGGGAAAATTATGCCCCTTGTCTTACACAGCGATACCAGTTTCTCCATTGAGAATTCCTTTGCCATTTGTTTTTCCTCCCCATGCCAAATTGTATTAATGCTTTTGTTGCTAAATAAAAAGCCCCTTCATCCCCACCATAGGGACGAAAGAGCCAATCTTCCGCGGTTCCACCCTAATTGGTACCCCCGGGTACCCCCTTGATAAAAAATGCTCCGCAGCGCCCTTCACCGGCCTATTGCACCGGGCTTACACCCTCCCCGGCTCGCTTGGCCAAATCGGCCGGCTACTCCTCTGCTTCCACGCATTCATTTTGAATTTATTATTAGTCTACCCAATTAATACGGTTTTGTCAATCGTCCTGTTGGTCTTTCCTTCTTACCCTTACCCTTCTTTTCCTGCTGGTCATAATATCCTTTGCATCGTCCGCCAGGTCGTCAATGAATCCCTTTGCGGCCCCCGCTTTCTTTTCCACTATTTCGCTTAAGTTTATTACTGCCCCGCCGGGCTTTTCAATTTCCACCACTGTCTTGGAAATAAGCGCAACCACTGCGCCTATGGCCGCAAGCTGCGGTGCCAAGAGAGTGCCTATGGCCCCGGCGGTAACGGGTATATCAAGTATGGTATTGCCGTCCTTTTTAACCCTTATCTTGGTGACGTTACCCTGCTTTATTAGCTCTTTCAGCTTTTCCAGCACTTCGTTACCCGCCGACGACAGGCTGTCGGTCCATCTTTCGTCCTTCTTGGCGGCTTCCAGGTCGATAAGGGTTTCCACCACGTCCCCTCCGCATTTTTCCAGGGCTTCCTTGGCCTCCTTATACGACAGGCCGGTGCGCTCCCTAATTATGTCGATTTTTTCAAGTGTAATCTCCATCATTCCAGCCTCCCTGTTACATTATTTTTTATACTATCCATAAACCTGTTGGAAGAAAAGTCCTTGTCGATATGTACCGCCACGTAAGCCCTCATTGTGGTCTCCAGTTCCTTCAGCGTATGTCTTCCAACCTTGAGGCAGGCAAGTTTTTTCAGCCTCCACCCCAGCATAAGTTTCATTACCCCTATTGTGCCGGGACTTACCCTGCAGCCGTAGGGGTCCACCTTCTCACAGGCCGGGCACAGTACCCCTCCCGAAACCGGGCTGAAGTACCCGGCGTCGGTTTCGGTCCCGCAGCTCGCGCAGTGCCCCAATCTGGGTTTAAACCCGGCACAGGCCAGCACTTTGAGCTCGGCTGCCCTAATCAGCACCTCGGGATTACCTTCCTCGCCGGCGAGCATATACAGGGCCTCCAGCACAACCCTAAGAAGTTTTCCCGGCGGCTGGTCGGGCTGCACCACCTCGTTGGCCAGCTCTATCAGGTAAGTACATCGGGCAAGCCTTGCAAGGTCGTTTCTTATCTTGTGGAAGGTATTTATTATTTCCGCCTGGTCTATATAGTACCAGGTTTTTCCCTTGAACAGTACAAAATCGCAATAGCAAAAAAGCTGGGTACCCGCCATCAGCTTGCTTTTTGTTCTGCGGGCGCCCTTTGCCATGGCCTGTATTCTGCCGTACCTGTCGGTAATAAGGGTAAGTATTTTGTCCCCCTCCCCAAAATTAACCGACTTGGTGACCAACCCCCTCGTTTTTAAAAGCATTGCTCTTCATCCTCTTTAGCCCGTTTTATCCATCCTCCCGCCGGGTTTCTGTTTCCGCTTCATGCAGCAGCATGCATCCCTGTACCTTTTATATTCAAGATAATACCTGGTATCACCCGTTTTCTCAAAGGCCTTCCATATGAAATCCGTAATCATATTTATGCCTCCCGTTTGAGTCTTGATTTCGGAACATCTCTATATATTTTCCCCGCCCGCAAAATGCCCTATACCGGCTATATTATGCCATATCTGGAAGACCGAATTATTGATACCCGAACGCACTCAAAGACCCGGCGGTGTTTCTCCAATCCTTTTTAACCTTCACCCACAGCTCCAGGAACACCCTGCAGCCCAAAAGCCCTTCTATATCACCCCTTGCCAGGGTTCCTAATTTTTTCAGCATGCTGCCGCCTTTTCCTATTATTATCCTTTTGTGGGATTCCCTCTCACAATATATATTGGCCCGAATGTTCAATAGTCCCGGTTTTTCCGCCTCCTCCATAAGTTCCACCTCCACCGCTATTCCGTGGGGCACTTCCTGGTCCAAAAGTTCCAGCGCTTTTTCGCGAATTATCTCCGACACCACGAACCTCTCGGGCTGGTCGGTCACCATGTCGTCGGGGAAAAGTTTCGGCCCCTCCGGCAGCTTTTCCACTATCGCGCCCCTTAGAATGTTCAGGTTGTCACCCCTTGCCGCCGAAATGGGTATTATATCCGAAAATTCCCTCTCGGCCCGGAAGGCTTCCACAAGGGCATCCACCCGGCTTTGGTCCACAAGGTCGGTCTTATTAACCGCCAGTATAACGGGGGTGCTGACACCTTCCAGCAAATCCAGTATAAAATTATCCCCTTTGCCAATCCCGGCGCCGGCTTCCACCACGTAAACAATGACGTCCACCTCTTTAAGCGCCGCCTTCGCCGATGCAAGCATGTACTCCCCCAGCTTGTTCCTGGGCCTGTGTATGCCCGGGGTGTCCAGGAACGCCAGTTGGAAATGTTCGGTGGTGTAAATAGCCCTTATGCTGTTCCTGGTTGTCTGGGGTTTGCTTGATATGATTGATATCTTTTCTCCCACCATCGCATTAAGCAGCGTGGACTTGCCCACATTGGGCCTTCCTATTATGGCTGCAAAACCCGATTTGTAGCCCTCGTTCATGTCTTAACCTCCAAAAAGAATTCGCTTTATTATTTTATAACCGGAGGCCCTATAGTATTCCGTAAAAATCAAAACCGCTTTTTCACGGCTTTTCCGGCAGTTCTTCGCCGGTAAAAGCACAGGGTAAAAGCTCGGCTATGGTGCAAACCCTTATGTCCCCATCCGGTTTTCCGGTTATCACCTTAATATCCAGTCCAAATTCCGCCAGCAGCTGGCGGCATATTCCACAGGGAAAGGACCCGGCTTCTGCATCGCTGGCCACCGCTATGGCTTCAAAGCTCCGGCATCCTTCGGATACCGCCTTTACCACCGCGGCCTGCTCGGCGCAGATTGTGGCTCCATAGGATGCGCTCTCCACGTTGGTACCGGTAAAAACCCTGCCATCCTTGGCTGCAATTGCCGCCCCCACCCGGAACCGGGAATAGGGAGAGTAGGAATATTCCTTTGCCCGTTCCGCCAAGGCCAGCAGTTCCCTATAATCCACAAAACCACCTCCTAGTTAAAGGTTACTTCGCTCCCGGTGGGAATAACCTGTATCCACGTTTTGCCGGGGTTTAGCACTAGTTCCTTCCCGTCCTCCAAGTAATAGTACGTGGGGGCCCTCCTGTCCGCCTTTTGCCAGGTGATGGGCACATAGGTACCGTTGGTTATGTAGTAGCCTTTGCCGCTCCCTACAAGGTCAATATCGCGCCTTCCTTCACTGTCCACCACTTTATGGACCGCCCTCTGTATAATTATATTCTTTGCCTGAACCTGGTAGTCGCTGTTGTTCTCGTCCACGTGGGGCTTACCTGCTACATATCTTAAATATACCCCGTCATCCTTTGAATACTCATAGGAAACGCTGTATTTCTGCGGATAGGCAATTGTTACCTTTTCGGCCGTTTCGCCCTCCATCTGCCTGTCCTCCCCGGTAAAGGAATGGACGCTTTGGCCGCCGGTTTTGTTGTAGCCCCTGCCCTCCGCCGAAGCCTGTATCCTGTCAAGGGCGGTGTATATGTTGTGGGGCTCCTTCCTGTGCTTTTCTCTCCAGTAAAGCGGCTTACCAAGGTGCATGGCGTTAAAGGACGGTATTTTGAACCTTGCTATATCGTCCCAGGCTTCGGGGCTGCCCCCGGCGTGAAGGTATATCGCATTGTACTCCATGCACTTGTCTATGTAATAGGACCTGGCACTCCTTACCGGGCCCACCATCTGGTCGGCACCGTGCATGTAAAGGGCCATGTACCGGGTTATGTTTCCCTCGGCCAGTATCTCGTACACCACTTCCGCCTGCTCCAGCCCTGCCTGGGGCCGCGCCGCAGGGTGGTTGTCCAGCATAACCGCCACCGGCCGCGGGTACAAATCGGCTCTTTCTATCATTTCCCCGCCCAGGGGACATATTACCCCGTCCACAAAGGTTGGCTTTTCCGGCTCCTTGGTCTCCTCCTCCGGCTGCTGTGCGCCGGGTTCTTCAGAAGTCTCTTCCTGCTGCGGCGGCGGGTCCTGCCTGCTGTTGGCCACTGTTATAATGGCTGTGGCAGTGGCAATAACAACAACTGCTGCAATGATTGCCCACAAAATTTTTTTGTCCTTCATGCGGTCTATCCCCTTCTTTATAGATTTTACTGCCTGTGCCCGGGCGAATAAATACCCCGCCGGCACTTACCGGGCCAACTGGAACAACAAAACGGTAATAATAATCCCGAGCAGCGCGCCTATTACCGTTTCAAACAAATTATGTATCCCGGTCTCTATCCTGCTTTGTACCACCAAAAGGCCCAGCAGCAGCGTCAATGTTGCCACCAGCGTGTCCCGGGAAATAAAGGCTACCGCCGTCACCACGCAAAAGGCTGTGGCGGCATGGCCGCTGGGCATTCCTCCCCTAAGGGGAGTCCCCTTGCCGGTCATGGCTTTTCCCGCCACCACCACCAGTATCACGGTAAGAAGGCTGATAAAAGTGATATGGGCGGGGGCCTGCCGCACCCTTTTTAAGGCTGCCAGCGTCAGCGGGTTGAGGCGGTCAAAAAAAAGGATATATGCCGCCACAACGGCGTTGACCGCCGAAATGAGCACCGCCCCGGCGGCTACGTTCTTCGCCACTTTGGCCAGCGGATGATAAGTTTCCATCATGAGGTCTACCGCCGCTTCAATGGAGGTGTTAATCATTTCCGCCACCAGCACAAGGGCGACGGTAAAAAACAAAAGCAGCAGCTCTATCCTATCAAGCCCTGTAAAAAGACCCAGAATCATTGCCGCCGCCGCCATTGCAAAGTGAATCTTCATATTCCTCTGGGTCTTCAGAGCATATATCACGCCGGCTATTGCATCATTAAAGCTGTCCAGCAGCTTTCTTGCCTTCAACGCCCGTACCTCCATCAGCCCCGGGTTAACCCGAGGCCTTCAAGTATCTCCTCTTCCCTCTGTCTCATCCTTTTGGTATCCTGCTGCCCGTCGTGAGTGTATCCCAAAAGGTGCAGTGTCCCGTGCACCACGAGAAACGCAAACTCCCTCTCGATGGAATGGCCGTATTCCTTTGCCTGGTCTACAACCTTTTCCATGGATATTATGATATCCCCCATGACCGCCTCGCCGTCCTCGTTAAGGTCCAGGAATTCCTCCCCCTCCATCATCGCGAAGGACAGCACGTCGGTGGGTGCGTCCACGCCCCGATACTCCCTGTTTAAAGCGGCAATGGCAGTATTGTCCACCAGCGTGATACTCACCTCGTAGCCGTAGGGGAAGTCCTCCTTTTCAAATACCGCGTCCACCGCCCTCTGGGCAATGCCTTTCAGTCCATCGTCAACCGTTATATGCTTCTGCCTGTTTTCCAGAAGAACCGTCATGGCTTTTTCCGCCTTTCATATCCTTTTCAAGTTCAGGGTACTCAATTCTATTGTGAAAAATCCCGCCCAGTATATCAAGAAAAGCGTCGGATATTATGTCCAGGTCCTTTAAGGTCAAATCGCTTTCCTCCAGCTGACCGCTTTCCAGTTTTTCTTTTATTATTTTTCTCACCATTCCCTCAATTTTGCCCGGCGAGTGGTCGGTCATTGACCTTACAGCGGCCTCCACCGAATCCGCCAGCATTACAATTGCCGCCTCCTTGGTTTGCGGCCTGGGGCCTTCGTAACGAAAGCTGTCCATGTTCACCTTACTGCCATTCTCCCCCTGCTTGGCCTTGTGATAGAAGTACGAAACCACCGAATCCCCGTGGTGCTGCTTTATCAAATCTGTTATTACCCCCGGAAGCTTGTTCTGCTTGGCCAGCTCCACCCCGTCCTTGACATGGGATGTAATTATCAAAGTGCTGAGGCTGGGGGTAATCTTTTCATGGGGATTGTCCATGGCTATCTGGTTCTCGGTAAAGAAATAGGGCCTCTTTATCTTGCCTATGTCGTGGTAGTACGCTCCCACCCTCGCCAGCAGCGGGTTTGCCCCTATTTTTTGGGCCGCGTGTTCCGCCAGGTTGCCCACTATAATGCTGTGGTGATAGGTGCCGGGAGCTTCCATAAGCAGCGTTTTAAGAAGAGGCTGGTTGGGATTTGAAAGCTCCAGGAGCTTCAGCGGCGTTATTATGCCAAAGAGGTTCTCCCATGCGGGCAGCGTGCCCACGGTGAATATGGCGGCAAATACCCCGTTTAACAGCCCCCACAGGCTTTGGCTTAACACCTCTAAAACGGCACTTCCCGCAATGAGACCCATGCAAATTATAACCAGCGCGTTGCTGCCGCCCACCAAAAGGCCGGAGGCCAGAAGGTCCCTTCTCTGGTGGGATACCATTGTAATTAACGCCCCTACCAGCCCGCCTATTATGCTGAGGAAAAGCACCGTTATATTCCCGTCGGCAATAAGCGCCACCAGCAGCGCCACCGGTACGTTCACCATGAAACCCACCTTGGCGTCCAGCAGCATTGTAATAAGCATTGAAACCGCGGCCACCGGCGCAAGATAGCCGGATATAATGTTTGCCCCAAGGCTCAAGAACAAAACCAGCACCACCACGGTACCTATCAGCAGCAGGCTGCTTTTGTTGTAATATATCCGTGCATGAAAATTCCTTATGTAAAGCGCCGTCAAAAGCCCCAGCATCAGTATAAGCAGCGAGTACCCCGCCAGCAGCTTGTAATCTATTATGCCCTGTTTTAAAACCCCCGAAGCGTTTAAAAGTTCTATCTGTGAAGGCGTTACCGTCTCGCCCTTGTTTACAATATTTTGTCCTTTCCGGATTATTACCGGCTCCACCCTGCTTACCGCCGCTTCGATGTCCTTGTTGGTCTCCTCCAGGTTGGGCAGCATGTTGGGTTTTATCACCCGGCTGCAGATGTTGTATCCCAGGTCCCTAAGGGGCTGGCCAATCTGCTGCTTGGAAAAAAAATCCTCCGCTTCCCTCCGGGTCCTCTCCAGCGCGTCGGGTGTAACCCCAACGCTCATAATCTGGTCGGTCACGTCCAGCACATCCCGCCGCAGCATGTCAAGCTGTTCCCTATCGGCGCTGAGGGCGGTGCCAAAGTCTGTATCATCCAGCACCAGCCTGGACTCTTTTTTGAGCTTGTCCAGTTTTTCCTGGAGCGAAAGGTCCTCCTCGTCCCTTATTTCATACACCTTGTCAAAAAATCGTTCTATGCTGTTTCTTATTTCCACCGGGATGGAATGGTCCCGGGTATAGGTCGGGTTCACCGATGCCCTTGCCTGGTCCTTCAGTTTTTCGGTGGCTACGGTATCCACAATATCCCTAGGAGCCGGTATGTCCACAGGTGCGGTATCCCCCGCCTGCAGCGAATACCTTTCCGGCATTACCGCCGACAAAACCAGGGCAAGCACCGAAACATATATCGCCAAGGCTATCAACACTCTCTGCATCCTGTCCCCCACCGGTATCCTGAAAGCAGGCACCCTGCCTGTCTTCCGGAACACGCTGTTTGTCTTGGCCATTGGAATCCCCCCTTGTACCCCCTTACTCTACCTGTCCTTTTTCTTTGCATTATACCTGTCGTAAGCGAGCACTATCTTTTGTACCATGTGGTGTCTCACCACGTCCTTCTCGGAAAGGTATACAATATCCAGACCCTTTATACCTTTGAGTATCTTGGTGGCCTCCACCAGCCCGGAATTTTTGCCGGTGGGCAGGTCTATCTGCGTTATGTCGCCGGTTACCACTATCTTGGAGCCAAAGCCCATGCGGGTTAAGAACATCTTCATTTGCTCCGGGGTTGTATTCTGGGCCTCGTCCAGTATGATAAAGGAGTCATCCAGCGTGCGTCCCCTCATGTATGCCAGCGGAGCCACCTCTATAACACCCCGCTCCCTGTATTTCATGTAGGTCTCCCCGCCCAGAATGTCATACAACGCATCGTATAGGGGCCGTAAATACGGGTCCACCTTGTCCTGCAAGTCCCCCGGCAAAAACCCCAGCTTCTCGCCCGCCTCCACCGCCGGGCGGGTGAGTATTATCCTGGAGACTTCCCTGTTTCTCATGGCGCTTACCGCCATGGCTATGGCCAGGTAGGTCTTGCCGGTGCCCGCCGGCCCTATAGAGAACACTATATCACATTTTTTCATCGCTTCAATATAATTTTTCTGGCCCAGGGTTTTGCTCCTTATCTGTTTCCCCCGGTGGGTAAGGCATATGACTTCACTGCCCAGGTCCTTTATCTTTTCCTCGTGGCCGGCCATAACAAGCCCTATGGCATAGCTTATGCTCTGGGCATCCAGCTGCTCCCCCTTCTGTAACATGCCAATAAGGTTGTTTATAAGCTTTTCCGCCAGCTTTACCCTTTCTTCGCCGCCCTTTATTTTGACCTCGTTTCCCCTTGCTATGATGTCCACTTTCAAGCTGTCTTCAATCATCTTTACATTCTCGTCAAAGTTCCCGAACAGTTCCATCATGTACTGGAAATTGTCAATCTGCACGCTTTTTTCACTGTAACCGTTACCCAACCTCAGTCCTCCCTATTGTTAATATCAATCCTTTCCTCCATGCCTATATCTTCCAGGGTTTCAAATATAACCTCCACTCTTATTCTGTCATCTTCCGTTTCATTATATTTAACCTTGGTATCGGTTATTTCCACTTCTTGAGGCAGCATGGCCGAAAGCGTCTGCCGGGTTTTTTCCACCGCCAGTTCCACCGCTTCCTCCACCGGTATAAACCTTTCCTCCACCGATACTTCAAAGTATTTCTCAATAATTAATTCTACGGGCAGGGTGATATTCCTCCAATCCACCAGCCTATTGGTATCGGTTTGGATGTCAAAATTCTCAAATTCGCAGTCCCGGCGGCCAAGATTCACAGTGTAGGAACCCACTTTTAGGCTTGCATTCTTATGTACCCGGCCGGTCCTCTCCCTCGTTTCAAGCCTTAGGTCCTGTTCCTCGGTAAGCTGGTACCAGGTCCTGGCCTCCACCCTGCCCATGGCATGGACAACCCTGGTGGGCCTGCCGGGCTCTTCCACTATGCCGCCAATCAGCACCTGGCCCGCCTTTACGGTGTCACCGCTTTTTACCGCCGCTTTACCCTGGTATACGTATATATTGCTTATTATACCATCCTTTTTTGCTACAATGTTGCAGGGCTCGCTCTTGTCAATAACAGGAGGCGGCTCGGTCCTTTCCACTATTTCCACCACCGCCCTTGTGCCCAGTATGTTTATGCCTACCCATACCAATTGGTCCATCTCTATCAGCAGTTTTGTTTCCACTTCCCTGGTATCCACAAGGGGTTTAAACACGCCGGGTTTTAGGCCATAAGATTCCAGTTCCCTTAAAATCCTGTCGGCGGGTACCCTTTCGTTGCCCTGGACCTCCACCACCCATATGAAGGAAGTGAGGATATACATAATGATGACGGCGGTAATTCCTCCCGCAACCAGCGTTTTTCTTTTTAAAACCCTGTGCAATAAAAAAGGGCAGCCCCTCTTTTCCAATATGGATACCCTGCAATTTATCCTTTTTCGTATCCGCCGCAGCTGCTTATACCCTTTAAGCCCCACCCTTGCCTTTAAAGCGGTGTAGTTTATCCTTTCGATATCCCAGAAATATATGTTGTTGGTTATGGCAAGGTTTATGAACCGTTCCAGGTTTATACCCTCAACTTTTATTACCACATACCCCTTAAGAAAATTCCATACTCGGACCGCCAGCACCTATATATCTCCCCCCTACTGCAAAAACTCCACCTTGTCTATCCTGCCCACCACTATTATCTCTTCAATAACTATGGTTCGTATGCTAAGGTCGCTTCCCGTAACCACCAGTATGCCGGACTTGGTGTTTATCCTTATAAGACCGGTGGAATACTCGATTATTCCCTTGTGGTTTTCTATGTACAGCTGGAGGTTGCCCACAAGGGTAATCTTGGGCAAATCCAGCACTATGTCCCGGGGCAGTTCCAGTAGGTCCGCAATCCCCTTTTTTATAATCTCGCTTTTTGTCTCCACCGGGCCTCCCTCCTTCATTTAATAATCTATGCGCGAACCAACTGGTTAATAACAGCTAAATATGCTATACTATCTGGTGAACAAAGGATGGGGGCATAGGTCATGAACAGGTGGATTAAAGCGGCACTGGTACTGCTTGTTATCGCATCGCTGGCGGGGTGCCTGCTGCTGACGGCGGTGCAGCTTGCCGCCTTTGATATCAGTTTTTACGAGAGGGCCTACGACAAGTACGGCCTGCAAAAAACCACCGGGCTTGCCAAAAGGAGCTATGTAAGCCTTTGTGAAAACATACTTGTTTACTTAAACGGCCAGATGGATTTTTTGTACAACCGCGCGGTGGCCTTCGGAAGTGACAAGTACCTGTTCAATCAAAGGGAACTCCTCCACATGCAGGACGTAAAAGAGCTGTTCGTGCAGGGCTACAGGGTCAGGAATTTCTCCTTTGCGCTGCTGTTGCTTCTTTTGTATGCAGCTATACGCCTCTCAAAGGGCAGCAAGCACCTGGCCGGCAAACTGCTTCTCTGGGGCTCGGGCGTGCTGCTTGTTCTTACCGTTGCTTTCGGGCTTCTTTTACAGACAGACTTTTACCGGCACTTTACCGTTTTCCACGAGGTTTTTTTCACCAACGACCTGTGGCTGTTAAACCCCGAGACCGATTTGCTTATAAATATGTTTCCGCTGGAGTTTTTCAACGATATGGCCATAAGGATTATGATGTACTTCGCCGCAGGACTGGCGGCACTGGCTTCGGTGGGATATTTCATATCCAAGGCAGAAAAAAACACCCCCTAGGAGGGGGCGTATATGTATTATTTATCATTAATTAATACATGTTTTATTTTGTATCCCTTTTCCTTAATCCTTTTCTCCAATTCGGAAGTATCCAGTACCGATGACCTTATTATCAAGTCCCTTACTCCGTCGCCCGCATACATGGCTATATGGGTTATATTAATATTAAAAGAATAGAATATTTCGGAAATATCCGCTATACCCCCGGGGACATCTTTGGTTTCTATTGTTATACGGCTTCCTTTTTCCCGAAAGCCCAGTAAATCTATGAAAGCCTCAAATATATCGCTTTCTGTAATGATGCCCACCAGTTTCCCATTCTCCATGACCGGAAGCGTGCTGATTTTGTGCTCCCTCATTTTGACGGCAGCTTCTTCCAATAAGTTGTCGGCTTCTATGGTAATAACTTTTTTTGTCATTGCCTCTTTAATTGTTATTTTGGATAGAAAATAGTTTACTTCAAAGATGCTCAGAGATGTAGCCTTTGTAGGTGAAACTGTTTGAATATCTTCTTTTGTAAGTATACCGACAAGCTTTCCGTTGTCTACTACGGGAAACCTTCTAAAACCTTTTTCCCTGAAAAGCGCCACTGCGTCCGCAATAGTAGTACTGGATGGTATTGTATACGGGTTTTTGGTCATTCTGTCTCTTACAAACATATTATCCTCCTTTCATTTTTATTGGCGCCCCTTAGAAGGGACGCCTTTTGTTCCTTTGTCTCAGCGTCATCGGCGGCTGCAAAATCTCGGAGAGAATGATTCCCTTTACCAGCTCATCCTTCCCGAACAACGCATAACCTCCCTGCCCTGCCGCCGCCGGCACCACCTCCCGGTCCGTGGGCCTTGTCCTAACGGGTTCCTTCAAAGCCCCTTTCCCCTCAGCCGCAGGGGTACCCTTTACCACCGGCGCAACCCTCCATACCGGTATCCCACCGGGCTTCGCTTCTTGGCTTTGACCCGGTGTACCGGAAGCGGCGGGAATATCAACCGGTGCCTTGTACGTTTTTGCCTGCGCTGCAGGCTCCGCCGGTTTTATCACCGGTTTTCGCCCCCCGGCAGGCCTACCCTCCCCGACAGCCCTTTCCAGTTCCTTGGCCATGCTTTCCAGCCAGCCCATAACACCGCCCTGGACCTTATCCTGCTCCGGCTGCCTTTGCACCGGCGGTCTGTGCATGGACTGCCTGTTTCTTTGCTGCGATGCTTGCTGCGCTTTTTTTGCCTTATCGGCTTTTTTCTTACCTGAAATAAATATTGGTATGATTATATACAGAAGCAGTGCAAAAATATCACCGAAGTCCATCCTTATCCCTCCTTAGGGGACCTACTTTTCACCCTGCTTATCTGCGGCATCCTGCTGCTTGCCGGATGAACCCATGGCTGCTATGGAATCCCTCATGTTGGTATCGGCAAGGATGTTTTTCATATTGTAATAGTCCATAACCCCAAGGTTTCCTTTTCTGAAAGCTTCGGCCATAGCCAGCGGAACCTCTGCTTCGGCTTCCACGACCTTTGCCCTCATTTCCTGTACGCTGGCCTTCATTTCCTGCTCCTTGGCGACCGCCATCGCCCTTCTCTCCTCCGCCTTTGCCTGGGCTATGCGCTTGTCCGCCTCGGCCTGGTCGGTCTGCAGCTGGGCGCCTATGTTCCTGCCTACATCCACATCGGCTATATCTATCGACAGTATCTCAAAGGCAGTCCCTGCATCCAGGCCTTTGTCCAGTACCACCCTGGATATGGTATCTGGGTTTTCGAGGACTTCTTTATGGGAATTTGAGGAACCCACGGTGGTTACTATGCCCTCGCCCACCCTTGCAATAATGGTTTCCTCACCGGCGCCCCCAACCAGTCTGTCGATATTTGCCCTTACGGTAACCCTTGCCTTAACTATCACTTCTATACCGTCCTTGGCAACGGCGGAAACCTTAGGTGTCTCTATTACCTTGGGGTTGACGCTCATCTGTACCGCCTGCAGCACGTCCCTCCCGGCAAGGTCTATGGCCGCAGCCCTTTCAAACCCAAGGGGAATATTGGCCCTCTGGGCTGCTATAAGCGCGTTTACCACCCTGTCCACGTTACCTCCGGCCAGGTAATGGGCTTCCAATTGGTTGGCACCCACGTTGAGCCCCGCCTTTGTGGCCTTAATCAGTGGATTTACAATCCTCGAGGGTATAACCCTTCTTAGCCTCATACCCACGAGGGTGAATATCCCTATCTTGACCCCTGCCGCCAGGGCGGAAATCCAAAGACCAATCGGTATAAAAGAAAGTAAAAACACAAGCACTACAAATCCCATCGCAATTATAACAAGCAAACTGATAAACGGACCCATAAACACCATCCTCCTTAATAAAATGTTCGGTTATAATCAACCGTTTTTCGCCACTATGATTCTGTTGCCCTCTACCTTTACTACTTTTATGTGATCCCCCGCCTTAATATAATCCCCCATGGTGACCACATCCATCCTTTTTCCGTCTATTTCCGCAGTCCCGGCGGGCCTAAGCGGCGTCACGGCAATGCCCTCTTTCCCTGCGAGGGATGAATGGTCGCTTATTCCGACGTACCCTTCCTCTGTTTTTAATTGGGTGGACAGTATAAGCCGGTCGAAGTACTTGCTGCGGGGCGCGTACTTGAAAAGCAGCACTGCCAGTATGATGGTGAGAACCATCGATGTGGCAAGGGAGGCTATCGCCTGCGCGGCCGAAGCCGATGCCATAAAAATGCTTGCAAGTATGCTTATTATGCCTCCCACACCGGGAAAACCAAAGCCCGGTATCGCAAGTTCGACCAGCAGCAGCGCAATACCAACCATAAACAGTATAACCGCCGACCAGCCGGCGTGCCCCGCCAGCATGCTGCCGGCAAAATAAAGCCCGAAGGATAATAGCCCTATGGTGCCGAAAAACCCGAAACCCGGCACGAACAGCTCTGCCACCAATCCCCCCATCCCCAGTGTAAGGAATATGGCGCTTGCGGTGGTGCTTGCCATCATCTTGGCCAGCTTTACCTGGTAGCTTTCTTCCACCACCACTGTCCTTGCCGAAGCAAAGCCAAGCCAGTCGTTCAATTCCTGTCTCGAAGACGCCGTGGTATCCGCTATACCCAGCTCAACCGCCTTTGCGGTGGAAAGGTTTAGAATTTTTCCCTTTTCCACCAGACCGGGTATCTCTATATCCCTGTCCGCCATAGCCGCTATCACCTCGGCATCCCTGTCCCTTAATTCGGCCACTTTCCTCAATTCACCGGTCCAGAAGGAAATGTTCTTTTCGGTATAGGGGATAGTCTCGGCGGAGCCTATACTGCTTCCCGGCGCCATCACCACCTTTTCGGCGGACATGGCTATCAGCACCCCGGCGGATATGGCCCTGTCCTTAATATAGGACACAGTTGGTACTCCCGAATTGATAATGGCTTCGCTAATTTTCAGCGCCGAATCCACCCTCCCCCCAAGGGTGGTTATTTCCAGCACCACGGCGGATGCCCCCTCTTCATAAGCCCTGTCCAGCTGCCCGGTTACAAAGGACGCCATGGCGGGATTAATTTCTCCCTTAACAGGTATATAGAATACCGTTTCCGACTGCGCTGCAGCCTTGTCTGCCCAGGGCAGAAGGACCAGCACCAAAAACAGTGTTAAAAAAAATATTGTGGTTTTTTTACCCGGTCTCATAATGTTTCCCCCCTCCATATATCCATTATATTTTATTGCATTCACCATTACAACAAATATAGAAACTTATGGTTGAAGCTGGTAATTTGCAGAACAGCGCGGTGTGTCCCCTTTTCACGACCGGGGACACCCCTCTATATATCCTTAATCCCAATATCCGCCACCAGCGGGAGGTGGTCCGAGGCATCCGTTTCTATCGTATATACACCGGATACGGCAATTTCAGGCGAAAGGAATATATAGTCTATGCGCTCCCTTGCCCCGTCCCTTGCTACAAAGGTGTACAGGTCCTCTTTACCCATCTCCTTAGCTGCCTCTTTCAGTTCCCTTTCCATGTACATGATTTCCCCCGCCTCGGGAGTGGAATTAAAATCTCCCACCAGTATTACCTCGTCCTCCAGCAGCCCAATGTACTTTCTTATCTGCTGCAGTTGGGTATCCCTTATGGACCGGTTAAGGGACAGGTGGGTCACCAGGAAGTTCACCTCTTTCCCGTGTATATCAATCCTTGCGGACACAACCCCCCTCTGCTCTCCTTTACTGTCAAGCTGCAGGTTGCTGGCACTTACTATGGGAAATTTGCTCAGCACCGCATTGCCGTAACCCGCTCCAAACAGCGTGAAGTTTTCACCAAAATAATAATGCATATCAAGTTTCTCGGCCAGTTCCCTCGCCTGGTCCCGGAAAAAAGTCCTTATAAATCGGTAGTCCACCTCCTGGAGCCCCACTATCTGGGCTCCGCTTTCGCGAATAACCTCCGCTATTTTATTTATATCCAGTTTTCCGTCCCGGGAAATACCATGATGTATGTTGTAAGACATGATTCTTATATCGAACTGAGAACTTTTGTAAAGCGGGGTTGCCTTGATAAGGTCTCCCCAGTCAAACATTTTCCAGTACTCGTTGCCGGCGGGCGAAACGTATCCTCCCCTCACGCCGGCAAGCCGGGCAATGTCTACCGGTTCCGGGAGCGGTATGCAAAATCTTCCCTTTTCATCCGGCACAGCCTCAAGGTAATTGGAGCCTACCCGGAACACCACCCTTCCTTTTCTCGAAACGGTACCCGATATGGAATTGTCCTGTTCATTATATGCGGCAAAAAAGTAGGGAATATCAAACCGAAAATTATAGCCTTCTTCCTTGTACAAAAGCCTGTCGCCGTCCTTAATTTCCTTGCCGCCGCCGTCATAGTTCTCCTGGAACAAAAACTCCCCTTCTTTGAATCGGACGGGCCGGCCGGTCCTGGACTTAAGCCTCCCCCCGCTGTCGTATATGCCTATGCCGGGGGCACTGCCGCTTATGCCCATCCCCTTAATATTTGTATACCCCTTACCGGCATCCACAAACAGCCGGGGCACATACCTTGTTACCGTTGTACTCAGCCCACCGGGGAAAGTGATGGTAAAATACATGGCGGTTCCCGGTTTAGTTAAATCCTCGGGCAGGCCGTCCAGGTCGATACTGTGCCAGCCCTCCTGGGCGGCAATAATTGAAAACTCGGCAAAGGATTTGCCGTTTACCACCGACAGGTTTATGCTGCTGTCCTTCAGAAGGTAAACCTTTGCCTTGCCCTCTTCCAAGTCTATTCTGACATCGGGGTTTGTGAGAATATAAGACCTTTCCATGGCAGTGCCCGGAAAAAGCGTCACCCTTACCGGCATTTTCTCGGGAAGTGGCAGGTTTAGTATAAACCTGTTGAACCGGGTGCTTTCGGCCCGTTTTGTAAAATAGTCGCCTATCTCCCGTTTAAACACCGGCCGGTCTTCAGCATCAAAAACCTCCAGCGGTACCGATGTTACGTATACCGGTGCGGTAAGGTTTATCTCTATGCTGCCGCCGCTTTCATCCACCAGGTAGTCAAGCTTTATGTTCCACTGTGAAAAACCCTTGGGAATTAAAGTAATAACCGAAAAAAGAAATGTGATTACAAGCACCACCGCCAGGTTCTTCCTCACGGCCCCACCCCCTTTACCCCTAGGGCTATCCCTATTTCAATTATATCATAGACATTGTTCGACATTTAACTGCAATATTTTACATAATCATAAGAGCACAAAAAAAAGTCCTTAGGGAATGGCGGTAACTGCTCCGGGATTCAGAATTAAAAAGACCCGGAAATTAATTCCGGGTCTTAAATGCTATTGAAGCATTTCCTTTACCAGCCTGTTTACTGTACCTCCTTCCGCCCTGCCCTTAACCTGCGGCATTACGGCTCCCATTACCTTTCCCATATCCTTCATACCCGCAGCGCCTACTTTTTCTATTGTTTCCCTTATTATCTCTCTTATTTCGGACTCCGATAGCTGTGGAGGGAGATATTCACCGAGTATTTCTATTTCTTTTTCGTTCTGTTCTACGAGGTCCTGCCTGCCGCCCTGCTTGAACATCTCCAAGGCTTCCTTCCTGGACTTTATCTCCTTGGCGATTACTTCCATTACACCCTGGTCGTCCAGCTCGGTCCTTTTATCCTTCTCCAACTGCAGTATGGCGGCCCTTGCCATGCTTAACACGGTCTTTCTCACCGTATCCTTCTGTTTCATGGCGGTCCTCATATCCGATAAAAGCCTATCCTTGAGGGTCATTTTTCTCCCCTTCCTTCCTAATATCGGCTCCTTGATTTCCTTCTCCTGGCTGCTTCGGATTTTTTCTTTCTTCTCACGCTTGGTTTTTCGTAATGCTCCCTTTTCCTGACTTCAGCAAGCACGCCGGATTTGGCGCATTCCCTCTTGAAACGTTTCAGGGCGCTTTCAAGGGATTCATTCTCTCTCACCTTAACCTCTGACATCCATATATCCCTCCCTCCGCTGCCGACAATTCAACATGCTTTTGGATAGGTCGGTGCTGCGATTTACTTATGGTACAAGCAACATAGACTATTATACATCATCCTTTTTATACAAGTCAATATATTAGCCGGGAGGCCAGGTCAAGCTTCGTCCGCCCAAAAGGTGGAAGTGAATATGATTTACCGACTGTCCTCCTTGGACACCGCAGTTGTTCACAATCCTGTAACCCTTTTCTGCCACTCCTTTGGTCTTGGCAAGGTTTGCCGCAACCGTCAATATGTGGGCCATTATATCCTTATTGCTGTTGTCAATTTCGTTCAGCGAAGGAATATGTGCCTTCGGCATTATCAGTATATGTACCGGAGCCTTGGGGTCTATGTCATTTACAGCTATAACCCTGTCATCCTGGTATACTATGTCCCCGGGTATGTCACCGGAGGCTATTTTGCAAAATATGCAATCCGACAAAATATTCACCTCCTTGCATAGGAATGCCGTATAGTATTATTCAACGGAAGGCTGCTGATTCCTGCCCGGCGGGTCAAAATTTCACACCCTGCCCTTCATGTAATCCTCCGAGCTTTCCACAAGCATTGTTTTTATCAGTTTATTGTTAAGGTCGTCCCGGGTAGGGGACAGTACTTTAATGTAGTTGTCGGTGAGGCCCTCGTAATATCCTTCCAAGCTGCTCCACTGCTCATACAGCACGTCCAGGCTTTGCCCGACAAATTTGTCATGGAAATTCTTACGGCACCTTGCCGCAAGGTCTATTAAGGCTCTGCTTCTTTCATCCTTTTCCTTTGCGCTCACCTGTCCGGCAAAGCTTGCCGCCGGGGTGCCCTTGCGCGGTGAGTATTTAAAAACGTGCATATTGTAAAGGCCAAGATTTCGCAAGAACCGGTAGGTTTTTTCAAACTCTTCCCGGGTTTCCCCCGGGAAGCCCACCATCACGTCGGTGGTTATCGCCACGCCGGGCAGTGCTTCCTTTAGCCTTTCCACTATTTCGCGGTACTCCCCGGTGGTGTATTTTCGGCCCATCCTCTTGAGGGTCTCGTCGCACCCGCTTTGAAGGGACAGGTGGAAATGCCTGCACACCTTTTCAAGCTGCGCGATTTCATCGATTACTTCCTTGGTCATAAAGGTGGGCTCCAGCGAGCTTAAACGGATTCTGTCAAGCCCCTGCAGCGAGTGTACCCGTTTTATCAGCCCAAGGAGGTCGGTATCCGCGCCGGAATCCACTCCATAGGAGGTAACGTGGATCCCGGTAAGCACCACTTCCCGGTACCCCAGTTCCAGCAACCTTTCAACCTGTCTCACAACCGCTTCCGCCGGCCTGCTCCTTAACGGACCGCGGGCATAGGGTATTATGCAGTAGGTACAAAACTGGCGGCAGCCTTCCTGCACCTTCACAAAGGCCCTTGTCCTTCCCTTGTGCCTCTGTCTTAGGGCCAATTCTTCAAAATCTTCCTCCCTGCCCAAATCCCGCACCGCTTTAAGCGGCCTGCCGCTTTCCACTGCCCTCTCCACCAGTTCGGGCAGCCTTGACTTGTCCGCCGTACCAACCACCACGTCCACGCCGTCCACTGCCAGGACTTCGTCGGGCGATACCTGTACATAACAGCCTATTACCGCCACAACGGCATCGGGGTTTGTTTTTTTTGCCCTCCTTATGGCCTGCCTTGACTTGCTGTCCCCATGGTGGGTCACGGTACAGGTATTTATCACATATACGTCCGCCGGGCTTGCAAAGTCTACAACCCGGTATCCTTTTTGTATAAAAAGCTCCTCCAGCGCCTCGGTTTCGTACTGGTTCACCTTGCACCCCAGCGTATGAAATGCCACCGTTTTCATCATAAGCCTCCCAAGTCCCCGAACCTGTACATAAGGATTGCTGCGGCCGCTATGCCGGCGGTTTCTGTCCTTAAAATCCTTGGCCCCATATTTACAACTGTAATGCCCCTTTGCACAGCCCTTTTTACCTCATCGTCATCGAACCCGCCCTCCGGGCCCACCATAATAGCTATGCTGCCGTATTCACCGGCCGTGCCGGGTATACGGCCTATCGGAAGGCCGCCCTCCGCCGCATGGGGCAGCAGTGCCAGGCTAAAGCCCGCCATTTCCTCAAGGGCCCGGTCAAAGTCCAATACCGCCTTTACAACTGGTATCCTGCCGCGGCGGCACTGCTTGGCGGATTCCATCGCAATCCTCTGCCATCGCTGCTGCTTTTTTTCGGCATCCCGCCGGTCTTCAATCCTCACCACCGTCCGGGAAGTAATAACCGGCACAAAGGCGGAAACCCCCAGTTCGGTCCCTTTTTGTATTATAAATTCCATCTTGGTTCCCTTGGCGACCGCCTGGTACAGCACCATTTCCACATCCGCCTCGGTACCGGTTTCAACCGCCGGGCCAAGCCTTACCCTTACCTCTCCCTTTTCGACCCTTTCTATGGTCCCTTCATAATCGGTATTATTCCCGTCGCATATGGTCACCCTGTCACCGGCCGCAAGTCTCAATACCCTGGTAATGTGTTTTACGTCTTCACCGGTGATGGTGACCCATCCCCCTTTGATTTGACTTTTGTCCACGTAAAACCTGTTCATGGCCCTTATCCTTTCAGCATGGCGGCAAGTGCTATCCATTCGCCTCGCCTTAGCTCTTCCACAACCGCCATGCCGTAATATTCAAGGGAAGCGTATACTTCCCCTCTTCTGTCCCGTATTATACCCGATGCAATAAAAATGCCTCCGGGCTTAAGATGACGGGCTGCCTGCGGGCTCATTCTTATTATTACATCCGCCACAATATTTGATACAATTATATCCACCCTGTCCTTTGCGGCATCCAAAAGGTTTGCCCGCTGTGCCTTCACCACCCGGTCCACGCCGTTTTGCCTTGCATTCTCACGGGTGATGTCCACCGCCTCCGCCTGAAGGTCGTAAGCTTCCACAATCCCAGCACCTAATTTTGCCGCCACCACCGACAGTATCCCGCTGCCACAGCCTACGTCTATAACCCTGCAGCCCTTGGAAATGTATTTCTCCAGGAATTCTATGCACAGCGCGGTGCTCTCGTGGGTACCGGTACCAAAGGCCATCCCCGGGTCGATGGCTGCCACTATATCCCCTTCTTTTGGACGGTAATCCTCCCATGAGGGCTTTATCACTATATTTCGCCCTATCCTCAGGGGTTTGTAATACTTTTTCCAGCATTCCGCCCAGTCCCGGTCATTCACGGTGCCGGTGGCAAGTTCCAACGGCCCGAAGCCGGGCTCGCAAAAGGCCAGGTCGGTCAGCCTCTCCCGTACCATCTTAACCAGGTCGCCCAGGCTGTCGTTTATAGGGAGGTACCCTTTGACAGTCACAATATCCCCCTCGGTGTTCAGCGCACCGGGTTCTATATAGTCCCAGCTTTCCTTTTGCCGCAGCAGGGCCCTTGCGTCCTCCGGGTCTTCTATGACCACCCCCGCCGCCCCGGCATCGTATAGTATGTTGGCTACCAGGTCGCAGCCCTCGGCGGTGGTATTTATTTTAAGTTCCATCCAGTCCACAGGCAATCTCCTCCTACACTCCGAAAGCATCCTTCACCTTGTCTATGATGCTTTTGCCCCCGTGGCCGGCACTGCCGCCGCTCAGCTCGTCAAACTTTCTCAATAGTTCCTTCTGCTGCTGGCTGAGCTTTCGCGGCACCTCCACCACCACTTTAACGTACTGGTCTCCCCTGCCCCGGCCGTTGAGCCTGGGAATCCCCTTGCCCCTTAACCGGAACACCGTACCGCTTTGGGTCCCCTCGGGTATGGTCTGCTTCACATCGCCGTCAAGGGTGGGTACAATAATTTCATCGCCCAGCGCCGCCTGGACAAAGGATATGGGTATTTCGCAGTACACGTTTTCGTTTTCCCTTTTAAACGTCTTATGGGGTTTAACATGTATATAGACATAAAGGTCCCCCGGAGGCCCTCCCCTTTCGCCGGGCTCTCCCTCACCCCGCAGCGACACCACCGAACCGTTATCCACGCCCGCCGGCACCTTGATGGTTATGGTACGGGTTTTCAGCGTGCTGCCGGTACCGCCGCACTGGCTGCAGGGCTCTTCTATTATGGTGCCCTCGCCGTGGCATCTATCGCAGGTACGTACCGTTTCAAACCTGCCCAGGGCAGTGTTTTGCCTATACCTTACCTGGCCGGTGCCTCCGCACTTGTCACATGTTTTAGCCGAGGTTCCCGGCTTGGCGCCGGTTCCATCGCATACACCGCATTTTTCATGTCTTCTTACCCTGATGTCCTTTGTAACACCGAAGGCGGCCTCTTCAAACTCCAGCTCCAGGTCCGCCCTTATGTCGCTGCCCTTGGCGGGTCTCCTGCTTGCCCTCGCCCCTGAAAACCCTCCTCCGAAAAAGGTCTCAAATATATCTCCAAAGCCTCCGAAGTCACCAAAGCCGCCAAAGTCGCCAAAACCGCCGAAACCGCCCTGCCCGTTGGAGGCAGCGTGTCCAAAGGTGTCGTACTGCCTTCGCCGGGTTTCGTCGCTCAGTACCTCGTAGGCTTCATTTATCTCCTTGAATTTTTGCTCCGCCTGCTTGTCGCCCGGGTTTACATCGGGATGGTACTTTTTCGCCAGCCGCCTGTAAGCCTTCTTAATTTCATCGGCGGAAGCGTTTCTATCCACTCCCAGCACTTCGTAGTAGTCCCTTTTGCTCATAGGCACCTCACCTCGGATTGATTGATAGCCTCGCTGCTTCATCAGCAAAACCGGCCCGTAAACTCGTACAGGCCGGCAGCTTTATACTATTTACCATCCTCGTCGTCAACCACTTTATAATCGGCATCCACCACGTTATCGGCTTTCGCATCCTGTCCGCCTTGGGCGGCATCGCCCGGTCCGCCGGCCGCTCCGGCCTGCTGGTACAGTTTGGCGGACACTTCGTAGAACACCTTTGTAAGGTCTTCGGTTGCACTCTTTATAGCATCGGTATCGTCCTTCTCCAAGGCGTCCTTTACTTTCTTAAGCTCGGCTTCTATCCTTTCCCTATCGGAACTGTCCACCTTGTCCCCCATATCCTTCAGCGTCTTCTCGGTCTGGTAGACCAGGGAATCGGCGTTATTTCTTACTTCCACCTTCTCCTTGAGCTTTTTGTCCTCCTCGGCATATTTTTCCGCTTCCTTAACCTTTCTCTGTATTTCCTCCTCGCTAAGGTTGGTGGATGCGGTAATGGTAATCTTCTGCTCCTTACCGGTGCCCAGGTCCTTTGCGGACACGTTAACTATGCCGTTGGCGTCTATGTCGAAAGTCACCTCGATCTGCGGTACGCCCCTCGGTGCCGGCGGGATACCGGTCAGCTGGAACCTGCCCAGCGTCACGTTTTGTGCCGCCATCGGTCTTTCTCCCTGCAGCACGTGCACGTCAACACTGGTCTGCCCGTCGGCGGCAGTTGAGAAAATCTGGCTCTTTTTGGTCGGGATGGTGGTATTTCTCTCTATAAGCTTTGTAAACACACCACCCAAGGTCTCAATACCAAGGGAAAGCGGCGTCACGTCAAGAAGCACTATATCCTTGACCTCGCCGGTCAGCACGCCGGCTTGGATGGCTGCCCCAATTGCCACGCACTCGTCGGGGTTTATACCCTTGTAGGGGTCCTTACCGGTTATTTTTTTAACCGCCTCCTGCACCGCCGGAATCCTTGTGGAGCCGCCCACCAGTATAACCTTGTCTATCTGCCCTGCGCTTAGTCCCGCGTCACTGAGGGCCTTCCTCATGGGTTCCATGGTGGCTTCCACCAGGTCCGCGGTAAGCTCTTCGAACTTTGCCCTGGTAAGGGTCATATCCAGGTGTTTTGGCCCCGACGCATCGGCGGTTATAAAGGGGAGATTTATGCTGGTGGACATTACCCCGGACAGCTCCTTCTTGGCCTTTTCAGCCTCGTCCTTCAGCCGCTGCATGGCTGTCCTGTCCTTCTTTAAGTCTATTCCGTGCTCCTTTTTAAACTCTGCCGCCAGGTAATCAATAATCCTGTCGTCGAAGTCGTCCCCGCCCAGTTTATTGTTGCCACTGGTGGCCAATACCTCGAACACTCCTTCTCCAAGTTCCAGTATGGACACGTCGAAGGTGCCGCCGCCCAGGTCGAAAACAAGGACCTTCTGGTTTTCGCCCTTATCCAGCCCGTAGGCAAGGGACGCCGCTGTGGGCTCGTTTATTATTCTAAGTACTTCCAGTCCCGCTATCCTTCCCGCGTCTTTTGTGGCCTGCCTCTGGCTGTCGGTAAAATACGCAGGCACGGTTATTACCGCCTTGGTTATTTTTTCTCCCAGGTAGCTCTCGGCATCCATTTTAAGCTTTTGCAGTATCATCGCCGAAATTTCCTGGGGCGTGTATTCCTTATCATGCAATTTGACTTTTTTATCACTGCCCATCAGCCTTTTTATGGAGCTGACGGTACCTTCAGGGTTTGTTATGGCCTGTCTTTTGGCCACCTGCCCCACCATTCTTTCGCCTTTCTTTGAAAAGGCCACCACCGACGGAGTGGTCCTGCTGCCTTCGGCGTTGGGGATTACAACCGGCTCCCCGCCCTCCATAACAGCAACGCACGAGTTGGTGGTTCCCAGGTCTATGCCTATTACTTTGCTCATCTTGTCTCTCCTCCCATATTAAAGTGCGACTTTTACAAAACTGGGTCTTAGTACCCTCGATTTTATTTTGTAACCCTTCTGGAACACCTCCAGAATGGTACCCTCTTCCTTGTCGGAATCTTCCACCCGCATTACGGCATGATGAAAATTGGGGTCGAACTTAACACCTTCGGTAGGTATCTCCTCCACGTGGTACTTGGCCAGGATGTCCCTAAACTGCTTTATGACCATGTCTATACCTTCCTTAAGGGAAGCGCTGCCGCCTTCGCCACAGACGGCGGCTGCCGAATCCGCCGCCCTTTCCATGTTGTCCAGAACCCCCAGAAAGTCAAGCATAATTTCCGCCGCTATATAGTCGTAGGTTTCTTCCTTTTCCCTGGCGGTGCGCTTCCTGTAATTATCAAAATCCGCCTGCAGCCTGAGCAGGCGATCATAGTATTCCTCGTTCTTTTTCCTCAGGTCTTCCAACTGCTGCTCCGGGGAGATTCTTTCATCGGCATCCGCCGCGTTATCGTCCGCTCCAATCTCTTCATTATCCCGGGCCGCCGGTGCCTCCCCTGTCCCTTCATCCGAGCCTTCAACCTCTGCCTCCTCCGTCACCGTTTCCTCGGTAACATTACCGGCGGTAGTGACACTTTCGTCGGTGTCCATGTTTTTCTCTTTCTTATCCTTCTTTTTGTCCTCCACTGCGCATCACCCTAACTTTTTTTATTGTCAGCTGTCCTTATTCCTCCAGCTGCCTTTCCACCATTCCCGTTAGATAGTCTGTGATAAACTCCAGCACCGCCACCACCCTGTCATACTCCATCCTGGTGGGCCCGATAATGCCTATCCTGCCTATCTCATTTTCACCGGCCCTGTACGTGGCGGTGACAAGGCTGCAGTCCTTTATACAGTTGTTGTCCAGTTCGCTTCCTATGCTAATCATTACTCCCTTGCCGCTCCCCATCCTGTTAAGAATAGACATGAGCTGCTCCTTTTCCTCTATAAGGGCAAGCAGGTTCTTGGCCTTGTTTACGTCCGAGTACTCGGGGAAATTGAATATGTTGCTCATGCCGTCGGCATACACGTCTCCTCCCCTGCTGGTGTTAAGGCTCTCGGCAAGCAGCGGGATGAGGGTATCCAGCAGGCTGTACCTGTAAACAAGCCTTTTGTAGTCCTCGGATTCGGTGCAGCGGTTGAGCTCGCCAATGGTAATCCCGGCGAATTTATCGTTTGCCGCCCGGGTAAGGCTCTCCAGGTATTCGGGGGATACCGGGTCGGCGGTTTTTATTATGGTGTTTTTTACAATCCCGGTATCGGTTACTATTACCGCCACAAGGCTGTTGGTGTCAATGGGAACAAAATGAATATGACGCAGCCTACTGCCGCTAATATGGGAATTCATAACCAGTGACGTATACCGGGTCAGCTGGGACAGTATCCTGGCTGTTTTCCTAATTATGCTCTCTATTTCATCTATCCTGTCCCCCAGCTCCCTTACAATTATCTCCTGTTCCCTGCGTGACAGGTTCCTTATCTGCATCAGCCGGTCCACGTACAGCCTGTAACCCCTTTCGGAGGGTATTCGGCCCGCCGATGTATGGGGCTGCTCCAGGTAGCCCATTTCCTCCAGGTCGGACATTTCATTTCTAATGGTTGCGGAGCTTATGCCCAGCTTGTACTTTTTGGCAATGGTCCTGGACCCTATGGGCTGTGCGGTGGAGATATAGTCAGCTATGACGGCCTGCAGTATCTTTAGCTTCCTGTCGTCCATCTGCATAAATACCACCTCTCATTGTTAGCACTCTCCTTTATAGAGTGCTAACCGCTCTGCAATAAAAATATCACTGACCCATTTTTTTGTCAATACCTTTTTTTCAGTTAATAAAGAATTGAACAAAAACCGAGTTGGAAAGGTCAATACCCCTTGGGGTAAGCCAGAAACCTTCCTGCCCCATTTCAATAAGCCCGTCCTTTTTCAGCCTTTCAATCTGCTCGCTGTACAGCTTCCGTATATCGGTACCAAACTCTTGTTCAAACTCCCGGAAATTAATTCCCCGCCGGGTGCGCAGCCTTAGAAAGATGGTTTCAAACATCCCGGTCTCCGGCGAAATTACCTCGGAACCCTCCACCGGCAGCTTTCCGCTGTCCAGCAGGGTACAATACCTGTGAAGGTCCGGAGTGTTCCACATTCTCATCCCTTCCCGGTGTGAATGGGCGGCTGTCCCTATGCCTATATAGGGCCGGTTTTCCCAGTACACCATGTTGTGAACGCATTCCCGGCCTTTTCGGGCGAAGTTTGAAATCTCGTAACGTTCATAACCTCTTCCTTCCAAGTACTCCACCGCGTAATGATACATGTCCCTGTCCAGGTCCGTATCCGGCTCTTCCAGCGCGCCCCCGGCAATCATGCTGTGAAACGGGGTACCTTCCTCTATTTTTAATGAATAACAGGATATGTGTTCGGGTGCCAGGTCTGCAGCCGCTTCAAGGGTTTTTCGCCAGCTCTGCAGGGTCTGGCCCGGTATCCCGAATATCAGGTCAATGTTTATATTGTCAAACCCCAGCTTCCTTGCCTGTTTATAGCTTTGTACGAAGGTTTGCCGGTCATGGGTTCTCCCCAGCGTTTTAAGCTCTTCCGGGTGCCAGCTCTGCAGCCCTATGCTCAGCCGGTTTATGCCGCCTTCCTTGAGGGTTTCAAGAATTCCGACGGACAGTGTGCCGGGGTTTGCCTCTATTGTTTTTTCGATACAATTTGATGTATCAAAACAACGGTCCACCCCTTCCAGCACCCTGTGCAGCAGCCCGGGTTCCAGGCAGGTCGGGGTGCCCCCGCCTATATACACGGTACGCAGCGTTTTGCCGCCGCGTAGTGCCATTTCGGAAAGCAGCGCGGCCACGTAACGCCGGTGCATGTCCTCCCGGCCGGGGAAAGACACGAAATCGCAGTAGAGGCACTTTTTTATACAGAATGGAATGTGCACGTACAGCGAACTCTCCATACTCTTACCCCCTAGTTCAGCTTCAGGACAGCCATAAAGGCCTCCTGGGGCACCTCCACGTTTCCCACTTGCCTCATCCTCTTCTTGCCTTCCTTTTGCTTCTCCAAAAGTTTCCTCTTTCTCGTGATGTCACCGCCGTAGCACTTGGCCAAGACGTCCTTTCTCAGGGCCTTCACCGTCTCCCGGGCGATTATCTTGTTCCCGATGGCCGCCTGTATGGGTATTTCAAACAGGTGCCTCGGGATTAACTCTTTAAGTTTTTCCGCGATGGCCCTGCCCCTGGTATAGGCCTTGTCCCTGTGTACAATGAAGCTCAGCGCATCCACCGGTTCCGAGTTCAGCAGTATGTCCAGCTTCACCAGGTCGGCTTCCTGGTAGCCCTTGAACTCGTAATCAAAGGAAGCGTAACCCCGGGTACGGGATTTTAGCGCGTCAAAGAAATCGTATATAATCTCGTTAAGGGGCATTTCGTACTCCAGCACCACCCTGGTTTCCTCCAGGTATTTCATGTCCTTGAAGACACCCCTTCTTTCCTGGCACAGTTCCATGATCGCTCCCACGTAATCGGTGGGGGCTATTATGGAAGCATTAACTATTGGCTCCTTCATATATTCAATATTGTTGGCGGGAGGCAGGTTTGTCGGGTTGTCTATCGAGACCTCCTCGCCGCTTGTTTTTTTAACCCTGTATATCACGCTGGGGGCGGTGGTGACAATATCAATACCGTGCTCCCTCTCCAGCCTTTCCTGGACCACTTCCATGTGCAAAAGCCCCAGGAAACCGCAGCGGAACCCAAACCCAAGCGCAGCGGAAGTTTCGGGCTCAAAGCTCAAGGACGCGTCATTAAGCTGCAGCTTGTCCAGCGCATCCCTCAGGGCCTCGTAGTCCGACCCGTCGGCGGGGTAAATGCCGCAGAATACCATCGAGTTCATTTTTCTATAGCCGGGCAGCGGCTTGTCTGCGGGGTTGTCGCTGTCGGTTATGGTATCCCCCACCCTGGTATCCCTTACGTTTTTTATGCCGGCGGCTATAAACCCGACCGACCCGGCGCTCAGCTCTTCAACAGGGGTGGGGGCGGGAGTAAATATTCCCACCTGGTCCACTTCAAAGCTTTTGCCGGTGGAAAACATCTTTATCCTCATACCCGGCCTTACCGAACCTTCAAAGATACGTACATAGGAAATGGCTCCCCTGTAGCTGTCATAGAAGGAATCGAAAATAAGCGCCTTGAGGGGGGCGCTTTGGTCCCCCGACGGGGGCGGGATTTTTTTAACCACCGCTTCCAGCACCTCTTCAATGTTGGTGCCTTCCTTTGCGGAAATAAGGGGTGCATCCGAAGCATCCAGCCCCAGTATATCCTCTATTTCCTGTTTTATTTTTTCCGGACGGGCGCTGGGCAGGTCAATCTTGTTTATGACCGGCACTATCTCCAGGTTGTTCTCCAGCGCCAGGTACAGGTTTGCCAGCGTCTGGGCCTCAATTCCCTGGGATGCGTCCACCACCAGCAGCGCCCCTTCGCAGGCTGCAAGGCTCCTTGACACCTCGTAGGTGAAATCGACGTGGCCCGGCGTGTCGATGAGGTTTAGGATGTACTCTTCGCCGTCCCTGGCCCTGTAGACAAGCCTCACCGTCTGCAGCTTGATGGTGATGCCCCTCTCCCTTTCAAGGTCCATGTTGTCTAAAATCTGGTCCCGCATTTCCCTTTTGGTGAGCATGCCGGTACTTTCAATAAGCCGGTCGGCCAGCGTGGACTTGCCGTGGTCTATGTGCGCAATTATGCAGAAATTTCGAATATTTGATAGTTTGTGCATTGGTCAGCATTCCTCCCAAGTTCGAGGGACACTCGTCCGACCTGTCACGTCTCATATCGCCATGCGGTGTGTCCCCATTCCTATATAACCCATTTCATTATTATAGCATACGGAAAAATACTAATACAATTCAAATAAGATAAGGGAAGGAATGCCCCCGCCCGGCGCCGGTAACGCCGGTACCGGTTTACCGGGCGTCCTGTTACCGATTACCCGGACAGTCTCCTTTTCCTTTTCAAAACAGCTCCGATTGCCGCTGCCACGACTATAAGGGGCAGTACCGCGCCCAGCACAATGGGCGTAAAGTATCCGAACCTTCTTTGCAAGCTCCCATACGCCCTGTCCAGCAGCGTGATTCTGGGAAAGGCATAAAGCGTGAAAAACAGGTCTTCCTCCGGCAGTTTGTCAAGGAACGCCCTGTAAACCCCGTCCTCTCCCTTTGCAAGAGCGATGCTGCTTTCCACAACATAGGGAGCAGCCGTTGGAGGGATGACTTCTATATTCAGGTCCTTGAAACCGGCCCAGTTGCTTGCCGGGTTCAGGATGTATTCAAAGGAATACAATGGCTTTCTGGTTTCCCTGCTGTCCATGGTCCCGGCGGCGGTAAAACCAACGCTCACCTCTTTTTGGCTCTCCGGGGGAAAATCCACCGTGTAGACAAGGGTTATTATTCGCTTTTGTTCCCCCACTGCCATAATGTCATGCTCCGAGCCGATTGCCATATGCCGTGAAAGGTGCTCGTCAAAGGCTTTGGCATACAAGTTATATAATTGAACATCCGAAAGCATATCGAGCCTTTCAGCATTGCCATACTTGTTTACGTATTCTAATAGGTATGTCTTTACCTCTTTTTCATCTTCCTCCACCCTATACGAAAACAATCCGGTCCTTTCGGTCAGTTCTCCGTCGGTATAGGCGTTAATTCGGAGGTTTATGTCCTCACCCAATACGAATATCTCCAATAATCTGGCTTCGCGGCACCAGGAGGCTATACTTACTTTATGCTCGTCCCACTCAAGCCGGTTAAAGCCGCCTGTAAGAATTTTTGTCTTTTCCCGGTTAAAACTGAAGTCAACCGCGAAGTTTATCGCTTGGCCGGCAGTCGGCTCCACATGAATGGTATACAGCTTGCCCTTTTCATTTTTCCCAAAGTTTTCAGCAGTATAGGTTTGGCCTGTAATGGTGTTTACAATGTTCTCAAATTTTAAGCTTGCTTCCCTCGTTTGTGGATCGCGGTTGGCATAAGATTTAACTGCGTCTCCGATATATACTTCATAGGGCAGCGCAACGCCGTCGGCAGTTATTGTGACATCATCGGCTGAAAGGCTGCCGACACTTCCCACAAAGGGAAACGCCATCTGAACCGACTGCGCTTCCCCGGTCGGGTTGACCATTCGGTACGTCGCGGTAACCCCGCCGGTAATGGTATAATCGTTGCCTCTCCAGCCGGAAAAGTCAAATACCAGGTCCTCACCCACCAACGAGATTGGGCAATTCCCATCCACCGCCATCATTCCGGCGGACGGGTACCCCTGCCAGTACGTCGGCCCTGAATTGGCAAAGGCCGCACTGCTTAACAAAATAATTAAAACGGCGACCAGTATGCATAATAATATCCTCCTCACAAAACCACCCCTTTACCCTTTAGACCTTTCCGGTTAGAAAAAGTTTCTTGGCATCGCTTGTTCAAAAACTACCTATCCGCTAAATAAATCATATCAATAAACGGGTAAAAACTAAACCCGTATGCCGCTTACAAAAACCATAAAAAATATCCCCTCCGGGGGATGCACTCGAAAAAATACTTGAAAGCTCTTTGTAAACTTATAACTTTCAACTGCAAGCTGCCGGATACCGTTTATACCCCGTGAGCCGCAAGGACCATACTGTTGGTTTACTTTCCGACAAGTCTTGCAAGCCTTTCCTTAACGGTCGCGTAGGCCCTCTGCCATTCGCTTTTGTCGATCATTAGTTCACTTCCCGCAAACTCCAGCCTTATTATACGCTCTTGTAGACCGTAAACGCCGAATATGGGGCGGTCATCCCTTAGGCCCAGCATTTCCTTAAAACTTACATCCACGATGGACAAGCCGGCATAAAAAAGCGCGGTACAAAGCAGCAGGGCCAGGAAGACCCTGAACCTTCTCCTTATAACTAAACGTCCTTTTTCCAGCCTGCCCATAGCGTTCCTCCTTGCCAAAGGTTATATACCCTAGAATAAAGGGTGTCCCAAACCGGTTATTTTATTCCTTAATCTCCTTTATTGCCTCGGAAATGGCCTTTGCCAGGTAAGGTACCGAAGCCAGCGCCTCCTCCATCGTGTTGGCGTTGCTGCCCACTTCAACCAGCACCGAATAGTTGGAAAGCTGCTGGTTATACTGCCCGGTTTTCTTTTCAAGAACTCTCCGGCACAGCCCCGGGCAGTCGGCGTTTATCTTATTTTTTAAAAGCTCGGCGAATTTCCTGGTTTCACTGCTGTTGGGCGCATTGGGACCCCACACCAGCATAAGCCGTGCAAGGTCTTTACCGTCCACCTTCATGGTGGACAGCGCCCTTGCGCTCTGCTCCTCCGCCCGGTTTCTCATTGGAAAGGCATCCCGGTGCAGGTCAACTACAATCTTTATGGAAGGGTATTTTGCCAGCGTCTCCCGGGCGGACTTCAACGACCTTGAATAGGCCGGGGTGTATTCGGGGTAATCGTGGAAGGTTGTTATATGCACCGATTTGATACCGTACCGGTTCTTAAGAATTTCCTGCAGTTCCCTTCCCACCCTGACCACCGAGTACCTCGGGTCTATTGTCCTGTCCACGTCGGTGGGGGTATAGTTGTATGCCTTGGACGGCCTGTAGGCCTCGGAAGTATGGGTATGATATATGAGGACTACCGGCTGTTCCATGTCAAGGGAAGTCTTTGCGGGGCTCCCGAACTGCCTGTCGGGCTCCTCCGGTTCCTCTTCAAACACGGTATCTATTTCGATTTTACCGGGGTTGTATTGGTTTAATATATCGCTCAAATCCTCCTCCGGGTCGTAAGGATTGCCCCTGACCGGACCGCCGATGCTGCCCCGGCTGGATACCGGCAGATTGTAGCTTTCCATTATGGGCAGCTGCGCTACAATTAAACTCTTAGGGTCTTTATAGTTCAAACGGGTCACCAGCCCGAACAGGTCCTTGAAAAAGGAACCATCACCGTCGTTTTGCCGCCCGGCCGTAACGGCGGGCATTGCCCTGTCCAGCACAGCCTTTAAAAGGCTGTCCATCAACCGGCGTCCGTCATCCGTTATTTCGGTATCCTGCTGTGAAAAGACTTCCTGCGCGGGCCACATACGGTAAAAGCTGCGTATACCAGCCCCAAGGGTCAGGACACCTATTATAGCTACTGCGGCCACAATCCATTTTCCCGGCTTAACCACTTTTATCCTTATCACTTGAGTACCCCTCTCTACCTTACCGGCTTTTGTTCAACTATATAAATATATTCCTGCGGCCCCTCCAATATGTTTGACCATGTAAAAAGGCGCCGGTTTTAAACCTGCGCCTTTTGGTATTAGTTTATATACCTGTCCACATCGTCCGGCCCTATTGACGGGTGAAGATAAATATTCAGCCCGTTTGCCAGTATTTTTGACATATCCTTTATCATGTCATCAATTTCCTTTGGCGTTACCACAAGGCTCCCTATGTTCGGGTCAAGCACTTCCCGGATGAGCTTATACAAGTCCTCCCCCTTCATCTTTTGCAGCACCCGGTAGAACTCATTGCCCTCGTCCGCCTGTTTTACCATTGCATCCACCACCATGTCTATCGTATCACTGGTCATGGTTGCCGCGTCCACCACCGTGGGAACCCCGATGGCAATAACCGGCACCCCCAGGGTTTCGCGGTTTAACTCCTTCCTCTTGTTTCCCACCCCCGAACCGGGGCTTATGCCGGTATCGGCTATCTGTATGGTGGTGTTTATCCTTTCCATCTTTCTTGATGCCAGGGCGTCTATCGCTATGACCCTATCCGGTTTTATCCTGGATACTATACCTTCTATTATCTCTCCCGTTTCAATACCGGTAATACCCAGAACCCCCGGTGAAATGGCACAAACCGGAGTAACGCCCTCGTCCACCTGCTCGGGAAGGTATTCGAATATATGCCTGGTCACCATTAGATGAGATACGGTTTTGGGTCCCAGTGAATCCGGTGTCACGTTCCAGTTTCCAAGCCCCACCACAAGGGTGGTGCTTTCCTTGTCCACGGGGGCTATCCTTTTCAATTCCTCGCCCAGCGCCCTGCTGGTCTCTTCGTATACATCCTTGTCCCTCTGCTTTAAGCCGTTCGCCTCTATGGTGATGTAATTGCCCACCGGTTTACCCATTATCCGGGCCCCCACTTCCTCCCGGATGTTTACCCTGGTGACCTTAACGCCCTCTTTTTCGGTCACATCCACCTCCACCCCCGGGATTTCCTGCTTTTTCTCCTCCCTGTACATTTCCCTTGCTTCCACCGCAAGGTCGGTTCGCTTGTTAAACATTACGCACCTCCCGAAACGCTTATGCTTTCATTATCCTTAAGAATAAAAATATGGTATTTTCAGATATTAATACTGAATATAGGTTTGGCTGCGGCCCCAGTTTTTATGCAACATGGCTTGCATTTTAACAATCAACATGGTAAAATAACCTTTGTTAATCCCGTAAAAGGGGGTGAAGGGAAATGGCAAATATAAAATCCGCTGAAAAAAGGGCAAGGACAATAAAGGTGCGAACTGCGAGAAACAGGGCCTATAAGTCCGCTGTGAAATCCGCCGCCAAAAAGTTTGAAGCAGCGCTAAGTGCCGGCGACATCGAACAGGCCAGGGAAGCTTTCATAAAGGTTGAGAAGCAGCTGGATAAGGCGGCAAACAAGGGCGTTATCCATAAGAACACCGCAGCCAGGAAGAAATCAAAGCTTGCAAAGAAGCTTAACAAAGCCATGTAATCCTAATAAAAATAAGCGTACCTGATACAGTACGCTTTTTTGATTCTACAAACCGGCTATCAAAAGCTCCAGCGCAAGCCAGGGGTCAATCCGGCCGCTTTTGATCCGCGCATCAGCCTCTCCGCACTCCTTTAATTTTTCCTTAAGTTCTTCCCTTGTAAATTTGCCCGCCTGCCTCATTAGGGACCCCGCCACAAAGGGCGGAACCTGCAGCTTGGATGCAACCGCTCCGCCGGAATATCCCATATCTTTGTAAATCGATGCCTGCAGCAGCAGGCGGAACTGCCTTGCCACCATAAAGAGTACCCTTACCGGCGGCTCCCCACCCCGTTTCATTTCCTCCAAAAGCTCTATGGCCTTCGGGATGTTTCTGCTTCCTACTGAATCAACCAGTGAAAATATGTTCATGCTTAAATTTTCCGTGGCTAGGGCTTCGATATCCTCCTGCCGCACTTCGTTCCTGCCTTCGCAGTACTCAACAACCTTTCCGATTTCATTTGCAACACCGTCCAGCGTTTTTCCCGAATCCCTTTCCAGGTACCCGCTTAGAACCAAGAACCTGTTAAGTACCGTGGGGGAGATGGTTTTGCCGGCGGCTTTGAACCGCTTTGCAACCCACTTTTCAAACAGTGCCGGTTTTAGGGTACCAAACTCCACCACCTCGCCAACCGATTTTAGTGTCTTCATAAGCCTTGTCCTCATATCGGGACTGGCCTTTGATGTTATTACAAGGCATGAGTAATCCGGAAGGCTCCGGAAACAAGTCTCCAACATTTCCATGTCCGCCTGGGTAAAACCCCTTTTCCCGGCGGGTGTAAACACCGCATTATTCACTATTACCAGCCTTCTTTCGTTCATAAAGGGCAGCGTTTCCACAGCATTGACAATTTTTTGCGCCGCCATATCGCTGCTGTCTATAACGGTCAGGTTCAACTGCTCGGCGGAAGGAGGTATAAGTATCTCCTTAATCCTGTTCACCGCTTCCCTTATCAAAAGGCCTTCGGGTCCATAAAACAGGTACAACTTCCCTACCTCTCCCCGCTTCAAGCTGTTGAAGAGTTCTGTCATGTCCATAAGTCCTTCACCCCGCCTTTACCATGTACAGTCATATCAATTGCCAGCCAGGCCGCGGCAGCGGCCAGGTAATACGCTATATAGAACGCCGCGCCGGCCTTTTCCACGTTAACACTGCCAAAGGGCACCCTCCCGGCCATATCAATTATATAGTTCATCGCTTCAATAATTATACCATTTACCCAGGCTGCAGTATAGCTGAGCGGTATGTGCATAAGGCACAGGACAAGGTAGGCCACCGTAAACCACAACACCGTCCCCGCCAGCGGCACCGCCAGGATGTTGACCAGCACCGAAACCGGGGCAAAGCTTCCGAAATACCGAATAAGAAGAGGCACCACCAGCACCTGGGAGGCCAGCGTTATGGAAACCGCTGCTGAAAGGTATTTGCCGGCAAAGCCAAAGAACCTGTTAAACACCGGGTAAAACAGTGCTATGCCAAGACAGGCCAGGAAGGAAAGCTGAAATGAAACGCTGAATATAACGTAAGGCTTCATCGCCGTCATGAGAAAAGCGGCCAGCGAAAGGGATGTCAGCATATCCTGTTTCCTGTTTACAGCCGCGGCCAGCATCAGCACCCCCATCATCACCGACGCCCTGACCACCGACGGGGTAAGACCAACCATGAAGGAGAAAAAGGCAAGGAGAGCGCACACAACAATAAACCTCTCCCGGCCGGTGAGCCCCAGTTTTTTAAAGAGCCAAACCAGTACACCGCATATAATGCCAACGTGCAGCCCCGAAACCGCCAGGAGGTGGGATATTCCCACCGCCGAGAACCTCTGCCTTGTCTCCTCGCCCACTTCCCGTCCGCCCAGCAAAAGGCCCTTCATTATCTCGCCCTGCCGCGGCGATACCACGGGTGCTTCCAGCTTATCCTTAACCCATTCTGCGGCGAGATGGCTGTAATACTTTACCGAACAGGGCCTCAACCCGGTAAACTCCAGGTGATAGGGGGTTGAAACAATTAATGCCTCCGCCCCCAGGCCCCGGCAGTAATTCCTGTACCCTTGATTGGAGGATAACTTAAGCAGCCCTTCCGCCACCACACCATCGCCAACCGTTATGGCCCCTATGTCCCCGGAAGGATACAGCATAAGCTTACCCCTGTAGCCTATATCCCTTCCGTCCACCGCCAGCGATTCCACGTCCACCAGGAAACAGTCCTCCCGGATGACCGGCTCCACCCTGCCTTCCAGCTTGGCCCAGCGGCCTATGTAACCCTGTACCGTCCCGGCGTCAGCTTTATAGAGGGCGAAGCAGGAGACACCGATGCAGAAAAACACCAGCGCCGTCAACAGGTATGTCCTTTTTTGGGGCAAAAAAGCATAAAGCAGGACAAAGGCCGCAGCCGCCTGGAGCATGAGCATCCAAATTCCTATCTCCCAGGCAAGGCATAGGGCTCCTCCTGCCATATAACACGCAACGGCAAAAGTAAGTTTTCGTTTCATCCGCTTTACCCCGGGTATTTCTTTTACTTACCAATACGCTTGGTTTTCTACCGATAGAATACCAATTAAAATCCGCCAATGCAAGGCAAAAGCCGGCATACTTTTCGATGTACTCGATAAAATAGCTCTTGGAATAAGCTCACTGCAAGGCCGTCATACAATCTTCTTCCTGCCGTTTATTGTAATCACCGTATTGCTGTATAAGCGCACCGCGTATATTTTGCCGTCTTTGTCAAGAACTCTGCAGTGTGTAGCAATACCGTTGGAAGAACCCACAATCCCCATGCTTATTCTTTTTCCTGCTACCAGCGTTCCGCCCAGGGCAACGCTTGAAGGATTCATAAACTTTATAGCATTTTTTGCAATAATATAGGTCTGGTATGTGCCGCGGCCCAAAACCAGTACCTCGTCGGTGGCTTGTACAATCGAGTTCTGGGCATATTTAAACCTAACGACCGCGCCCTGGTTTTCGATACATACTCTTTTGGCCAAGTAGCCCTGTATCCTATCCTTAAGCCTGTTTACCTGTTCGGCACTTGCCGAGTTGCCGGCGGCATAAATAACACGCACCCTCTCCAGCATATCCTTAATCACAGCGTAATCATCATCTGCCAAAAACCTGGCCAAGGCCTTTATATTTTGAGCGATTTTGTCCACGCTTTTTATTCTTTCTGAATATAAACCGGTGCCGCGCCCGGCCGTCAACGGGATATATCCCTTCGGCAACCACTGCACAGCCCCCGTCCGGCTGCTCCAACAGCTTTTTTATCGCGTCCTTGTCAATAAATTTAGGCGCTACCTTTATCCTCTCCAGCTCCCGGATACACCGCTCCATCGTGGCATCCGGCGCCGGTATCTCTTTGCATCCCGAAAGCACTTTCAGCAGGCCGGTTTTTGGCGCATCTTCCACGTAATACTGTTTGCCCGGCATTTTTGTCACCGTTAAGACGGCCTTCATTTTATCCTCTGTCAGTTCCGCCTTAACCTCAGTAGAAGCTTCCTTGACCGCGGGCCTGAACTCTACAATGTCTCTTTGTGTAACAATGCTTACGCTGTTTATTTTGCTGCCGTTAAGATACACTTCCACGTTGGTATCAGCCGGGTCTATGGCGGCATAATGCCCCTCTTCCACCGGGTCAGCCACCACTGCTTTGCCCGAAACTATTTCTATGTAGCCGTCTTTGCAGTCTTCCCTTTCCTTGCCTTGACATGCATCATTTCGTTTTACACGGGCAGGATCCACATGGGTTTCCAGCTCTCCGGCGTTACACCGGTAATTTTTAGTTCCCTTTTTAATGGCACCTCTTAATAATACCTCGTGAATTATCACATCTAAACACCTCTATTACCGCTTTTCATGTATCACTTACTTCCCTTTATCCAAGGGATGCGGACGTATAAATCTCTTTAAACTCCATCATCGGCACCGGCGGGCTGCACAGGAAGCTGCGTTTAACAAAATAAAAAACAACCTGCCAAATCGGGACTGCCGATTATAGAAGGCTGCCTACCATATATTTCGGCAACCCAGCCGCCGTAGCAGCTAGCCGCCGCCTTAGGCCTGTGGCTTTGCGTCCCGGCCTTTCGGCCGGTTTGCCCTTTCGTCCCCAGCATTACTTGTGAAACCGTTTTGGTAATTTTTTCATTGGAGCATATTATAAATCAAAAATATAGTCTTTGCAACAACATTACCATAATATTCAAATTCCGACAGCATTATTTCATCAAGATGAACAGGCCAATCTTTTCCGGGTATTATGCTGTCTAAAAACGTCTAAAGTGATATGATTTTTCGTTAATGAATACCGGCTTAACAGGCACTTTTGACCAATTACATTATAATTGTCTCATGCTTCATTATAAAATTATAAAATAAAAGGAGGACGATACTCTCGCCCTCCCCTGCCAAATGCGATATCAGTTATTTTGGTTTTTTATTACCTTCACCCTTACCAACACTTCCGCAACCGGTAATGCCAGGGCCGCGCTGCCCAGCGCCTGGAACAAATTGCCCGGCAGTTCCACCAGGGCCGCCGGAAGGCCGTATAGGAAAATCTCCACCGTGAAATATCCCGCCGCCATCCACAGGCCGCCCAGTGCCATTGCCGCTATCCTTGAAACAGTGCTGCCCTTGGCCGAAGCCAGTCGGTATAATACGTATCCCACTATGAATCCTTCCAGGCCTTTTATCACAAGGGTAAAGGGCGCCCACGCGGCATAGGGGGACAATAAATCGGCCAGCGCCGACCCTACTCCGCCCGCAATTGCTCCGTACCTTGGTCCAAGCAGCAGTGCCGCCAAAAATATCACCGTATCGCCGAGGTTTATATATCCCTTCGTTGCCGGTACAGGCACCTGGAAGGCTATGGTAGCCACCGTCACAAGCGCCGTTAGGAGCGCCGCCAAAACCAATTTTTGGGTTTTATTCATCAAAGGTCCCTCCAAAGGTTTTATACTGTGGGTTTTATTATACCACGCGCCCTGGGACTTTTAAATATTTGTTTGATTTTTAACCCTTTCAATGAGGCGGGACAACACCATGGACAATTCTCCCCAGGTTACTCCCTTGTCAAGAGGGTACTGGTCCTGAACCAGCCCTTCCTCCCTAATGGCCTCGAAAAATGGCGCAGCCCAGTGACCGCCTTTTTGCCTTTTTATCTGTACGGTATTGAAAATACCTGTCGCAATGGCGTTGGCAATCTTTTTCCTGAAAGGGTTCTGGGAAAGAAGATGGTTATCCGATGGATTGGTTAAAAAGGCTGTTTCTACAATCACCGTAGGCATTTCGGATTCTCTTATGACAAAGGAATAGTCCTCTCTTTTGGCGTTGAGCTTGTTATACGCCCTTCTCCTTGCGATTCCCAGGTTTGAGATTTCTTTTAATATACACTCCGCCAGCTCTTTTCCCTCAAGGGATTTGTGCCCGTATACCGTCTCGGTTCCCTTTGAAGATACCGGCCCCCCGTTGCAGTGTATTGATATGGTATAATCGGCACCCGATTTATTAATCCTCGAAATCCTTTCAGCAGGCTCCACCGTTTCATCCATTTCTCTTGTCATCGCAACATCAATGCCCTCATGCTCCAGGAAATGTTTCAGTTTTATTGCAATATCAAGGTTTACGTTTTTCTCCACTATTCCAAAGGCCTGCAGCCCCGGGTCGTCCCCGCCGTGGCCCGGGTCTATACAAATCTTCATCTTATCACCTCCACTATATAATATGTGGAGGTTTAACTTATTGTCATCGGCGGGGATTTTCCCTTGTAATATATCCCGGTAGTGATAAACTACTAAATATAAGATAAGCGACTTTGAAAGGGTGTTGATATGGACACGGAAAGACTTTACAGGGAAAACGCCTATACAGCTCAATTTACTGCAAAGGTTGTGCGGCAGGAAAAGACCCGGGAAGGCTTTGAAGTGGTGTTGGACAAAACCGCCTTTTACCCCACCGGCGGAGGCCAGCCCTGCGATACGGGATGGCTTGACGGCATCCCGGTTATAGATGTGGAGGAACGGGAAGGTACGGTTGTACATTTATTAAAGGCCCCTTTGGAATCCGACGCCGTCACCGGCAGGATAGACTGGGAGCGTCGTTTTGACCACATGCAGCAGCATGCAGGACAGCACGTGCTTTCCGCCTGCTTTGACAAGATTGCCGGGGCGGGAACAGTGGGTTTTCACCTGGGAAGCCAGTTTGTATATATAGACTTAGACAGCATCGATTTGACCCGGGAACAGATTACCCAAGCCGAACAGCTGGCCAATAAAACAGTTTTTGAAAGCCTCCCAATCAAAACCTATACAGTCCAGCCGGCAGAGCTAAATAGTTTGCCCCTTCGCAAGCAGCCCACCGTTGAAGAGGATATACGGATTGTTGAAATAGACGGGTTTGATTACTCCCCCTGCGGGGGGACTCATCCCTCCCATACCGGCTGCATAGGCCTTATAAAGATTAGGCGGTGGGAAAAGCAAAAAGACTGCACCCGCATTGAATTCGTATGCGGCGGTAGGGCCCTCGAAGACTATGGTATAAAGAACGAAAGTTTAAACAGGGTCTGTGCAATGCTTTCGGTCAGGGACTTTGAAGCGGCGGATGCAGTGGAAAGGATACTGTCGGAGAACAAAGCCCTGGCCAAGGCCGCCGAGGCCATGAGGGAAGAACTTTGCAAGTTTGAAGCGGAAAAGCTGGTGCGAAATGCACCGTTGGAAAAGGGACTGCGGCTTATCAAGCTTTCGTACCACAACCGCCCCTTAGAAGAACTGCGCCTTTTGGTATCCGGCATAACTTCCGAGAAGGGCTGTATAGCTCTCCTTGCCACCACCGGGGATAAAAACCAGGTAATGGCCGGCCGTTCGGAGGACCTAAGTATTGACCTTAGAAAACCCTTTAATGAGGTTATGTCGCAAATCGGCGGCAGGGGCGGAGGAAGCGCCAAATTGGTCCAGGGCGGGCTGGGAGATGCCGAGAGCGCCGCCCGGGCACTGGACATGCTTTACAGCGCCGTTTTAAATGAGCTTTAAAAAGCGGAAGGGGCCTTTCCCTTCCGCTCGATCTTGTTTAACCGGGACAAGCCGGGACAAGGGACGGTTCTTTGTCCCATTTATTTAATCCTCAATAATTCGGTAGCAGTGGTCGCAGTGGTCGCTGTTCTGCATCAGCGTATTATGCCTCTTGAACCTAATCCGCGGATTAAACACGTCCACCACCGGGTACTCGTACATGCAGCAGTATTTGTACCCGAGGTCCTGGGCACCCAGCTTTTTGTATTCGTTGGCGTAAAAACAACCCTTAACCCTGAGCCTCAGCTCCCCTTTATCCTTCACTTCAACCTCGCTGTCTATTATCCCGTCCTTTTTCTTCCACACCATGCTGTACAGGTCCTCAAGGCCTGCATCGCCCTTGTCCTTAAGGCTCCATTTCCGATGGGCTCCTTCGGTAAGAACCTCCGCTATCTCGTCCGCTACCTGGGGACCGTATTTCTGCTGCAGCTTCCTGGTTATATCCACCAGCCTTTTTATTTCGCTTCTCTTTAGTTTTTTATAAAGCTCCAGTAATTCCTTTTCATATTCCATGAAAAGCACCCCCGGCCAATATAATATTAAACTTTTTTAGCAAGCCATCAAATTTAGTCATATTCGCCTAAAAATGAACAAAGAGCCGCAAAGGCTCCCTTTTGTCCCTAATTATTATATAACACATGTCCCTGATTGGCAATGCCTATTTTGTTCTTGCTGCAGTGAACAATAGCAGGTCTTGCAGTGCATCGGTATAGGTATTGGGCACAAGGTTACGTATAGCTTTTTTTGCCTTGTCATGGTACCTCTGCTGCAGCAGTGCCGCCCGTTCCACCGCCCCGCTTCTTTTTACCAGTTCAACTATCTCTTTCAGCCTGTACTCCGACTTTTTTTCGTCCGACAGCATATTCCTTAGCCGTTCGCCGGTATTCTTGTCCTTCAGCGCATAAATTACCGGCAGTGTATATACCCCTTGGCGCACATCGTTTGTAACCGGTTTGCCCAATTCCTCCTCGCTGGACTTGAAGTCCAAAAGGTCGTCCATTATCTGGAATGCCATGCCGAGGTTCATCCCGTACATCACCAGCGCCCTTTTTTGCCATTCGGGTATTGTTGACTGGCTTGCCCCAAGGTAGCAGCTCATGGCAAACAGCATGGCGGTTTTATACCTTATCCTGGTAAGGTATTTTTTAATGCTGATGTTTAAGTTGTTCCGGGTAAAATACTGTTCTATTTCGCCTTCGCATATCAGTTTAAAGGTTTTGGCCATCATGGATGCATCGCTGAACTCGGTATACTGTGTGAGCATTTGGAAAGCCTTGCTCAGCATGTAATCGCCTGCAAATATGGCGGTATGATTGTCCCATTTCCTATGGGTGGTCTCAATTCCCCTCCTGTAGTCGGCATCATCAATCACGTCATCGTGTACCAACGTGGCCATATGAACCATCTCCACTGCGGCGGCCAGCGGCACAAGCCTTTTTTGGTCAACCCCGCCGTAGCCGCCGCAAAGAAGCACCAGCGCCGGTCGTAGGCGCTTGCCTCCAGCGTTGACCAGGCGGAACAATATGGACTCGATGGTGGCATTGCGCGAGCGCGCTTCCTGCCGCAGCCTGCTCTCCACCATTTCAAGCCCCCTATATAAATCGGGATACTTTTCCCAGGAATTCACATGTATCACCCACTTGAATAGTCTAGTTGGAACCTCTACCCATAAGTGCCATTACGTACTTTACCGTAAACCCTATGAATATTCCTGTTATCACCGCCGACACCATCAGTATAGGCAGGTAAATGTAAAGACCGAAGTTTTCCACTATAAGCCCGGCAACAAATAATTGTCCCACGTTATGGGCCACCGCCCCGGCAACGCTTATACCCACCACGCTGAATTTGGATCCGGCCCATCTGTACAAGGCATACATAACCACCGTGCTTAGCATTCCCCCGGCGGAGCTGAAAAGAAAGTTTGACGGCACCCCGCCCAGCATCGACCCAAGGAATGTCCTTATCAGCACAACCACCAGGGCCTCTTTAAACCCGAACAGGATAATTGCCACCAGCGACACTATGTTTGCAAGGCCAAGCTTTACCCCCGGAGCGATGTACGGGATGGGCAGAAGGCTTTCCACCACGTGCAGCACCAGCGCCATCGACACCATCATGGCCAATACGGCCAGTTTTCTTGTTTTCTTCATTCGGCCCCCACCCATCTTACCTTATAGTCCGGCTTGGAAAGGCTGAACCAATCATTGATGCCGGAGGACAGCACCACCTGCCTGTCATCGGTAACAACAATTGCCTCAACGCCTTCCAGGTTCTCAACAAGGTCCATTCCCTTTTCAACCCCCAAAAGAAACACCGTAGTGGACAGGGCATCGGCATCAAAGGATGAGGATGTGACGATGGTAACTCCCCTTACTTCGCCGATTCCGGGATAACCCGTAAAGGGGTTCAGTATATGGTGGTGCCGCTTCCCGTCCTTTTCGAAGTATCTCTCGTAATCCCCGGAAGTGACAATCGTAGCATCGGTTATCCGTACAATACCCAGAATGCCCTTGGCAGGCGCCTCCGGGTCCTTTATCCCGATATTCCACGGCTTGCCGTCGTACCTTGCCCCTATGGTGAGCACGTTGCCGCCGAGGTTTATTATGGCATGCTTTATTCCTTCCCCGACCAGCGCCTCCTTGACCTCGTCGGCTGCATAGCCCTTGGCGATGCCGCCGAGGTCAAGGCCCATGCCGTGCCTTTTCAGGTATACTTCCCCTTTTTCTTCGTTTACCTCAACGTCCCTGTAGTCTGTAAGCTCCAGCGCATTTTTCAGCTCCTGCTCCCCCGGTACTTTCGGGTTTTCGGTTCCTATACCCCACAGCTCCACCAAGGGCCCCACCGTGATATCAAAAAGGCCTTCGGAAAGCCTGCCGTAGTACAGCCCCTTCTCCACCACCTTTTGGGTGTCGGCGCTTACCTTAACCGGCCTCTCCCCGGCGTTTTGGTTTAGTAAGTTCACTTCGCTGTCCTTTTGGTTTGCGCTCATCAGGCCTTCTATTTCCCTTATCCGGGCAAGGGCTTTTTCCGCCGCGCTGTCCGCTTTGTTAATATCCCTATCGTATACTTTTATGTTGACCAGGGTTCCCATGAGAAACTCCGACTTCTCCACCTTCTTCAGTCCTCCGGTGATTTTGTCGGCCCGGCACCCGGTCACGGAAAATAAAAGGCATATGGAAACAGCCAAACCGATAGTTTTGCTTTTCATATTTATCTCCCATTTATAAGCGCTGTCTTATTATATTATAAACAATACCATGCGCTAATACCCTACAAGGCCCCGGTTGCGCCGTAACTTTTCAGCATCTTTTTCATGCCGTCGGTTGCCTCCACCCTTCCGTCCTGTAAGACCCAAACCGCTTCCACCCCGTCAAGCCCTTCCACAAATTCCCGTCCCTCTTGATAGGGCATCAGGAATACCGCGGTGGAAAGCAAATCCGCCATTCCCGAGTCTTCGGTTACCACTGTAACCGCCTTGCTGTGCTCTCCCGGCATCAGCGTATCCGGGTCAATAAGATGGTGGTACATTTTTTCGCCCACAAAATAATACCTCTGGTATACGCCGCTGCTTACCACCGACGTATCCTTCACAAAAAGGGTATCCATTATGTTGCTTCCGTCGTCGGAAACAATGAATTTGTCGGGGTCCTGGATGCCTATGCCCCAAAGCCCGCGAATGCCGTCCAGGGGCTTCCCAATGATACGCATATTGCCCCCGGCGTTTATTATGGCCGAACTAAGGCCCTGCTCAACAGCTTCCCTGGCTGCAATCTCCGCCGCAAAGCCCTTTGCCACCGCACCCACGTCAAGGGACATGGCTTTATCCGCAAGAAATATCGTTCCCTCTTCTTGGTCCACAATCACCTTGTTTATATCGGTATGCCGGGCGGCCTCCTTAAGCTTTTCCATCGGGGGAACCTTTGCCCTTTCCGGGTGGTCCAGGCCCTCCTGGCGGTATTCATGCCAAATCTTGAGTACCGCTCCCATGGCAATATTTACCTTACCACCGGTACGCTCATACCATTCCTTGGCAAAGACCACAAGGTCTATTATCTCCTTGTCCACCTTGACCGGCTTTATGCCGGCGTTATCGTTAATGGTCTTTATATTGTTTATACCCTCGTAATCGTTGTATATATCATAAAGCCTGTGAAGTTCCTCGAACCTATTTTTTATTCTTTCGTAATGGGATTCAAACTCCTGCTCGCTCTTTGTGTAGGCTGTAACGTTAATAAGCGTGTTAAAACAGTCAAAGAAGCCGTCGGAATATTTGCTGTATTCGCTCTCATATCCCCTTTGGCA
>JAAYEV010000160.1 GCA_012728565.1 Clostridiales bacterium
GCTCTGTGCTGTTCGGGTTTACCAAGGATATGACCCTTGAAATGGTAAAAATCATGTCGGGCATGGAGATGAAGAAACTGGACAGTTTTGTATCCTCCGCCCTTGGAGAAGTGGTAAACATTATAAGCGGCAACGCCGTTACCAACCTTTCAAAGGAAGGCTACACGTGTGACATCTCGCCTCCGCAGGTAATAATAGGCGAAAACCGGTCAATCTCAATGGCAACCGAAAAGGCGCTGACCCTTCCCATTAAAACCGAAATAGGCAAGTTTGAAATCAATATTTCAATAAGGGAAAACCGGTAACTTAACCGTTAAAGTCAAATTATTATATAAGCAAATTTAGCCTGCCGTTTCCGGCAGGCTATTATACTTCTGTAACCAATTATAAGACCTTCGCGTAGCATGGAAATGAGAAGCTGGTGGTTCCCGCCTCGCTGCGCTGAAGGTTATATTCCCGTCTCGTCCAGCCTGTCAAGGCCGTAGGTCTTTATTATATTCATCAGTTTAACGGGGTACTGGGAATCGGTGGCGTACCCCGCCCGCCTCAGGGCCCAGGCCCCGCGGGTGCTGTCGTGCATAACTTCCCTGAAGGGCTGGTAACGGCTTGCGGTAAGCAGCAGGTTCTTATGGTCCGCCCAGCTTTCGTCCACGCTGCCGTAGGCCCTGAAGTTAGCGTCAACGCGGAAGGTCTGGCCGTTGTATTCTTCCCATGTGTTTGACACCACCGACCCGGCGGGCCCGCTGCCCTTTATGCCGAACAGGTTGTACGAAAACTTGCCGGTGTATTTATCCACTGGAACGCTCTGGCCCCAGCCGGTCTCAAGTATGGCCTGGGCGGTCTGCAGCGCCGCCGACATGCCGGTCTTGTGCCAGGATGCGATGGCCAGTCCGGATGCAAGGTCCAGGAACTTATCCTTTTCCACCACCGGCTTTGCGGAATACAAAGTCCCAAGGTATACCTTGAAGGGTACCGCTTCGCTGGTTATCTTAGCCCCCGAAGGAAGAGTGCCTTCCGCCTGCATTTTCCACTGGCCCGCGTCTTCCCCGGCCGGTGTCCAGGTGTAGGTGGCTCCGGCGTCCTGCCCGCCGGCTGCAACCCTTCTGGCGCCGGTCTGGGGGTTTATAAGCACAAACTGAACGTCCTGCAAAGGCGTATTGCTGGTGACTTTAAGCTGGAGGGGGCCCGTGACCACCTGCTGCGGACCCACGCCCTCAAACAGCAGCCTGGGTGCGCCGGTAAGCTTTACCGTTATGCTGTCGCTGGTAGGGGTACCGCCGGAGGTGTCCTTTACCCGTACAAACAGCTCCTTTGTACCGCTGAGGTCGGTGCCCGGGAACCACCTATGGCTTACATACCCCACCTTTGCCAGCACCTCCTCCTTGCCGGTCTTCGGGTCTCGCATCACGTATTCGGTCTCGCTCACCTGGAAGTTCCGAAATACCGACAGCGTAACCGGTTTTTCCACTACCGCTCCTTCGGTCACTCCCCTAAGAGCCAGTTTTTTTTCAAGGCTTACCACCGCGGATACCGGCCGGCTTGCATAGGCCTGTCCCGCATGGTCGTAAGCTATAACCCTGAAAGTGACGTTCCCGTTGTCTTCAACCATCGGCGACCATGTATAGGTACCCTCCGGGTCCATTTCCCCGGTGGTAAAGGTTTTGTTTTTATCCTGGTTTACAACCTCGTATTTGACGTAGGCAGCTACAAAGTTCAGGTCCGGTTTAAGCGTGACCGCACCATTAAGCACCTGTCCCTCGGTTATCCCTGCCAGTGTAACCCTTGGCTGTACCGCCAACTGCACCGGTATGGCAGTACCGGCCAGAAAGCTTCCGTTTCCGTCGTACACTGCCGCCACAAGCACCATCTGCCCGGTATTTTTCATGTCCGGAACCCAGGTGTACTGGCCGGTCATATCGCTTCCCCTTGCAACCACCACACCCCGGCCGGTACCCGGGTTAAGCAGCAGGTACCTTATCTCGGAGGCGCCCATCGGCACCCCGCCGGGAAAGGCGGCCTTCAGGTAGGTTATGTCGGTTATAACCTGGCCCGGTGCCACCGAGGATATCTGCATATCGTAAAAGGGCGTTATGGCCGAGGTTTTTGAAGAATCTATATGCACCGTCCTTGTATCATTGTCCCATCCTATGTCCACGCCCAGGGCGTTGCTTATGAGGCGCAGCGGCACAACGGTACGGTCCTCCACGATAAAGGGAGCCACGTCGCTTATATTGTAGGTCTTTTCGCCTGCCCGGTCGTATTCCACCAGTCGGCTGTCAATACGCAGAAGTACAGAGCGGTCACCTTTTTTAATATGTACCGTCCTGTCCTCGTTGTTCCATCCCACCTCCGCCCCCAGCTGTTCCGAGATAACCCGCAGCGGCACCAGCGTGCGGTCGTTGTGGATAAAGGGCTGGGGTGAAGTCTCTATTGCGCTTCCGTCAATCACCAGCCTGATATCGTTGGCGGCCAGCCCCTGAGGATTGCCCCACTGTCCAAGTATAATTGCGGCCAATATTAGCACAGTTAAATAAACGCTGTTTTTCTTAAGTTTCCTATACATTTCCTCGACACCCCTTCACATTATTCTGGAATTAGTCACAATAATTCATATATTTAGACATCTTAAGGGGATAAATAGTTCCCTCCCCTGCCCAGGTATATTATACCAAAAAAAGCTGAAACCCCAATGGGGAATCAGCTTTTTTGCTTGGCCGATTAAGGTGCGTTAACGTCTTTTACAGATCGGATATCCGTACTACAGGCCTTCGAATACCCTAACGGCAATTATTACCGCCTGTTCGCAGGTGGTGGTTCCTTTCGGGTTGAACATGTTGTTCCCTACACCGGTTATGAAACCCGCCTTTGCCATGTAGCGCACATTCTCCAAAGCCCATCCGGATACCTGTCCCTCATCGGCAAAGATTGGTGCGCCGGTTGTCGAATAATCAGCGTCGGGTTTTAATACCTTTGCAGCCCGGTTTAGCATTGCGGCAATCTGTTCCCGGTTTGTAAGGGCCTTTGGGTCGAATTTGTCAGCGGCAACACCGTTAACAATTCCCAGATTATTTGCCTTTAGAACCTCCGGGTTGCTGCAGTCGCCAAAAGGATTTGGGGATGTAGGCCGGGCTTTATCGCCGGTTTTTTGTTCATACAAAAGTACCGCAAGTTCAGCGAACTCCTCCCGTGTAATGGGAGAGGACATCTTATCCTTTATGGATTCAGGTATAAGGCCATATTCGGCGGCTTTGTCAAGCTCGGGCCTTGCCCAGTCGGATGCGCCGCTGTAATAGGCCTTGTTGCCCACCGTTGCCGTGTTGGAAAACCCGGACATCACCTTATTGTCTACCCAGTCACCTACATAACCCCAGTCCGAATAAAAGTATGCACGGAATGTGTACACCTCTTCCTCGATTTTTACCGCTCCGGCTTCATCGATATCCTCGTAGGGCGAATAGTGGTATACTCCTCCATTATCCAGGAAACCATAAACGTCAATAGAGGTGTTCCAATACAGGGAAGGCCCTTCATTCCAATCATAATCCCCGTATTTGTAATCGAATTGGATGGAAATGGGATAGCAGTCGGTACCCGGATAATACTCGCTGTCCTCCCGCAGGTTTTGGTCGATATCTAATACACTTTGTGGCACATCCAGTTTTAGTTCAAAATAGGGCACCCCATCGGTGTCGTATTTCAGCTCCGCGGTAAGATTCTTCGGGGCCTCCAGCACAAAAGGATCCCCTTGCGCCGATACCGCAGATGGCAGTGCACCGGCAGCAAGCAGCAGCGCAAGCGTCAAAGCAAGAACTTTTCCTTTCATTTTTCTACCTCCCTGACCTATAGTTATATTAGGTTGTTTTCACTATTCAATATAAACAAAAAAACCGCTATTCCTTTGGAATAACTGCCGGTGGTTTTTGCAAAAACTGCTTATCTAAGCCGGTGATTTTATTTCCTGTACTCGCTTGGCGGCATACCGGTTATCCTTTTAAAGGTGCTGGAAAAATGGGAGAGATTAATAAAACCGCACATGGCCGCCACTTCCGAAACAAGATACTGCCCGGTTGTCAGCAGTTCCCGGGCTTTTTTAATGCGGATATCAAGAAGGTATTGATGAGGGGAAACGCCTGTCTTTTGTTTGAATAATCTCATAAAATGAAAGGGCGAAATACCTATTTCACTGCAAATATCCTCAATGGTTATGTTAGCACTGAAAAATACCTGCATATACTCCACAGCCATATCAACATAAGAATCGCCGCCGGACAAGCAGGCGGGGTATTTTTTAAGATTGGTCTTGAATTCTCTTAAAACAGTCGCTGCAATCTGAATGCCCAGGCAGTCCATAATCAGCCTGCAGCTGTCCCGGCGCTTGCTTTCCTTCTCAAATGCCCTTATTAGCTGCATCAGGTCAAAGGAAAAGGGGTTCTGCAGTTTTGTAAACTTGACATTTGCGGGCATATCCATTTCCTCTGCTATGCTATTTATCAGCTGCGGCTTTATGAGCAGTGAAATGTACGGCTTTGTATGGTAATTCCGGGTACAAAGTATGGTATCCCCAGGATGCATGACTACTATTTTACCCTTATCAAAGCTTTTCAGCCTGCCGTTTATGTATGAGTCGGGGGGCGGCACGGACGGGATTATTATGTGGTAATCGGAAGAATGCATCAGCCTTCCCCCAATAAAAATGTGGGGCCTGAAAAGAGCTATATCGGTGTATAACTGCCGTTCAACACCTTGCATTATGTTTTCAGGAATCTGCTTCATGAAGTCTGCGTATTTATTCATACCGTAACCCCTTTTACGCTTTCTTTAAGTTTCATCCGCTTCATTCGCTCCTTTTGCCTGGACTTAAGTTCCCTCAGCATGCTAATCCCAAGCAGGACTGCAACGAGAAATGAGAAAACATCCGACACCGGCTGGCTAACCTGGACACCGGTGAGACCCCAAAAACGCGGCAAAATCAGTATAGCCGGCAGGAAAAACAAGCCCTGGCGGCATATGGCCAGGATGGAAGCCTGGGTTCCCTTGCCTATGGTCTGCAGAGTCATATTCACCATTACAATCCAGGCAGAAAGCGGAAATACCATGCTCTGGAACCGCAGCGCCTTGGAGCCTATTGCTATTACTTCAAGGTCCTCTTTCCGGAAAAAGGATATTATCTGCGTGGAATACAAAAACCCTGCAGCGCCGGCTGCCGTCATAATAACAGCCATTGTTTTGAAGCAAAACCAGAACGCATCCCACACCCGGTCATACCGCCCGGCGCCGTAGTTAAACCCGCATACCGGCTGATAACCCTGCCCAAAACCAAATACAATAAACATCGCAAATTGGAACGAACGCGTAACTATTGACATCGCCGCGATAGCCGCATCCCCGAAGGGGCCGGCGGCCTGGTTCAGGCAGATCATTGAAATGCTGGCAAGGGCTTGGCGGTAAAAGGACGGCAGCCCGCCCCTTAGTATCTCTTTGTATATTTCCCATTTTGGTGTCAGGTTTTTGAGCCGGATTTTGATGTTTCCGCCAATACCGCAGTTATAAAAGAGGATGCAAAAGCTTACAAACTGGCTTATAATGGTGGCCAGCGCGGCACCGCCGGTACCCATGTTAAGCTTGAAAATAAATATGGGGTCTAATATGATATTAAGTATTCCGCCGGTCCCTATGCCCAGCATTGCAAAATACGCACTGCCCTGGAAACGGAGGATGATGTTTAGAACCAGGGAAGCCGCCATGTAGGGCATGCCTATCAGTATATAACGGACATAGCTTTTGGCATAGGGCGCAATTGTTTCGGTTGCCCCCAGTGCGTAAACCAGTGGTTCCAGGAAAACAAGACCCAATAGTGCAAGAGCCACACTAAGGCCCAGCGCTGTATAGAAGCCGGTGGCCGCCACCTTTGAAGCCGTTTCGCTGTCTTTTCGCCCCAAAAGCCGGGATATATAATTCCCTGACCCTGATCCGATGGTAAAACCTATTGCCTGTATGATTGCCATGAGTGCAAAGGCTATGCCCACCGCACCCGAAGCGCTGGTACTTATCTTGCTCACAAAAAAAGTATCCGCCATATTATAGACAGAAGTAATAATCATGCTGATTATGGAGGGTACGGCCAGAGTGGATACCAGTTTTGGTATCGGCGTGTGAATCATCTTGTCATATTTTTCGTCCGCCGTGATGTTTTGTTTCATGTAAAGTCACTGCTTTCAGCTTTTATTCATACATCATTAA
>JAAYEV010000017.1 GCA_012728565.1 Clostridiales bacterium
GGTCCTGGAGGTGGGTAAAAAGGCGCAGCAGAAGTTCGTGATGCTGCTTAAGGAGATATTAAAGGAAATCTGAAGGGACCGCGACATGCGGTCTTTTTTTTATGGTTATATTTTACCTGAAAATGGATATAAAAAAGAATAGGGTTGCATTATGTGTTAAGATTTGGTATATTATGTACTTGTGTTGGTTAAAGTTACCATAACCAGGAGGAGGAAATGATGAAGGAACTTATAAGAACAATACTGCCCGCCTTGGTAATAGCGGCAGCGGCAGTATCGTTCGCAGGAGGCCAGGGGCACGGAGAAACGGTGCAGGAGGACTTATACCTTGACATGCCTGCGGTTTCCCCGATACAGGTTCCCAGGATGCTGCCGGCGTCAGCACGACCCCAAGCCCAGGCATTCAGGGGGCCGGTTAAAATAAGCGAAAGGGACCTTTACCTGTTGGCAAAAATAATCGAGTGCGAAGCCCGCTACGAGCCCTACGAGGGGAAGGTGGCGGTTGGTGCTGTAGTTTTGAACAGGGTTATGAGTGATAGGTTTCCGAATACCATAGAGGGTGTAATATTTCAAAAAGGACAGTTTCAGCCGGTTATCGACGGTGGATGGAACAGCAAAGAACCTTCGGAGCAGTCATACAGAGCGGCGATGGAAGCCCTCGGAGGTGCAAAACCCGTAGGTAAAAACGGCAAGTCCGTTGGCAACGCCCAGTTTTTCATATACGAGGGCCTTGCCGGAAAAGGTGCCGCAAAGTGGTTTAAGAACAACCTGAAATACGTGACAACCATTGGAAACCATGACTTCTACAGCCGTTAAAAATAAAAAATGGCAAGATATATATCCGGTTGGTGGGAATTATAATATAATAGTTAAAAACGGTCCAATCGGGAGGTGTTTTGGTTGTACAGCAAGGAAAGCAAGATAAAGGACATACTTAAGCAGCACCCGGAAGCGGAAGCCATATTCAGGAGGTTCGGCATAAGGTGCTTCGGGTGAGGCGGTGCTCTGTACAAGAGCATTGAGCGGGCCGCTCAAACCTATGGCGTGGAAGCCGACGAGATTGTAGAGGAACTGAATAAAAAGTATTCATAAAACAGGGAGGCGATATTCCCTGTTTTTTTATGACAAGGCAAAAGGCGATGGTTCCAATGTTTTTTCGTCCACCGGTTGAATTTCGTAGAATATCTATTTTCTGCCGACAAGGTGGTTGGCAATGCATGATACCATCTGGTAAAATATTAAGTATAGTTCCATAAACGGTCTTTTTTAAGATTGTTTGAGGATAATAAGAAGAGTAAGGAGGAGAACACATGACTGTGAAAAAAGTACCCGTTGGTCTTTCCAACAGGCATTTGCATGTGTCCAAGGAACATCTTGAGAAACTTTTCGGACCCGGTTATGAACTGACCGAGTTTAAAGTTTTGTCCCAGCCCGGTCAGTATGCCTGCGAAGAAAAGGTGGATATTGTTGGACCCAAGGGCACACTTAAAGGAGTTAGAATCCTCGGCCCGGTGAGGAAGGAAACCCAGATTGAGGTGTTGGCAGCCGACGCCTATAAACTGGGACTTAAGGTCCCGGTTAGGGATTCCGGGGACCTAGAGGGTACACCCGGGGTTAAGCTTGTGGGCCCTAAAGGGGAAGTGGACCTGGATTACGGTGTGATAGTTGCGGCAAGGCACATCCACATGCACCCCGACGACGCAAAGGCCTTTGGCGTTGAAGACTTCCAGAGGGTCAAGGTAAGAGTGGAAGGCATGAGGGGTCTTGTATTCGAAAACGTACTTATCAGGGTTTCCCCCTCTTATGCATTGGATATGCATTTGGACACCGAAGAGGGTAATGCGGCGGGCATCCAGAACGGAGACATGTTGGAAGTAATAATCGATTAGCCCACGGAAAATTGGAATTATGATAAGTAAGGCCCGGATTAGCTCCGGGCTTTATCAATTTTCTGCACCTCTTTAGAAGGTCGGAATCTGTATAGATGGTCATACCTGCCTTTGCTGCCTGGGTATTTGCACATTAATCTGTACTTAACGGTGACATTTCCTCTAATTCAGAAAAGTCGACATAAAACTCAAACTTTCATTAACTTGCCTTGCTGTCCATGGTATAATTCTACTAGTGACGTTTTCTATAAGCAATTGGTTTTCTCACTGATAATATAACGAATCATCGAGAACGTCATTTCAATTTTCATGTACTTTGAGATAACTTGGATTCTTGAATAGTCTCTCCTGTCATTATACGTTTATGTACATTTCGGAGGCCTATATGCAGTTTATACAATTACTTGCAAAGCACGCTATTTGTGATTTGCAACTGAAAAGAATACAGAAAAAGATGAAGGGTCGATTGTCATGAGAAAAAGAATATTTATGATAATTCTAATAGCGACTTCCGTTTTCATAGCTGGTATGACCACTGTTTCAGCGGATACGGTAATAGGACATACCATAAGAGTAGGCGGGGACAACCGTAGGCCTCCCTATCAATATATTAACGATAATGGAATTTATAAAGGTTTTAGCATCGATATTATGAATGCCATAGCAATAGAAATGCTGTTTGATATTGAATTCAAGCCGATGCCGTGGTATGAAGTAATTCCGTACTTAAAAAAGGGTCATATAGATATCGTACTTGGCATGCCTGATTCCTATAATATTAATAATTCATATATACTATCAGACCCTTACTTAACAATTTCCGATGCCATTTTTGTCAGGTATGATAATAATTATATAGTTGATTTGGAGGATTTGTCCTCTGTGCGAGTAGCCGTTCAGAAAGATAATTACCCTCCAGAATTGTTGAGATATGTAGAGAGCGACAAGTTGCACTATGTTGATAACCAGCAGCAGGGCATATTACTGCTGATGATGGGGAAAATAGATGCTTTTGTAGGCGATAGACTTGTGGGAATGTATACCATACAAAAATGGAAGCAGACAGATTTTATTAAGATTGTAGGGGCTCCAATACAAACGGCAGAACATTGTTTCATGATGCAGTCCGAGAATGAGGACATTATCAAATTGATAAATACCGGCCTGGCAAGTATCAAAAAAAACGGCACCTATGAGAAGATCTATAACAAATGGTTTGGAGAAATTATACAGACGCCGGCTGAAATCCGCCGGGAAATAACAAAGAACGCCTTAGCCTTTTTGGGGATTGGAGTCTTGGTATTTCTAGTTGTTTTAAGGATGAACCAGCTTCTCAAAAGAGAAATAAAAAAAAGGACCTGGGAGTTGGAGGAGGCAAACAACCAACTAATCGCAAAAAATGAAAGGATAATCAAGGAAGATATCTATAAGAAGCAAATATTGAACAGCCTGTTCAGTGCAATGATTACCCTGGAGCAAGACGGAACGGTAGGGTTTTGCAATACCAAAGCCCGGGACCTTCTCAAGCTTGTAGACGAGGGCGAAATAGAGGGGAAATCAGTCTATCGGACCGGTTTGGACAAGTTTATTGATTTTCAGCATGTAAAAGACGTTTTAGAAAATAGGACATCTTTTATTAACAATGAAAGCAAATTGGATATCCAGAATGAAGAAAAAGTTTTTAGGTACTATGTTAATCGCTTGACTGATACGAAGAGAGAATTGGGTGGAGTTTTAATAAGTATAAAGGATATAACCGAAGAGAAAAAGATGCTGCAGTATTTGTACCATAAGGATAAAATGAGTTCACTGGGGCAGTTAATGGCAAATATTGCCCACGAGATAAGAAACCCGTTGATGTCGATAAAAACTTTCACAGACCTGATGCCGGAAAAAATAAATAGTGAAAGGTTCCGTCAAAAATTCTTAGAGTACGTACCTAGAGAGTTAGACCGGATAAACAACCTTATAAACGATTTGCTTGACTATGCCCGGCCGCAGGTTACGCATAAGGAGGAATTTTCTTTATACTATCTTATAAAAGAGGTGCTTGGCCTATTTGAAACCAAGTTCAGAAAGGAAAGGGTTGAATTGGACGTAAGTATCCAAAAAGATATTATAATATATGGAAATAGAAAGCAGATAAAGCAAGTGTTAATAAACCTTATACTTAACAGTATGGATGCCATGAAAAAAGCACCAAAACTGAGCTTATCAACGGAAACGGTTGACGGAAAATGTGTATTAAGCGTGTGTGACAACGGTATAGGTATTCCCAAACAGTACATCGATAAGGTAAAAGAGCCTTTCTTTACTTTAAAAAAGGACGGCGTAGGGCTGGGTCTATCCATATGTTACGAGTTTATAAGGGAAAATGGAGGAGAGATCCAAATAGAAAGCGAGGAAAACGTGGGTACTTGTATTAAAATAACACTGCCGGCTAGGAAAGGGGAAAAGGTATATGAATAAATTGATGATAGTCGATGATGAAGCATCAATTTGCTATTCATTAGAGTTTGCCCTTGAGGGAGACTATGAGGTTTATACTGCCCGAAATCCAAAGGATGCTTTGAAGTTGCTGGATGAACATGGTATAGATATTGTCCTTCTTGACCTAAAGCTGGGCGAATACGACGGCATGGACCTGCTTAGACAAATCAAGAGGGAATATAAAGACGTAACCGTAATCATTATGACGGCCTATGCCAGCATTGACACAACTGTCGAGGCAATAAAAGAAGGAGCGTATTATTACCTGAAGAAGCCCGTTGTTGTGGGTGAATTGAAAGTGCTGCTTGAAAAGGTTTCGGAATATATAAAGCTAAAGGCTAAAGCGGGGTACCTGGACAGGGAGACAAGGGGAAAACACAGGCTGGGCGGCTTTATAGGAAGATCTCCCAAGATAGTCAAGATATTTGATTTGATTGAAAAGATTAAAGATATCAATTCAAATGTACTGATAACCGGCGAAAGCGGTACCGGAAAGGAATTGATTGCCAGTGCAATACATTATTTGGGCAACAGGTCCAGCGGACCGTACGAGGTTATTAATTGTGCTGCCATCCCGTATGATTTGCTGGAGAGTGAACTGTTCGGGTACGAGAAAGGCGCCTTTACAGGAGCCAACAATAGGAAGAAAGGAAAATTCGAGCTGGCCGACGGAGGGACCCTATTCCTGGACGAAATCGGGGATATGAGTTACGACTTGCAATCAAAGCTGCTAAGGGTCCTGCAAGAGAAAGAGATATCTCCCCTGGGTTCTAGTTTTAGAAAAAAAATAGATGTAAGAGTGATAGCTGCAACAAACCAGGACCTTGAAGAGAAGATAAGGAAGAAAGATTTCAGGGAAGACCTATACTATCGTTTGAATGTAATACCCATAAAACTGCCGCCACTTAGAGAAAGAAAGGAAGACATACCGTTACTTGTTGATTATTTTATTGATAAATATTGCTTGGCTTTCAACAAACCAATGAAAAAGATCGATTCGTATGCATTGGAATTGTTAGAGGAATATGATTTCAAGGGAAACGTTAGGGAACTGGAAAACATAATCCAGCGAGCAGTGGCTTTGAGTTCCGGTGATATGATAATCAGTACCGATTTACCACCGGGAGTAAGAAAGCCAAAGGCAAGCGTAATTGAAGAACACAGCTTCATCAATGTTCGTCCGGGTGAAAGTTTGAAGGATGTGGAGAGAAAGCTTATCATTAAAACCCTGGAGGCAAATAACGGGAATAAGAAAAAAACCTCCGAAATACTGGGCATTAGTGAAAGAAGCCTTTATTATAAAATTAAGGAATACTCCATTGAATAACAGTATCTCGGAGGGATTCACCAATTGTTTAACACGGTGCTTGGCTGCGGGAGCAACTGATGGCATGAAAAATTTGCAGTCTCACGTATGGGGATGCTGCAAAATTTGCATTCGCATTTTGGAACCTGCTGAAAACCACTGCACGTAGCCGTGGGATTTCAGTGGGTTTTATATTTCTGACCATGTGGCACAATCTTTGCACTAATACAATACAGTTTTTATTACAAAAAATAAAGAAAAGAGGAGGAACGGTAATGAATAAGAAACAAAAGGTCTTAGTATTGCTGATTGCTCTGGTGTTGATTGTGGTTTCAGTATCGGGTTGCAATCAGAAACAACAGGCCGATACCGGCGGTCAGGATACAAAGACACAGGTTACTAGAGTATCGCTGGCAACAGGGGGTACGGCAGGAACCTATTACCCGATAGGGGCAGCTATTACTGCGGTTATTACCAAATATGTCCCGAATGTTGAAGCAACTGCAGAATCAACAGGTGCGTCTGTTGCAAACCTGAAAATGATACAGGAGAAAAGTGTAGATTTAATAATGAGTGCTTCAAATACAGCGTTTGGAGGTTACCAAGGCGAAGAGCCTTTTGAGACTCCTATTAGCAATATCAGGGGTATAACCGCATTATACCCTGAAACCTTCCAGTTTATAGTGCTCGAAGGGGCGGGCATGCAAACATTGAACGATTTGAAGGGTAAAAAAGTAGCGGTAGGCGCAGCCGGCAGCGGTACCGAGCGTACTGCCAAAATACTGCTTGAAGCCCATGGCTTAACTTATCAAGACATAAAACCGGAATTTCTTAACTTTGGTGAAGCAGTTACCGCATTAAAGGACCGCCTTATTGACTGTGCAATAGTGGGAGCCGGTATACCTACGGCTGCTGTGGTGGATGCTTCGGCTACCCTGGATATTGACCTATTGGCGGTGGATGAAGAAAAAACCAAAAAAGTCTTAGAAGAGATTACTTATCTGCAGTTTGTAACTATTCCCGAAGGTACTTATAAGGGAGTAGATAAGGACGTTCTATCGGTTGCTAGCCCTGCTTTACTGATTACCCATGATGAAATGGATGAGAACTTGGTGTATGAAATTACGAAGGCTATATTTGAAAATCTTCCGCAGATTCAAAGCGCCCATGCTCTGGGTAAAAATATAACACTCGAAAATGCATTAAGCGGAATGTCTCTGCCGCTGCATCCGGGTGCAGAAAAGTATTACAAAGCAACAGGGCTAATCAAATAGATTCACAAAACTAAAAACGGGTGGTTGTAAATGAAGAGAATAACAAAATGCATTGTTGTGTTTATAACACTTGTCTTAGCAACGGTATGCTTGGGAAAACCGGTCTACATATTGACGGTAAAGGATGCTGATGCACAGAGCATTTTACTTACCCGTAAGGTAGACCCGGGGTTTGAGTTTGCGACTCTAATCCGGCATTCTGTACAGACAACACCCGTTTATGAGTATTATAGGGTGGAAAAGGATAAAACCCTTACGGTTGTAAGGACCGAGCTTCAGGATTTGGGGTGGGGGATGCCCTCCACCCTGAATCATAAAGTGGAATTTAAAAACAACTATATGATTATGGACAAAATTGACCGCAATTTAAAGTTTCTACCCTTTAGAGTGAACCATATTGCAAAGCCATGTATCATTATTGACAATAAAAAAATTGACCTTACGAAGCATGTAAAAAATGATGGGCTAATACACGTATACGTACAAAAAACGCCAAATATCAGGTATATCTTAAGGGGGAACATAAATGTTTTTAAAGAATAAACCCAAGAAGCAGCTTACCCCTGAAGAACAATTAAAGAAACTGAATGAGCAGTTTGAAAGAAAACGAGTTCTAACAGGGCCTATTGCATTGTTTACGACAGCAGCCGCCGTTTGTATGTCAATATTTCATCTTTGGTCTGCAGGGATAAAAATGCTACCGACTGCACAACACAAGGCTATACATTTGGCATTTGCTCTGCTTCTGACCTTTATTATTTACCCGGCGACAAGCAGAGATAGGAAAAAGGTTCCTATTTATGACATTATTTTTTCCGTTCTTGGAGCCGCTTCCTGTATTTATATTCTAGTTGAATACCAGGATTTAATATATCGTTCAGGAGCTCCAAACAAGCTTGATATAATTATGGGCGGAATACTGATAATACTGATAATGGAAGCTACAAGAAGAACCATGGGATGGCCGCTGGTAATAGTATCAGGGATATTCTTAGCCTATGCAATGTTCGGCCAGTATATCCCGGGAACGTTGGGGCATAAAGGCTACAGTCTAACAAGGGTAATTGAGCATATGTACCTGACCGGTGAGGGCATTTTCGGAGTTGCGATTTATGTTACGGCCACTTTTGTATTTCTATTCTTACTGCTGGGTTCATTTTTAAATGAAACAGGGGGAGCCCAGTCTTTTATCGACCTTGCTTTTTCTCTGACTGGCAAATACAGAGGCGGCCCTGCAAAGGCCGCAATTGTTGCAAGCGGTGCAATGGGTATGGTGTCGGGCAGTTCCTTTGCAAATGTTGCAGGGACAGGGGTATTCACTATACCGCTAATGAAGAGTGTAGGCTATAAACCCGAGTTTGCGGGAGGAGTAGAGGCTGCCGCTTCTTCCGGTGGGCAGATTATGCCACCCATCATGGGTGCCGCTGCTTTTATCATGGCGGAAATGACAGGGATACCATATGGAAAGATAATACTTCATGCTGCTTTGCCGGCAGTACTGTATTATATAGCGGTCTTCTTCATGGTGGACTTAGAGGCGGCCAAACTGGGATTGTCAGGACTAAGAGCAGACCAGCTGCCCACCTTTAAAGAAAGCTTTAAAAAGGGAGCCTTTTTGCTGTTCGCTCCTTTGAGTATTATTGTTATGCTGATTTTAGGATATTCACCTATTAAAGCATCTTATATCTCTGTACTAATGGTAATCGTTTTCAGCATGTTCAGAAAGGAAACACGGCTTAATCTTCAAAAATTTCTTAAGGCACTGGAGGGCGGTGCCAAGGGCGCCCTTGACCTGGTAGCTGCTTGTGCAGTAGCCGGCCTCATAGTTGGTACCGTTACTCTGACGGGTTTGGGACTAAAATTTGCAGATTTTATTATTGCACTATCCAGCGGCAATATGTATTTTGCTTTAATATTAACTATGCTTGCAAGCATTTTTATGGGTATGGGGATGCCTACAACAGCTCTTTATATTATCCTTGGGGCCATGGTGGCGCCTGCCTTGGTAAAAATGGGAGTTCCGCTGATTGCAGCCCATCTGTTTATCTTTTATTTTGGCTGTTTTGCAAGCGTTACACCTCCTGTTGCGTTGAGCTCTTATCTTGCAGCCAGCATAGCTAAAGCAAACGCTGTTAAGACCGCCCTGATGGGACTTAAGCTGTCAATTACAGCATTCATACTGCCATATATATTCGTTTTTTCGCCAGCAATGCTACTAATGGACAGCACCATAGGAAAAACCATAGGTGTAACCATTACTTCCATTATTGGTGTATACGCCCTTTCCTGCAGTCTGGAAAGGTATATGCTAACAAAGATTAGAATATGGGAAAGTATAATATTGTTTAGCGCATCAATTATGATGATATACCCAGGGATAATAACCGATGTAATTGGTATAGGGCTGATTGGTATAGTAGTGCTGCTGCAGTTTATTAACAAGAAAAAAGGAACGGACTTGGCGGCTATGGGGGTGGAAGAATGAGAGTTGCTGTTTTGGGAGCCGGAAATGGTGGCATGGCAATGGCAGCCCATATGGTAATTAAAGGGCATGATGTTTCTATTTATGATAAATACCCGGAAACACTGGAAGGAATACAAAAAGCGGGAGGGATATACCTTAAGGGAGCTGTAGGGGAGGAATTTGCTCCAATAAACCTGGTATCCTCCAATGTAGCCGAAGTTGTACGAAATAGGGAGTTGATAATGATCGTTACTCCTGCTTTTGCCCATCGCGGCCTTGCAGAAATATTGGCTCCTGTCATTGAGGCATCGCAGATTATTATTCTTCATCCCGGACGTACCGGGGGAGCATTAGAAGTAAAGAGGACGATAGAAAAAAACCGTCCGGGGTTCGTTCCGGTTGTAGCAGAAGCACAGACTTTGTTATATGCGAGTAGGAAAACAGGCGAGGCAGAGGTCACTATATATGGCATTAAGAACCGTGTGGCTATTGCGGCAATCCCCGCCAAGCATAATGAACTGATGATTGATAAGCTTAATGGAATCTTTGAAGAATTCTATCCAGCCGAGAACATCTGGGAAACAAGCCTTATGAATATTGGAGCGGTCTTCCATCCTGCGCCGAGTATATTAAACTGTGCCAGGATTGAAGATACAAAAGGTGACTTTGAGTACTATCATCAGGGGATTTCTCCTTCGCTTGGAAAAGTTCTGGAAAGAATTGATCGAGAGAGAGTTGAAGTTGCGAAGGCCCTTGGGGTTAATACGATGACGGTAGTAGAATGGCTTAAGGACGTATATGGAGCGGAAGGGCAGAATATTTACGAAGCAGTTCATTCTAATAAAGTATATGGCGGTATCAAAGCTCCGATGGACATAAATGCGCGTTACATTTCAGAAGACGTTCCGATGAGTCTTGTGCCAATTTCAGAACTGGGAAGGCTGACAGGAGTAAAAACACCTATTATAGATGCGATGATTACTCTAGCCGATGTTTTACACGGTAAGGATTATAGGGCGGAGGGGCGAAACCTCGAAAGTATGGGAATTAAGGGTATGGAAATAAAAGAACTTATTTCAATGGTTCGTTAGGAGGAATATAATGTCAAGACACGATATTCTCTATCTAAGCCAGAGGGATGTAGTAGAATGTGGCGGCCTAAACATGGCCGAAGTCATTTCAGACCTGGAAAAGGTGTTTGAATTGCATAACAAGAAAGACTATGTTTTGCCGACAAAAGTGGCACTGCGCTGGGGAGATAAACACAGTGAGGAGACCATTGGAAGAATTAATGCTATGCCCGGTTATGTAGGCGGTGATGCAGATGTCGCAGGGATAAAATGGATTGGAAGTGCTCCTCAAAACCCGCACAAATATGGCTTGCCCAGAGCATCCGCCCTAATTATTCTCAATGACTCTGAAAAACACTTCCCTATTGCAGTCATGGATGGCACCATAATCAGTGCAATGAGAACAGGAGGAGTAACAGGGGTTGCTGCCAAGTACCTGGCCCGAAAAGATTCCTCGACTGCCGGGATAATTGGTGCAGGGACGCAGAACAGGACACAGCTCATGGCTCTGAAGGAGGTATTGCCAAACCTGTCGACAGTAAGAGTATTCGACATAAAAAAAGAGCGTTCGGTAACCTTTTCAAAAGAAGTCAGCCAGGCGCTGCAATTGGAAGTAGTGCCTGTGTCCAGTGCGCAGGAGGCTGTTGAGGGAGCGGATGTTATAGTTACTGCGACAACTGCCAAAGAGCCCGTCGTAAAAGCTGAATGGATAGGTGAGGGTTGCTTTTATTCTCATATCGGAGGCAACGAAGCGGAATTCGAGGTGATAGAGAAAGCAGATAAAATAGTGGTTGATGACTGGAATCAAATCAAACATAGGGGGACACAGACACCCGCCATCATGTTTGAGAAGGGAAGACTGAAAGACAGTGATATATATGCCGAGCTGGGAGATGTAGTTACCGGAAAGGCTAGTGGCAGGGAAGACGATAGAGAGTTTATATATTTTAATGGAGTTGGACTAGCCCTTGAAGATGTTATGGTGGCTTACAGGATATATAAAAATGCCCTGGGAAAAAAGGTAGGAACTAAGCTGGAGCTTTGGGAAAAGCCTATTTGGGTTTAAATTCCCGCTGCGTTCCTAAACAGGCACAGTTTTGTCTTAGTACAGTATTTGTTCGTTTAGAACATATTTGCATAAAAAAACCATTAATATCGTTATTTAAATTTGACCTTATTTGTAAATCCCGGATTAGCTCCGGGCTTTATTTTTGTTATTTGAATCACATGTAAACATTTTTGATTTTCATTGGCTCACTTAGAAAAACGATGGCAAAACTTATTCCGGGCGTTAATCAAACATCATTAATCAGCGATATGTAAAATACTAGGCAGCATCATAAATAAAACTATGCCCTGATTTCCTTTCCTTGATGTACATGATATAATTCTATTAGTAGCGATAATTGTCGAAATTTGCATAATATTGTTAAATATATAACTTGTTGTTAGGGTGTTACTCTTTATATAAACTATATCCTGCTATTGATCAAATGCGAGGCAGTACCGATTAAGTGCAGATCTGAAAATAAAGAATGGGGGTTTGCTAAAATGCTTTCGTTAACGCTTCTTTCTTTAACTGCCAATACGGCCATATCAACCCAGAAACAACTACAGGAAATATTTGGGGATATGGTTGAAATAAGAAGCCTTTGTTTTGAGGACCTGTCGTTGGATTCAAAGATAAGCGATATGCTGGTAGTAGTTACAAGCCATACCATTAAAGATATGGCGTTGGAAATCATAGAGCCGGGTACTAAGACTTTAATTGCAGACAGAATCGTTAATATTGAAGCAGTGAGTAAACTGTATGAAGTCCCTGAAGGGTCTTCGGTGCTTGTGGTCAATAAACTTTACGATACTGCAACACAAGCAATCGAGCAGTTGATAGGAGCCGGCATAACACATCTTCGTTTCTATCCTTATTATCCGGGAATGGATAATTGGAACAGTGCATGCAAATATGTCATTACGTTTGGGGAAAAGCAGCTGATACCGGAAGGTGAGTTCGAAATTATTGATCTAGGTATACGCCCCATTGATATAAATACATGTATAGAGATATCGATGGAACTGAATATATATGAAAAGGTTAAGCATACCCTTACATCCGTTTTCTTTCGTCCTTCCCTGAAACTTTTGTATCATTACTCACAGGAATACAGCAGGAACCTGTTCCTGACAAATAAGCTGCAGCAGCTGCTTAATATTTTCAAATCCGGGATTATGCTTCTGGACCAGGATGGGAAAATTTCATTCTATAACCGCAAGGCCGAACAGCTGCTTCATATTAAGGATAACTATTCCTCCCATATCAAAAGCATTCTTGATAAAAGTAAAAGTTATGGTAAGGACTTTTTTATTACAATTGATGATAAAAGCTATCATATTGAGATAGACAGTAACAGTTTTGGAGACGACCTTGGGACAATAATAGTCATCGAAGATATTAAGAATATAGAAAAAATAGAAAAAAGCTACAGACACTCTCTTCATGAAAGAGGTCTCACTGCCAAGTATACGTTCAACAATATTATTTATAAGTCAAAAAAAATGGAGCAGCTCATAATGAAAGCCCGTCAATTTGCAAAAAGCGATTCCACGATATTAATAGAGGGTGAAAGCGGTACCGGTAAAGAGCTTATTGCTCAAGCGATACACAATGCTTCGGGGCGGTCGGAGGAAGCCTTTGTTGCTGTAAACTTTGCAGCCCTAAGCGAAAACCTGTGCGAGTCGGAGTTATTCGGATACGAAGAAGGAGCCTTTACAGGAGCAAAAAAGGGAGGGAAAAAGGGACTATTTGCATTGGCGCACAAAGGTACAATTTTTTTGGATGAAATCGGCGATGCCACAATCAACATTCAAAAAAAAGTATTAAGGGCCATACAGGAGCGACAGATACTTCCCGTTGGGGGCTCGCAGGTTATACCGGTAGATATACGTATTATAGCAGCAACAAACCGTGACCTCCAGGCAATGGTAAATGAAGGTCTATTCCGCCAGGATTTATATTATCGGCTTAGTGTACTTCCCCTTAGACTCCCATCTCTCAGGGAGAGGCCGGAAGATATATTTCCTTTATTCATAAATATTCTAAAAAATCAGTTTGGGATTAATTTGGAGAAATTCCCTAAAGCGCTTAAAGAGGAACTTGAACGCTATAAATGGCCTGGCAACGTAAGGGAGTTACGCAACGTAGCAGAATACATGGCAAACTTTATCCAACTCAATTTTGACTGGGAAGAAGAACTTCTAAGTATTATACGGAACAAGATAAACAAGACGATGGATGCAAATGATGCCCATGCTGAAGCAATTATCAGGCGGTTGGAAGAACAAAGTCAAATATTAAATTTTATAAGTATCCTTAAGACCCTTGATTCTCCACCCTTTAAATGGACGCGTAAACGCCTGTGCGAAGCGCTTCAGAATTCCGGGGTTAGCATGAGCGAAAGCCAGGTAAAAAGGCATCTGCTGGTATTAAAGGAGCTGGACCTGATCCAGGCGACCACAGGAAGCGGAACCCACATTAAAGAGAGCGGCAGGGCTGTAATTAATCAATTTAAACGAAATATGACCTAGAAACAGTGGTTTGTCCAAAATAGTCCGCCTGAAAGCGGACAAAAAAAGCCAAAGGAAACCCGAACTGCCCAAATAACTGCATTATTGATTGGCACAGGTATTGCAGTAATATAAGGCGTACAATACTGGGTTCACGAATCATCTTTAAGAGCAGTTTAATAATTACTAATCAGGAGGAGATGGAACATGTATTATGCAGTAGATTGGGTAGATAGGGTAGACTTTCCCAAAATGCGCGAGATGCGTGTCCAGCGCTTGCGGGAAACAATGGTGAAGCATAACCTGGATGCACTGATAACTTTCAGGGCGGAAAACATCAGGTACATGACCAACATGAGGCCCTTGTGGTGGCCGATATCTTTCCTATCCAGAAATGCTTCAATGATGACACAGACCAGCAGCCCGACTCTTTACGTAACCAGTGGAGATGCACCACGTTGCCGTGCTACAATGACATGGATGGATCCGGATGATATTAAGCCCTGCGGAACAATGGAAGAACCCGGTATTGTTGATACCATGATAAAACAGTTCGTACAAACTCTGAAAGAAAAAGGCTTTACAAAGGGAAGAATAGGTGTAGACGCAGGTACATTTGTAATGCTCGAGAAACTGAAAGCAGCCCTTCCGGATTGCGAGGTTGTTGACGGTGATGCATGTGTTATAGAAGCTAAAGCGATTCTGAACCCCGAAGAGATAAAACTTATGAAACTATCTTCGAAAATAGCCGAAATAGGAATGCAGACGGCAATAGACCATATAAGGACCGGTGCAAGAAACTGCGAAATACTGGGAGAAGTTATGAAAGTATTCTATGCGTTCGGTATGGAAGTGCCCCAGTGCAACCTTATAGTAACCTCGGGAGAAGAGACTGCTCCACTTCATCGTTTCGCTTCAGACAGAACAATAAGACACGGCGACTTGGTATTCATGGACCTTGGCGGCTGCTTCAACGGGTACTTCTCGGACTTTACGAGGACGGTGGTACACGGCAAGCCCAACGATATGCAAAAGCGTATTTATAATGCGGTTTACGAAGAAATGATGGTTGTGCATGAAATGCTTAAACCGGGGGTTACCAACGAAGAATTGAATATTGCCGCTCGAAATGTTATCAAGAAGCACGGCTTTGAAGAGTGGGGCTTCCATGGTGTACTGGGACACTCCATAAACGTTTCGGGCCTTTGCGCGCCACTTATAGGAGAAATAGCGGCCGCCGGTGAAGAGGTATTCGAATTCCAGCCTGGAATGTGTTTCTCCTGTGAACCGGCTATATTGGTACCCAATGTTCCAGGCGGAGGCGGAGTGCGGTTGGAGGACACCATTCTCGTAACTGAAACGGGCAATGAAATATTGACAAAATATCCCTATTGTGATGAACTGCTTGGATAATCTTTTAGGAGGAAGTGTAATTCACTTCCTCCTAAATAAGCACTTGAACGGAACCAGGTAACAAGACTTGCAGATTAGTAGTGATTATACAAAATAGAATTCCGGCAAGATATCCATCCATTAGGCTGAAACAAACGGTAATGTAAAACAGGCATAGTATCTCCATAGAAATGGCAGGTATGTAATTGGCACGATAACAGTCCTAAAAATTGGAAGGGGGAATTATTAAATGAGCAAGATGAAAAGAAGCGGAGTTCTATTGGTAACCTGTATCCTGATTTTGGCCATGGCTTTGGGAGTAGGTTGCACGCAAAAGCCGGCAGAAAAGACACCGGGAGAAGAAAGCCAGGGAGGTAAGGCCCAGATCGAGATTCCTAAAAGAGTAATGGCTATAGGAAGTGCTTCCTCAGGCAGCTTGTTTGTAACCTATACTGCGGCTTGGGCAGATATGATAATGAAGCACGTAGACGGCCTGAATATCACTGTGGAACCCGGCGGGTCATCCCAGAATATGCAGACTATTCACAACGGGGATAATGAATTTGGTATAACCTCAACATTTCAGACATATCCGGGCTACCATGGGATTGGATGGGCAGATGGTACAAAATATCAAAATGTAAATTCATTTATTCCCGCATATTCCTATGAGGGTGTGTTCTTTACTACGGCAAACCGTAATGATATTAATTCAATACAGGATTTGAACGGTAAGATCGTATCCTTTGGGTATGCAGGCGGCGGCAGTGACTTTACCGGAAGAGATATAGTAGAGTTTTTTGGCATAAAGCCAAAGGAAATAGTAAACGCGAGTTGGTCTGATGTCGGGGGTATGATAGCAGACGGATTGGTTGATGCCGTATTCTATTTAGCAGGTCATCCAGCTTCGTTTATCCAGGAACTGGAGTTATCCCATGACCTCAAGTTCTTTGGATTAACCGATGATGACTTTGAAAAATGGTTAGAGAAGTACCCCTATTATAACGTGGGTACCCTTGCTAGTGGAACTTACAAGAATATGACAGAAGATTATAAAGCTCTTCGTGGATGGAACTTCCTTGCTATTTCTCCTGACCTTCCGGAAGACTTCGTCTACGAGCTTACTAAACTAACATGGGAAAATGTAGAAGCTATTCATAATGCACATATCAGCTTTAAACAGACGGATTTAGAAAACGTTAAGTATATGAATCTACCGCTACATCCGGGCGCTAAGAGGTACTATGAGGAAAAAGGTGTCGAGCTTCCGCAACTGCCTCCTCCTCCCAAAAACTAATTGGAATTTGTATTCAATACGAAATATGGATATTCCATGGGTTCAGCCGAATGCTGAACCCATGGGCAAATCTGTTGAGAGGAGCAGATCTATATGGCTGAAAATCAAGAAGATATTAAGATACAAGAACTTCTAGATGAATACGAAAAGCAAAAAAGGTCTTTAACCGGCAGAGCAGCGCTATTGGTATCGATAATCGCTATAGCAGGCTCCCTCTGGCATATGTATGCACTGGGCATTGCTGCAACCTCGGTAATCCTATTAAGGAACTTGCACGTTATGTTTGGGTTTGTAATGATACCATTGCTGTACCCCGGCTTCAACAAAAGTGAGAAGATATCAGTTGTGGACATTATAATGGTTTTGGCCGGTTTAGCTGTGTCAGTATACGTGTTAATGCAGGACCATAGTTTCGTTTTGAGGGCCGGCATTAATCCGACCCAAGGAGATATAGTTTTTGGAGCAATCGCAATAATTCTGGTTCTCCTGGTTACAAAAAGGGTTTTGGGATGGCCCCTGGTAATTGTAACACTTGCCTTTATGATATACGCAAAGTTTGGAAGTTATTTTCCAGGTACGTTTATGGGAAGGGACTACTCTTTGACAAGGATAATCAGTTATGTTTTCAATATTGATGGAATATACGGGATGACAACCGGTGTATCATCCACCTATGTGGTGCTGTTTATTCTCTTTGGAGCTTTCCTGAAAAACTCAGGTGCCGGAGAATTGTATACTGATTTTTCCTATGCTATTGCCGGCAGGGCAAAGGGTGGTCCGGCAAAGGTTGCAGTAATATCAAGCGCGCTCTTTGGTACCATATCCGGAAGTGGTATAGCCAATGTAGTAACAACCGGCTCTATGACTATTCCATTAATGAAGAAATCGGGTTTTAAAAAGGAATATGCAGCCGCAGTTGAGGCAGTGGCATCTACCGGTGGACAGATAATGCCGCCGGTAATGGGAGCCGGGGCCTTTTTGATGGCCGAGATGATTGGCATGCCCTATACAGAGGTTATGATTGCGGCTATACTACCGGCGGTATTGTATTTTATGACGACATTTTTTGTAATAGA
>JAAYEV010000161.1 GCA_012728565.1 Clostridiales bacterium
CCGTATCGTTATAAAGTTGACAAACTGACCTTAGTTTTATATAATTTATTTAGTATTCAGTGGTAGGTGTAAAAATCATTTTATCCATTATAGGTAAAATGTATTAACCACAAGATGTTAAACAATATTGCCGTGGAGGTGGAGATATGGTTACGTTTACCCTGAACGGGAAACAAGTATCGGTAGAAGAAGGAACCACCATACTAGAAGCCGCAAAAGCAAACGGGGTAGATATTCCTAACCTGTGTTATGACAAAAACCTTTCAATTTATGGTGGGTGTAGGCTGTGCGTAGTAGAAGTAGAAGGCGCTAAAACCCTTTTGGCAGCCTGTACTACTGAAGTGAGAGAAGGAATGGTAGTACAAACGGAATCTGAAAGAGTAGTCAGCGCCCGTAAAGATATTATTGATTTACTGCTTGCGAGTCACCCGGAGGATTGCCTAACCTGTGAAAAAAACGGTGAGTGTAAGCTTCAGGATTATGCTTACAGATATGGCATAAAGAAATCTTCATATAAGGGTGAAAGAATAGAGTATGCTATAGACAGTCTTAACCCTGTTATGGAAAGGGATCCGAACAAATGTATTTTATGTGGAAAATGTGTAAGGGTATGTGCGGAAGTTCAGGTTACAAACGCTATAGATTTTGCGGGCAGAGGTTTTAAAACCAGAGTATCCACACCCTTCGAAGCACCGATTGATTATAAAAATTGTAGGCTGTGCGGGCAGTGTATAAGTGTATGTCCGACCGGTGCCCTTACAAACAAACAGTTTAAAGGCACCAGGCCTTGGGAGATCACTGCTAAAGTAACTACCACATGTCCCCTCTGCGGTGTCGGTTGTAATTTCGACTTAAATCTAAAAGGAGATAAAATAGTGGGAGTAACGCCGAATCCTGATGCCGTAGTTAATGGAACTTCTCTCTGCGTAAAAGGAAGATACCATACAGACTTTATTTACAATCCGGACAGAATTACCACTCCTTTGATTAAAAAGGATGGAAAATTTGTAGAAACAACCTGGGAGACAGCTCTAAACACAGTTATTGAAAAACTGAAAGAGACCAAAGAAAAATACGGCCCCGACGCAATAGGGGGGTTGAGCTCAGCTCGATGCACCAACGAAGAAAACTATGTCTTTCAAAAAATGATGAGAGCCGCAATAGGTACACATAATGTGGACCATTGCGCAAGGACGTGACACGCTCCCACAGTTGCAGGTCTTGCAACTACATTAGGAAGTGGAGCTATGACAAACTCGATATCAGAAATAGAGGGCAACGAAGTGTTGTTCGTAATCGGTTCCAATGCAACCGAGGCCCATCCTATTATTGGTAACAAGATGAAAAGGGCCGTATTAAACGGTTCCAAGCTCATAGTAGTAGACCCCCGCCGTACAGAACTTGCGGAAATGGCTACATTATGGCTGCCGTTGAACTCCGGTACCGATGTTGCCTTAATCAACGGGTTAATGCATATTATCGTAAAAGAGGGCTGGGAGGATAAAGAATTCATTGAAACACGCTGTACCGGTTATGAAGAATTACTTAAGACAATAGAAAAGTATCCCCCGGATGTGGTAACCAGGATAACCGGGATTCCGGAAGAAATGTTATATGAAGCTGCCAGGCTGTATACCAGCACCAAAAAAGCGGGCATATTCTACACATTAGGAATAACAGAGCATATTACGGGTACAGATAATGTTATGAGCCTTGCAAACCTTGCTATGCTGACAGGGCATTTAGGTATAGAAAACGCGGGCATAAACCCGATACGTGGACAGAACAACGTCCAGGGTGCTTGTGATATGGCAGCGCTGCCAAACGTTTTCCCGGGATACCAGGCTGTTACGGATGAAAATAACATAAAATTCTTTGAAGACCTTTGGAAAGTAAAGATTAACAGGAACAAAGGGCTTACAATCCCTGAAATGTTTGAGGCAGCGGCGGCGGGGAAACTGAAAGCGATGTATATCATGGGAGAAGACCCCGTGCTCACGGACCCGGATGCAAACCATGTCAAGAAAGCACTAAAGAACTTGGACTTCTTAGTGGTCCAGGAGTTGTTTATGAGTGAAACCGCCAAACTGGCCGATGTTATACTGCCGGCGGCATGTTATGCCGAAAAGGATGGCACGTTTACAAATACTGAGAGAAGGGTGCAAAGAGTAAGAAAAGCCGTAGAAGCCCCCGGACAGGCCAGGGCAGACTGGAAGATACTGTGCGATGTAGCCAAGGGGCTAGGCGCCAGTGGGTTTGACTACAAAAACGAAGAAGAAATATTCGAAGAAATAAGGAAAGCCACACCCAGTTATAGGGGTATGACCTATGCAAGAATCGATAAAGAGGGTCTGCAGTGGCCGTGCCCGACTGAAGACCATCCCGGTACCAAGTATCTCCATAAGGGAACTTTCCCCAAAGGGCAAGGTATAATGAAGGCAATTGATTATAAGCTTCCCGCGGAACTTGTGGACGATGAGTATCCAATACTACTAATAACGGGCAGAATGATTACTCACTATAATGTCATGACCAGGTTCTCAGGAAAACTGGATGCAATAAGACCCTATGAGCTGGCGGAGATAAACCCTGTTGACGCTGAAAGGCTAGGTCTGGAAGAAGAAGGATTTATGAGGGTAACTTCCAGGCGCGGCTCCATAGTAACCAGGGTGACCATAACCGATAAAGTTAAACCCGGGTCGATATTTATGACATTCCACTATCGCGAATCCCCGGTAAATGAATTAACTAATTCCGCCTATGACCCGATTACAAAAACCGGGGAATACAAAATATCCGCTGTTAAGATAGAAAAGGTAGACAGCATGGCAGGATAAGGTAAGATGAGTTAATCGGTACAAAAAAGAGATGATTTCTATATTAACGGAGGTCATCTCTTTTTCTGTGTACCCGTGATATAATGAAATAGATTTTTCGGTTGACACATTAAAAAGCTTTAGGAGGAAAAGATGTTAAAAAATATTTCAGTAGAGGAAGCAAGTGAAATACTACTAAATGAACCCGTCAATATACAGTCCATAGAACTACCTATCCTGGAAAGCCTGGATTACGTCTTGGCAGAAGATATCATATCCAACTTGAATATGCCGCCCTTTGACAGGTCACCTCTTGATGGCTATGCGTATAAATCGGAGGATACGATAAACGCGTCAAAGGATTCGCCGGTCACTCTGGAGGTTATAGATAGTATTCAGGCAGGGCATGTCAGCCAAAAGGAAATAAAAAGCGGCCAGGCTATAAGAATAATGACCGGTGCCAAAATACCAAAGGGCGCCGATGTGATAATAAAATATGAAGATACGGAATTTACGGATAAGGAAGTTAAGATATTTGAATACCTTAAACCTCAATCCAATATTGTGAAAATGGGTGAGGATATGCGGGCGGGGGAATTGGTTTTGCGGAAAGAAATGAATATTGGTCCCGCTGAAATAGGTATTATGGCCTCTTTAGGAAAAAGCCACGTAAAGGTATATTCTAAGCCAATAATTGCTGTTTTGGCTACAGGGGATGAATTGGTATCAATTGACGGTGATTTATCCGAAGGCAAAATAAGGAATAGTAATTCATTCACTATTGCAGCCCAGGTAAAAAGATTAGGAGCAAACCCGGTAATACTCGGCTTTGTCAAGGATAACGTAGACGATCTAAAAAGGGAATTGGAGATGGCGATAAAAAGGGCTGATATGATAATCACTACGGGGGGAGCATCTGCAGGGGATGCCGATATAACAAAGGAGGCGTTCCAAAGTATAGGCTCCAAAATATTATTCTGGAGAGTGAAAATGAAACCCGGTTCCCCAATAATAGCGGCTAAGCATGACGAGAAGTTCCTGTTCGGGTTATCCGGCAACCCCGCCGCTTCTTACATTTCCTTTGAGAAATTCGTAAGGCCGGTTATATTAAGGCTCATGGGAAAGACAAAACTAAAATTCATGGAAGTGGACTCTATATTGGAGGACGATTTTACAAAGATAAGCAGCCAGGATAGGTATGTTAGAGCCTTTACCTATAAAAAAGAGGGGAAATACTATACAAGTCTGCCGGATAAACACAGCTCCGGGGTTTTATCCAGCTTGGTAGGAAGAAATTCTTTATTCTGTGTACCGGGAGGGACTGGCCCCTATAAAAAGGGAGAACATATAAAAGTTGAGTTAATAAACCATCCGGAGGAAGAAGAATGATACCTGTATTTTCAATAGTCGGAGCTAATTCCGGAGTAGGCAAGACAACTGTTTTATGCAGTATTGTAAAAGAGCTTAAGGAAAGAGGGTACAGGGTTTGTACTGTAAAACATGATGCCCATGGTTTTGATATTGACCATCCAGGCAAGGATACTTGGAAGCATGGCCAGGCGGGTGCGGATATGGTCGTAATATCATCCCCCAATAAAATTGCAATGATTGAGAAAATCGAAAGGGAGTACAGCCTCGATGAAATTATTAGCAAAATAAGCAATGTAGATATAATAATTACTGAAGGTTATAAACTGGAAAACAAGCCGAAATTAGAAGTCTTTAGAAAAGCGGCTGCGAAGGAGGTCTATGCAAAGGATGAAGACCTCTTTGCGATTATTACGGATACACCAATAAAAAAAGGAGTGGCTCAATTCGGTTTTAATGAGATTAAAAATGTGGTTGACTTAATAGAGAATAAATTCTTAAAGAGTTAATTGTTTAAGTCAGTTCATAGGTTTTTCATTGTGGTATTTGCAGTATATTCCTAGAAATTGTATGTTTTTTTGAATATATCTATATTTTTTCTAAGAATTGTGTTAGAATTATATTAGTTATTGATAGATAAATAACAAACAAAACAATGGGAGGGAGACCAATGGCGGTAAAAGAGGTACGGGATGCTGTGGACATACCGGAAAACTTCGAAAGACTTCAGGAGGTAATCGATGAATATAAAGGAAAGAGCGGCTCACTTATACCAGTACTGCAAAAGGCCCAGGAGATATTCGGTTATCTGCCCCTGGAGGTACAAAAAAAGATCGCTGAAGGTTTAAAAGTACCAATGTCGAGGGTATACGGCGTATCGACATTTTATGCACAGTTTGCGTTGGAGCCGAGGGGCGAGCATACGATAGGCCTGTGTATGGGTACAGCCTGCTATGTTAGAGGATCAAACAAAATACTGGAGAAATTAAAGGAAGAGCTTGGAATTGATGTGGGCGGTACGACCGAGGATAAGAAGTTTACTTTGGAAGCAACCAGATGTTTAGGTGCCTGCGGTCTGGCCCCGGTTATGATGATAGACGAAAACGTGTACGGACGACTTAAGCCGGATATGATTCCGGATATACTCAATAAATACCGTTAAGGCAGCCGGGAAAGGCATATTAATTCACTCGCTGTGCGAGTGCTCTGCGTATATGAAATTATTCAAATGGGGGTGTAAATATGAAAAAGACCATCCAAGAATTAGAAGAAATAAGAAAAAAAACGCTGGATAAGATAAATATCCGTAAGGAGCGGGAAGGTACAAGGATAGTCGTGGGCATGGCCACATGCGGAATAGCAGCCGGTGCAAGACCCGTGCTGAAAGCATTTGTAGAAGAAGTAAGCAAGAGAGGTCTTCAGGATGTTATAATATCTCAGACCGGGTGCATAGGGGTGTGCGAATATGAGCCCGTTGTGGAAGTATACAAGCCCGGTGAGGAAAAGGTGACATATGTGCGCATGAAGCCTGAGAAGGTAGCAAGGATAGTTGCCGAGCACATTGTCAACGGAAGGGTTGTTAACGAGTATACGATAGGCAGCGTAAATAAACGGTAATCTAGAATGTAGAGGGAGGGTAAACATATGGATATATTTCGTTCCCATATACTGATATGCAGGGGCACAGGCTGTACTTCCTCGGGATCGGACCAAGTAGCCGATGCTTTCGATAAATATATAAAGGAAGAAGGGCTTGAGCAGGAAGTTAAGGTGGTAAGAACGGGCTGCTTTGGGCTATGCGAGGTGGGCCCAATCGTTATTGTGTATCCGGAAGGAGCTTTTTACAGCAGGGTTGAGGAAAAGGATGTACAGGAGATAGTAAAGGAACACCTTGTAAAGGGAAGGGTTGTAAAACGGCTTCTCTACCAGGAATCCCTCGACAAGGACAGGATAAAGTCGCTTAATGAAGTGGAATTCTATAAAAAACAGATGAGGGTTGCACTGAGGAACTGCGGTGTGATAGACCCGGAGAACATTGACGAATATATTGCTATGGATGGGTATAAAGCCCTGACCAAGGTGCTTACAGAAATGACGCGGGAGCAGGTTATAGAAGAGGTGAAAAAATCCGGCCTTCGTGGAAGAGGCGGTGCCGGTTTCCCAACCGGTACCAAATGGGAATTTGTATATAATGCCCCGGGCGATAAAAAATACGTTTGTTGTAACGCCGACGAAGGTGACCCTGGAGCATTTATGGATAGGAGCGTATTAGAGGGCGATCCCCACTCAGTGCTGGAGGCAATGGCTATAGCCGGCTATGCAGTGGGCGCTGACCAAGGATATATTTATGTAAGAGCGGAATACCCAATAGCGGTGAGAAGGCTGCAGATAGCCATAGAACAGGCGAGGAATTATGGCCTTTTGGGAGAAAACATACTGGGAACAGGGTTTAATTTTGATATAGACCTTAAGATAGGTGCCGGTGCCTTTGTGTGCGGCGAGGAGACCGCACTTTTGAACTCCATGGAGGGCAAAAGGGGCACACCCAGGCCAAGGCCGCCTTTCCCGGCGAATAAAGGGTTATGGGGAAAGCCGACGCTTCTTAACAACGTGGAGACCTATGCCAACATATGCCAGATAATTAATAAAGGTGGAGACTGGTTTGCAAGCATAGGTACCGAAAGGAGCAAAGGAACCAAAATATTTGCCCTGGGCGGCAAAATAAACAATACAGGCCTGGTTGAGATACCCATGGGAACAACCGTCAGAGAAGTAATATATGATATCGGCGGCGGCTGTCCTAACGGCAAGGCTTTCAAAGCGGTCCAGACCGGCGGTCCTTCCGGCGGATGCATACCGGCGGAACTGATTGACACACCGATAGAGTATGACACATTGGTGAAGATAGGTTCCATGATGGGCTCCGGCGGTATGATAGTAATGGACGAAGACAACTGTATGGTTGATATAGCCAAGTTCTTCCTGCAGTTTACCTGCGACGAATCATGCGGTAAATGTACTCCCTGCAGGGAAGGAACAAAACGGATGCTGGAACTTCTTGAAAAGATAACGGAAGGAAAGGGCGAGGAAGGTGATATCGAAAAACTGCAAACTCTTGCTATGAACATTAAAGATTCCGCCCTGTGTGCTTTGGGACAGACTGCGCCAAACCCGATATTGTCCACCATTAGGTATTTCAGGGATGAATACGAGGCTCATATTAAGGACAAAAGATGCCCTGCCGGCGTATGCGCGGCTCTGCTGAATTATATAATACTTGAGGACAAGTGCAAGGCATGCGGCATCTGCGCCAAGAATTGTCCTACAAACAGCATTTCCGGAAAGCCGAAGACACCCTATGTGATAAACCAGGATACATGCATTAAGTGCGGCGTTTGCATGGATAAGTGTCCATTCGGAGCTATTATAAAGAAATAGCGTACAACTAATCCGGGCACCGGATTATATCGGATTATAATGGTAAATGGAAGGAGCGATTTATTCATGGAAAAGCGGTTTCTAGCCCCGGCGGCTATAGCGGATGCCATGATAGGGGTGGGTAAAGGCAAGTGTTCACTGAAGACGTCCCAGATGCTGCTTTTGGGAATATTTGCAGGAGCATTCATAGCTTTTGGGGCCTTTGCCAGCGGTATGATATCCCACAGCGTGGAAAACGTAGGCCTTTCAAAGTTCGCAGGCGCAGCGGTTTTCCCAGTAGGGCTTATGCTTGTGGTAATGTGTGGTGCAGAGCTTTTTACCGGCAACAACCTGATAACGGTGGCATACCTTAATAAGGACGTAACGTTGAACCAGATGCTTAAGAACTGGGTGCTTGTGTATATAGGCAACTTCATAGGTTCACTCTTTATTGCATTTATGATAATAGGCACCGGGCTTTTGACCACCAGCGGCGGGGCTCTGGGTGCAACGGCAATAAAGGTTGCCAGTGCCAAGGTAAGTATGACTTTTGCCCAGGCGGTAATAAGGGGAATTCTTTGCAACATATTGGTTGTGCTGGCGGTTTGGATGGCAATAGGAGCCCAGGACTTTATAAGCAAGATATGGTCATGCTGGTTCCCGATAATGCTGTTCGTGCTCTGCGGTTTTGAACACAGCATAGCCAACATGTACTTTATCCCGGTAGGCATAATGGCGAAGGCCAATGCACAGTTCGCGGAAGTATCCGGTCTTGCGGCGGACAAACTTGCGGCCATAAACTGGGGTACCTTCTTTACTAACAATATAATACCGGTGACGCTGGGCAATATAATTGGCGGTGCTGTTATAGTAGGCGGAATTTACTGGTACGTGTACAAAGGGTGTAAAAAGGAAGAAAAAGCAGCCGCTTAAGTAGTCAAATAAACGCTATAAAATAATCAAAAGCGCCGACGGCGCTTTTGATTATTTAACAGGGACGGTGGGGACATGAACCTATTCGGAACAGCCATAATACTGGCAGGGGGCAAAAGCAAGAGGATGGGTTTTGACAAATCTCAGATGGAAATCTGCGGTGAGCCCATAGTGGGATTGATTATCAAGCAGCTTAGAAAGGCATTTGACGATATAATAATTGTCACGAACAACCCGGACGCCTTTTCCGGTTTGGATGCAAGGATTACTGAGGATTTGCTTAAGGGCTACGGGCCCCTTGGAGGTATTCACGCCGGGCTCAGGCTTTCAAAAAGCCGGTATGCTTTTCTTACCGCCTGTGACATGCCCATTATTTCACCGGATTACGCGAGATTCATGATAGAGATTGCCGAAAAGGAACTGCCCCACGCGGTCATTTCTGAAAAAGGAGACTGGATTGAACCCTTTCACGCCCTGTACTGCAAGGACCTGGCGGATGATATAAAGGCAAGTGTAGAAAAGGGCATGTATAGAATATTCGATGTACTGGAGAACAAAAATATAATAAAAATAAGCGAGGATAAAGTGAGGGAATACAGTCCGGATTTAAGTATTTTTACAAACCTAAATCATGTTAAGGACCTGGAAGAATTTTTAAGCCGGGTGAGAGCTGGAGGGATTAAAAATGTCCTTTTATAAGAACATAGAAATAATCAGATACGAAGATGATGAAGCCCGGAGAACCACGGATATTGTTGTGGAAGAATATTCACTCACCCTTATTGTTGGAGGAAAGGAGCTCGTTACGCTGCTTTGCTCTCCGGAGGACCTGGAGTATCTGGTGGCGGGTTTTCTTTTATCCGAAGGATTTATAGAAGGTAATGAGGATATAAGAAGTATCAGTATTGATAAGAAGACGGGTATTGCAGAAATAGAGCTTTCAAGAGATATTTCCCTGGTAAAGGGGCTTAACGTAAGACGTACATTAACAAGTGTCAGCGGCAAAGTCCCGACATTCCACGATATGAAAAGTATTATTGAAACACGAATACTGGAGAATAATGGGTTTGAAGCCGGATATGAGGATATATTGGAGTTGATGGAACAGTTTGGTGGAAAGTCCGAGGTATTTAGGAAGACCGGCGGGGTACACAGCTGCGCATTGGGCATTGACGGAAGGCTGGAAGCCTACCATGAGGACATAGGACGGCATAACGCTATGGATAAGACCATAGGCCATGGGATGAAAAAAGGGATTGACTTCAGCAGATGTATTGTACTTACCAGCGGCAGAATTCCTTCGGAAATGTTAATCAAGGCTGCAAAAAGGGGAATACCGATTATTGCGTCAAGGTCTGCGCCTACGGCCCTGGCGGTTGAGTTGGCCGGGAAGCTAAACATCACTTTGGCCGGATTTATTAGGGGGAGAAGACTTAACGTCTATTCGGGATTTCATAGGATTAAATAAAGGAGGGGGGGCAGCGAAATGCTGGAAGAGGTTTTGAACTATAACAAAGGCTTTGTAGAAAGACGCAAAAAACAGGGATTGGATAAGGAAATAAGTGGTCATGCCCAGAAGGAAGTCATGATTTTCACCTGTATGGATACAAGATTGGTGGAACTGGTTGAGGAAGCAATGGGTTTTGGAAGGGGGCAGGTAAAGGTACTTAAGAACGCGGGGAACACAATAAGAAAAAACTGTGATGATGTTCTGAGATGCATAGCACTGGGCGCTCTCGTTATGGGCATAAAAGTAGTATTTGTAGTTGGGCACAAGGACTGCGGGATGAAAAAACTGACCGCCGAAAAAATACGGCAAGCCATGATGGAGCGCGGTATTGCAGAAAACGTAATAGCCTCGATTGACCTGGAGGAGTGGGCCGGCATAATTTCCGATGAAGCCGAAAACGTCAGGGAAGCAGTAAAAGCAATAAAAAATTATGAGTTCATCCCGAAGGATGTGAAAGTTTTCGGCCTGCTGATGGACCCGAACAGCGGGGAACTCCAAACGGTTCAAACCGAATAATGGCTGTTTATGGACAGCCCGGTTTATATATAGTATAATAGTATTAATTGAACTCCGAGCTTGAACGTCTACGGGAAACCTTGACGCCAAGCCGATAGGGTATAATGGGAAACCGTTATGCCTCCCGTGTTGGAAAGGAGTTATAAATGGCAGGTTTATAACGGTATCCAATGGGAGGATGCCGTTTTTTGTGTGGCAGCGAGTGGAGTTGTGCCTACTGAATTAAGGGGGTGGCTTTTTTTGCAGGATAGCTATAACAGGCAGGTCGAATACATGAGAATATCGGTGACCGACCGGTGCAACCTAAGGTGTTTCTACTGCATGCCAGAGCAGGGCATCTGTAAAATGGACCACCGGGACGTTTTGAGGTACGAAGAGATTCTAAGGGTGGTCCGGGAAGGAGTAAGGCTTGGCATTTCAAGGATACGACTTACCGGGGGCGAGCCGCTGATAAGGCCGGGCATAGAGAGCCTGATTAGGGGCATTAAGGCCATTGAAGGAATCCAAGAAGTATCCCTTACCACCAACGGGCAGCTGTTGGCAGACATGGCGGAAAGCCTTAAGGAAGCCGGGCTTGACCGGGTAAACGTAAGCCTTGACTCGCTGTCCCCGGAGAAATACAAGGAGATTACGAGGGTGGGGGACGTTCAACGGGTGCTGGACGGGATTAAAAAATGCCTGGAAATTGGCCTTAGCCCCGTGAAGGTCAACGTTGTGCTGATGAAAGGCATAAACGACGACGAGATAGAAGCCTTTGCAAGGCTTACCATGATACTTCCGGTAAGCGTAAGGTTCATAGAACTTATGCCCATAGGGCATGCTTCGCATTGGTTTAAGAAGCGATACATTTCCACCGATATAGTGTTGGATAAACTGCCCCACCTTATTCGGGAGGGAAAAACCATAGGCGGCGGCCCCGCTGTATATTACAGGCTGCCCGAGGCCGTGGGCACAATTGGGCTTATAGGGGCTTTAAGCCATAATTTCTGTGACCGGTGCAACAGGGTCCGGCTTACCGCCGACGGCAGGATAAAGCCCTGCCTCCACAGCGACCTGGAGGTGGACCTGAAGCCCGCCCTAAGGGAAGGACGGGGAGACCTTGCCCATGAACTGGCCCGCGCCATTTCTCTTAAGCCCGAAAGCCACAGTATGGGCCAGGCCGGAAGCATGAACGGAAACAGGGACATGTACCAGATAGGAGGGTGATTTTGATGGAAGGATTAACCCATCTGAACCAACAGGGCAGGGCCAGGATGGTGAACGTGTCGGAAAAGGACGTTACCGCCCGAAGGGCGGTGGCCGCGGGTAGAGTGTACATGAAACCTGAAACCCTGGAACTGGTGGAAAAGGGAGACATGAAAAAGGGGGACGTCCTGGCGGTGGCCCAGGTGGCCGGTATCATGGGAGCAAAGAAGACCCCCGATGTAATACCCATGTGCCATCCGCTTGGTATTGACGGGATTGATATAAGCTTTGAAATCAACCGGGACCTTGCAGCGGTGGATATCCGGGCGGAGGTTACGGTGTCGGCCAAAACCGGGGTGGAAATGGAAGCCTTGACGGCAGTGTCGGTTGCAGCCCTTACCATTTACGACATGTGCAAAGCGGTGGACAAGGAAATGATTATTAGCGATATACGACTTTTGGAGAAATCCGGCGGAAGGTCCGGCGAATTTGTAAGGAGGAATGAAAAATGACAGGCCGGGTAGCAGCCGTTAATATAAGTGAAAAAAAGGGACAAGTCAAAAAGCCGGTGGATAGGGGCGTACTGGTCAAGGACTTCGGCCTGGAGGGCGATGCCCACGGGGGCAGCTGGCACAGGCAGGTGAGCCTCCTTGCCCAGGAGAGCATAGACAAGATGAAGGCCCTGGGGATTGTAGGGCTGTGCACCGGAAAGTTTGCCGAGAACATTACCACCGAAGGCATTGCGCTGCACACCTTGGGCGTTGGCACAAGGCTTAAGGCAGGCGAGGCGGTGCTGGAAATAAGCCAGATTGGCAAGGAATGCCACAGGGGATGCGAGATATTAAAGCAGGTTGGTAAATGCATAATGCCAACCGAGGGTATATTTGCCAGGGTGATAGAGGGTGGAGAAATAAAGCCGGGGGATAAAATAGAGGTACTATAGGAATGGGGACACACCTCTGCTGACGCTGGTATTCCTTGCTGAGGTATGTCCCCGATTGATGAATCAAAAAGCCGCATTTTAAAAGCGGCTTTTTGACTAAAGAATTTGATCCAGCCTGGTCTTGTCAAAACCAACGATTGTTTCGTTTCCTACCAGTACTACAGGAACTCCCATGTAGCCCTTGCTTATCAGTTCCCTGCGTGCGCTCATATCGGTTGAAATATTCTTTTCGGTGTAGGGCACTTGTCTTGCCTTCAGGTATTCCTTGAGCATTTGGCAGTATCCGCAGGTATCGCTGGTGTATACTGTTACGTTTTGCATAAGACACCTCCTAGCAATGTGACGCCCCATGGGCGTATATTCTTAGACCTTTAAAAATTACCCCGTTTTGATAAACGATACTGAAATGGGGGAACTGCGATGCCAGCCCTTTGTCTATTACAAATTTGAATCCCTTGATTTGGGTGACAAGGTCTGTTTTCTTAGGCTCATCCAGAGCCATTGCAAAGGTAGGCCCGCCTCAACCCATTCCTGCTATGTGTATCCGCAGCGCGCTTTCCTTGGCATTTTTTGCTTCAAGAATCCTGCCCAGTTCTTCTACGGCTTTATCCTGTATATCTATCTGTACTTGCTGCATTGCTATCCCTCCTCCACATGGAAATACCATACCCCGGTATAGGGGGGTATTAATAGTGTAACATGAACAAATCCCAAAGTCAACCCTTTATTGAAATTTCCGTCATTGTATTGGATAATAATTCTCCGTTGGAACATATTATCTGGTTTATTTCCAAAATAAATTGTAGTATAATTAAGTGTGTTATGTGAAACAATATACATTTTTATAGTTTTGGCATAGGCAATACCTTGGTTAAATGTAAGGGAAAAATATATTAAACATTATGACCGACAGTTAAAATGTCAAAGGAGTGAAGAAGATGACTTTTAAACCATTAACCTTTAAAGGAGGTGTACATCCTCCCCATAATAAACATAAAACCGAGCACCTGGCTTTGAAAAAGGCAAAGGCTCCTGGAATGGTAATAATACCTCTCCAGCAGCATATAGGTGCGCCCTGTGAACCGCTTGTTAAGGTTGGGGACGAGGTGAAGCTGGGGCAAAAAATTGGTGAACCGAAAGGGTTTGTTGGCGCGCCGGTGCATTCCAGCGTTTCGGGAATAGTAAAAGCCATCGAAAAAAGGCCTCATCCCGGGGGAGGATTGGTACAATCTGTAATCATAGAATCCGATGGGCTTGACACTTTGGATGAAAGTGTAAAACCCATTGGAAGGCTTGAGGACCTTAGTGCCGACCAGATCAAAAACATCATGCGGGAGGCGGGGCTTGTGGGAATGGGAGGTGCCACCTTTCCAACCCAGGTAAAGTTTTCCCCGCCGCCGGACAAAAAAATTGACACGGTTATCCTTAACGGAGCCGAATGCGAGCCTTACCTTACATCCGACCACAGGCTGATGGTGGAAAGGCCGGAGGACGTGGTAAAGGGTATAAAGGCAATGATGAAGGCGGTAAATGTGGACAAAGGTTATATAGCAATAGAAGAAAACAAGCCGGATGCCATAAAAGCTGTGGCCGAGGCCGCCAAGGGCGAGCAAAACATCAGAGTGGTTACATTAAAGGCCAAGTACCCGCAGGGGGCGGAAAAGCAGCTGATTAAAGCCTGTACCGGCCGGGAGGTTCCCTCCGGCGGGCTGCCCATGGACAGCGGTGTCATAGTAAACAACGTGGGTACAGCAGCGGCACTGGCCTGTGCCATTGATACCGGGATGCCGCTGGTGGAGAGGATAGTAACAGTAACCGGCAGCGGCGTTAAGGAGCCGCAGAACCTCATTGTCAGGATAGGCACACCCTTTGCCGAAGTAATAGAACAGTGCGGCGGCTTGGAAGACAATGTCGGGAAAATAATCCAGGGCGGACCCATGATGGGTATAGCCCAATACACGACAGAAGTGCCGGTTATTAAAGGAACTTCCGGCATATTGATACTGAAAGAGGAAGACCTGGGGCTCAGGCCTGAACTTCCGTGCATAAAATGCGCCAAGTGCGTTGATGCGTGCCCGATAGGCCTTATGCCCACAAAGTTGGAGGGCTTTGCGCAGAAAGGCATGGTTAAGGAAGCGGAGGAATATAACGCGGTGGACTGCATCGAATGCGGGAGCTGTTCCTTTGTATGTCCTGCCAAGAGACCGCTGGTTGAAAGAATCAGGCTTATCAAGGCGGATATTTTGGCAGAAAGACGGAAAGCAAAACAAGCCTGATTCGGATAGGAGGGAGAAGCTATGGGCAATGGAAATCTGGTAGTTAGTTCATCACCGCACATCAGGTCGGAAGAAACAGTACAAAGAATAATGCTTGATGTGATAATTGCGCTGCTGCCTGCCGCTGTTGCTTCTGTATATTTCTTTGGTATAGGAGCGCTCATGATTATGCTGGTAAGCATTGGCGCCGCAGTGGCAGCCGAAGCGGCCATACAGAAGATAAGAAATAAGCCCGTTACAATAAACGATGGGAGCGCTGTAATAACGGGGCTGCTGCTGGCGCTAACTCTTCCACCGTCACTGCCGTTGTGGATGGCGGTGGCAGGTGCCGTGGTAGCTATAGGAATTGGTAAACAGGTGTACGGAGGGCTGGGATGCAATCCATTTAACCCCGCCCTTGTGGGAAGAGCATTCCTGATTGTTTCTTTTCCCGTACAAATGACCACATGGACCAGCCCGTTGGATGGTGTGACGTGCGCCACCCTGCTGGGCATTAAGAAATTGGATGGTGTGACGTGCGCCACCCCGCTGGGCCTGTTGAAAATGGAAGGTGTAAAAACCGGTTACATGGAATTGTTCTTAGGAAACGTGGGAGGCTCCCTTGGGGAGACTTCGGCGCTGCTGCTTATACTGGGCGGGGCGTACCTAATATACAGGGGTGTTATTGACTGGAGAATACCGGTTTCTTACCTGGGAACAGTGGCGGTCTTAACACTGGTTCTTGGCCACGACCCGCTGTTCCATCTGCTGGCCGGAGGTCTCATGCTAGGCGCTTTCTTCATGGCGACCGACATGGTTACCACGCCGTTAACAAGGCTGGGCAGGATAATATTCGGTATTGGCGCCGGTGTACTGGTGGTTATAATAAGGCTTTACGGCGGTTATCCGGAGGGAGTGCTCTTTTCGATACTTCTTATGAATATCTTTACTCCGGTTATTGACAAATTTATCCGGCCTAGAATTTATGGGGAGGTGAAGGCAAAATGAAGAATCTTACAGCGAAACTTATTATAGTGCTGGCACTGATTTCAATAGGGTCAGGGTTCTTCCTTGCACTTACCTATACCTATACCATATCCCATATAGAGGCGAATGCGGCCACCGAGCAGGAAGCGGCCATACTGGAAACCCTTCCCGGCGCCGTCGGGTTTGAAGAAATATCCGGAACCGACTTCCTCATGTACAAAGGACTGGACGCAAACGGCGGTGAAGCGGGCTTTGCCTACGTGGCGGAAGGGGGAGGCTTCCAGGGTGTTATTACTCTGATGGTGGGAGTTGACCCCGAACAGGAAATGGTTACCGGGATAAAAATCTTAAGCCATTCGGAGACACCGGGACTTGGAGCCAGGATAGGAGAAGCGGCCTTCCAGGACCAGTTTGCGCAAAAGCCAATCAATGACAGTTTTGAAGTGAATGGGGACGTTGATGGCGTTACCGGTGCTACAGTCTCTTCCAAAGCGGTAGCTGTGACACTGAAACAAACCTTGCCACAAGCACTGGAACAGTATAGGGTATCGGGAGGTGCAAAATAATGAAAGCCATCTCTGCGTTTATAAATGGCCTTTGGAAGGAAAACCCCACCTTTAGGCTGGTTCTGGGTATGTGTCCCACGCTGGCGGTAACCAATGCAGCCGCAAACGGTGTATCAATGGGTCTTGCCACAACCTTTGTCCTGGTGGGTTCCAACATTATGGTGTCGGCACTCAAAAAAGTTATACCCGATGAGGTAAGGATACCGGCCTATGTAATTATAATTGCTACCTTTGTTACAATAGCAGACCTTGTGCTGGCGGCATTTTTCCCGGAAATGTACAAGGTTCTGGGACTATTCATCCCCCTTATCGTGGTTAACTGTATAATACTTGCCAGGGCGGAAGCCTTTGCGGCAAAGAACGGCATAGGAAAGTCCGCCCTTGACGGCCTTGGGATGGGGCTTGGTTTTACCTGGGCTCTTACGTTCCTTGGCATAATAAGGGAGATACTGGGAATGGGTTCGGTGTTTGGAATAAAGCTTTTCGGTGAGGGTTTTGTATCATGGATAATTTTCATACTGCCCCCGGGAGCGTTCCTGACCCTGGGCCTGATACTGGGCCTTTTCAATGCTATGCTGAGCGATAAGAAAAAGGCGAAGTGCAATTAAGGGGGGATTAATTCAATGGAACTTCTGCTGCTTTTCATAAGCACGGTACTGATAAATAATTTCGTGCTGTCAAGGTTCTTGGGCATTTGCCCATTCCTGGGGGTGTCCAAGAAAATTGAGGTTGCTTTCAGCATGGGGCTTGCGGCTACCTTTGTTATGACCTTGTCCGCAATAGCCACTTGGCTGGTACAGCACTATATACTGATGCCTTTTGGAATGGAAAGGTTCCTTCAGTATGGAGCCTTTATACTGGTAATTGCATCGCTGGTACAGTTTGTGGAGATGTTTCTAAAAAAGACCAGCCCTGCGCTGTACCAGAGCCTTGGAATATTCCTGCCGCTTATAACAACCAACTGTGCAATACTTGGTTTTGCGCTGTTGTCCGCTTTAAACGGGTACGGCCTTGTTACCAGTACAGTTTTCGGTTTTGCGGCGGGGATGGGTTTCACGCTGGCCATATCGCTTATGGCGGGGATTAGGGAGAACATGGAGTTTGGGGATGTACCGGAACCCTTTAAGGGCATTCCCATAACCCTTATCACGGCAGCCATAATGTCCATGGCCTTCATGGGCTTTTCCGGCCTTATATCCATGTAGTCGGAGGTGAAACAATGAATACCATATTAATAGCTGTTGTAAGCATGGGAGCCATCGGCGTGTTTTTCGCAGGGTTTTTGGCCTTTGCATCCAAGAAATTCGCCATTGAAGAGGACCCGAGAATCGGGCAAATACTGGAAGTATTACCCGGTGCAAACTGCGGAGGCTGTGGCTTTGCGGGATGTTCCAACTTTGCAGCGGCCGTGGTTGCCGGAGAGGCGGAGTGTAACGGCTGCCCGGTGGGCGGTGCCGATGTTGCCGCAAAGGTAGCTGAAATAATGGGAATGGACGATGCCGACCTTTCGGCTGAAAAACTGGTCGCAAAGGTTATGTGCGGCGGCGACAGCGGAAAATGCGAGAATAAATACAGGTATGTCGGGGTTAAGGACTGCGTCGCCGCAGCCAAAATGCCGGGCGGAGGGCCGAAGGGCTGCCAGTACGGCTGCATGGGCTTCGGGTCCTGCGTAAGAGTATGCCCCGCCGATGCCATAACCATAACCGACGGTGGTATTGCGGTTGTGGACAAAGAAAAATGCATCAGCTGCACAAAATGCGTTGCTGCATGCCCGAAGAATATAATCAAAATGGTACCGTACAGCAAAGAGGTCCATGTGATTTGTTCAAGCCCCGAACCGGGCAAAGTTGTCAACAAAACCTGTAAAGTAGGATGTATTGCATGTAAAAAATGCGAGAAAGTATGCAATTTTGACGCAATACACGTTGAAAACAACCTTGCGGCAGTGGATTACGACAAATGCACTGAATGCATGGAATGCGTGAAAGCGTGTCCGAAGAAGTGCATAGAAGGCGACCTCGAAAAAGTCGCCGCAGCCGTTTAAGAGAGACAAGGGACAAAAGGGACAAGGGACGGTTCTTTGTCCCTTTTTTATTAATCCGTACCGGCGGCAGGCCGCCGGTTTTGGACATGGTGTCGGGTTGTTTATAGTGCGGCCCGACCGGGC
>JAAYEV010000162.1 GCA_012728565.1 Clostridiales bacterium
ATATTTCACTGGGGAACAACCTACCGCCCTATATGAAAAGAAAAACCGTCAAGAATGCGCTGCTTACGTTTATGGTGGTCATGTTCTCCATATCCCTTGTACGGGCCGGTTTAAACGTTGAGAGGATTGCCTTTGCGGTGTTCAGGATGATGATGGCCTCCCTTGCCATAGGCGTTATTATGGGGGTTGTATTCAAGCCCAGGAGCTGGTGCCAGGTTTGTCCCATGGGGCACGCCACTTCTCTGCTAAAATAGGCGGCAGGGCGACCTTTAATATCGCCCTGCCAATGTTTTTTCACTATAAAGCAGCGGATACATGATGGTAAACCCGCTGCTTTTTCGTTGCGTTGTTTTCTATTTTTAACCGACAGCCTTACGTGTCTATCAAAAAACCCAATTTTACCGGGCTACATTGTTTTAGGGTGATACCTTATCCCTGATAGCATTTTCGATGAACTGGTTCAATGAGATGCCTCTAATTGCCGCCTCCCGGGCAGCCTTGCGATGCAGTTCCGGTGATATCCTAATATTGAAACTTCCCTTATAAGTTTTCTGCGGCTGTTTTCCGGTTATTTCACATAGTCTCACATAATCTTCAACGGCTTCATGAAATGCCAGTTTAAGTTCTTCAACACTGCTGCCTTCGAACCCGATTGAATCGTTAATACCTTCAATTCTCCCGTAAAAGACTTCATCATCGGTACTGTAATGGACCGAACCGATAAAATCTTTATAGAACATAACATCCTTCATGAATTATATCACTCCTTGATTTCTTAAGGTTTGTATCAATTCATCTCTTTGATACATTCTTAAATAATTTTGCGGATGCGGCTTATGCAACCTTATTATATGTTTTGTCTTAATATGAACAAAAGCCACTCTTGAGCCTGAGGTACGGCCTCCTTTTTCCTCTTTATAACCAAATTGGCTTAGAAGAGTTTTGGCTTCATCATAAGTAAAATCCCGGGGTCTTGTTAACAGCTTTTTTACCAGCTTATCTCTTTTACTCATTCTCTATTATCCTTTTCATTTTTCCTATATAGTATTATTTTATCCACAAGAAAACGAAATTGCAACTAAAATATAGTTGCGATTTCGCCATATTATAAGTCCCGAACTCGTCATGTTTTGAATAGCAGACTTGCTTTCATCCCGTCAATACCTGTTACTCCAGCATATCTTCTCCTAACAGATTTTCAGGGAGAAAATAGCCCGGCGTACGCAGTACAAAGGTCACGTACATCTGCGTCGTGCATTTAGTTTGCCCTTTTATGAAACAAAAAGCCATCCTTAAAATTCACTCAGCAAATCGCAGCTATCATTAGAAATAATGCTATTACCGGGTATGCGACCCATGATATCTTCTGCAGTGCCAGATAAGTGTCCGACGGCTGAGGGTTTTCAACGCTGAATGAGTATTTCAAGTTGAAGAAAAGCATCGGATACTTTATATCTATTATTGTTATTGCAAGAAAGAATAACGCTAAGACTAATAATCCATAATTCCCGCGGGTGATATCCTTGGCCGAGTATGCAAAGTCGGCAACATTTTTCAGGGATATTTTATAATACTCATTGTATGGGCTTTCTCCATACTTCATAACACGGGCATTGTAATCAAGCCAAAACTCGCCGTTTTTATCCACCATAAAGTCTCTGTCTTTCCTGTACTCACCCTCGAATACAATACTGCCGTCCTCGCCTTTTATGTTTTCAATACCCGCATCCCAGTTTTTCGGGTCTTTGAAATTTACCGTATACCGCCTGTTTATGTTGTTTGGCAGCCTAAATTCCACCTCGGCGCTCCTGTGCACGTCTTTAATCCCCTTAACGGTTATGTGGATGCTGCCGTACATGTTTTTTCCAGTGTAGTGCGCGTCCGATGACACAACCTCTTTTTTGAGAAACGTGTCGTCAAACTCCGCTCCTCTTGTGAAAAAGACAATAAAATAAAGAATAAGTGCCGCCGCCAAAAAAGCCAGTATAATACCCTTCAACAGCCTGTTTCCTTCAATGCCTTGCTTCATACTCTCAATATCCATGGTATCATGTCTCCTTTATATGCAGCTGGGACGTATGAACAACAGCCTTTATATTTACTATATCATAATTGGAAGGAATATACGCTGCACGTTTCGGTATCAATATTGGATACTCTGCTTTTGTGTGCAGTAGGTGTTAAGGGGATATCAGTTAATTTTTTCCTCCTTCAGTAATAAGTGGCGGCATATTGTCCCCGCAGCCGTAAGCAGTGCAAACACGGCAGTAATCATGCGCAAAGGCGGCTGACCGGTAAGGTAAACGGCGGTCGGCCCGTCGGCACCGCCTATTATACCTATAGAGCTTGCTTCCTTTGCGTCAAGGCGCAAGACAAACGAAAGAAACCCTGGCAGTAAGAATTCGTACGCTGCACTTATTACGGTTATTACAGCCGTTATCACGGTAAGTATCGTAATAATTTTTACCGTCCTTTTTCTTTTCAATTCCTATTCACCTCACCGGTAATTAGAGAAACGTTCTTATTTATTCTTTTTACGGGAAAAAGTCGTCACCTACCGGCACGTACTCCACCCCTTTGGGGTGCACGTTTGTGAATAGCCGGACGCTGTCCATATCCAATTCGCCGCCATTAATCCCTGCAGTAAATTTCAAGTCATAGTTGGATTCCTTGGGCTGGTTGTACTCGTCGTAAAGCTGCTGGTAATGCTTTGAACCGTTCTCCTTTGCCTCTTTTATGTATTCTACGGTATCCGGGTCCCTGTAATAGTTTTGGACTATCATTTTCAGGAAAAAGGTAACTTCTATGTCGGTATCGGTAAGTACATGCTCCACGTTTGTGAACTCGAACCCCAACACCTGGTAATACGGGCTGTATTTCTCCGAAAAAAGCTCCGCTATATAATTGGTGAACCGCTCTTTAAGAGCTTCAGGAAAATCATCCCTGCCTTCAAATTTAATCGTGATTTTATCTTCCGTATCACCGGTATCTACGGGGATGTTTTCCTGCAAATCCGCTGCACCGCCGCTGGAATCCTCAATTAGATTTTCACCGGCATTATCCCGGTCTGCCGTGCCGTTACATGCGCTAAGCATCACGGCACAGCCCATAACCGCTATTAACAGTGCCATTGACAATAACGCGTTTACCTTTGTTTTGCCTTTAATTGCCATAATTGTCTCCTGCCTCTCTTTTGTATTTGTCTTTAACAAAGCTCACAGCCGGAATTATTCCTAAGACAATGAAGAATATAAACACTGCCAGCGGAAAATACCACTGCACCAGTTCCTTGCCCTGGTCGGGGTTCCCGTTAATTCTTTGTACATGGCAAAAAAGTCCCATCGCCAGCGCTGACATCAAAGACATAGTAAGTCCGATGAGCATTTTCATCCTGACCCTTCCGGAGAAATGCGCAGCCATTAAACAAATAAAAAGAACAAATACCAGTACACACAGTCCCAAAGCCAATTCTAACATAGGGTTCACCTCCGATGCAATTACTTTGACGCTTGTCCTTCGCAATAGTTCCATCAATACATAATATTACAGTTGCGGTCTGTTGCCAAAGGAAGCAAAAGAACCGTCCCCGTGCTTCCTTGACACGGATTTCTCCCTGGCATAACATGTATGTATGAGAAGGAGGGGCAAAGCTTGAGCGTTAAGGATTACCTGTTAAACCGGTACCCGGGGGATGAAAACAAGTATTTTATCGGCAGGATGATGGAGTACCTGGACCGGTGCGAAAGAAATAAACAGAAGGTTTTCACGGACTTTCTCCATCCCCTGCAGGCAAAAATAGCCTGCGAGATGGCCAGGTCCTACAACGGCGTTTTGCTTAGCCTCCACGGCGGGTTTGAAGACTGCGAGCGAAGAATAGCGGCATTATACCCGGAATGGGACCATGTAGAGCCACAAGAATTCCCTATAGTAATACTTAAAATTGCCGACAGGGGCTGGGGCAGGGCCCTAAACCACAGGGACTTCCTGGGAGCCCTCTTGGGCCTCGGGATAAAGAGAGAAAAGGTGGGTGACCTCATAGTTAAGGAAAGAATCTGCTTTGCCGCCGTGCACCGTGACATTGCCGGTTTTGTTGAGGCCAACCTTGAAAGGGCCGGAAGAAGCAGCATCAGCATCCAAAGGGTGGACAGCGAGGACATAGACTTATCGCCGGCGTATGAAGAGATACGCATCACCGTTGCCTCCCCGAGGCTTGACGGGGTGGTCGGAGCGGTGTTTGGCCTGAGCCGGGCAAAGTCGGCAGGGCTGATAAACGGGGAAAAGGTAAGAGTTAACTGGGAGGAGGAAACCCGTACCGATACCGCGCTGAAGGAAGGAGACATAGTCTCGGTGACGGGAAAGGGCAAGTTCAAAGTCGGGGAATTTGCCGGGGTGACAAAAAAGGGCAGGGCGGTAATGGTTATCAAAAAATACAAATAAAAACCTCCTTGCAGGAAATACTAAGCGTGTACCGTGTTGGCAAAGAAAGCCCCATAAAGGCTTCGGAAAAAACGGTGCACGCTTTATTATATTATGTAAAAACGGGAGGTAATGTGGAAATATGACCGAGACGGTACTGGAAAGAACCGAAGGCCGGGTCAGTTATCACGATTCGGTGGAAGAGATGTTAAAAAGGATAAGGGATGACGGCCTTACAAATGTATTTGACCGCTGGAGCGCCCAGGAAAAACTGCGGTGCAAGTTCTGCCTGCAGGGCTTAAGCTGCCAGCTCTGCACCCACGGCCCATGCAGGATTAACGAAAAAGCCGAGGTTACAAGGGGAGTGTGCGGCATAGAGGGCGATGCCATGGCCATGAGGAACCTTCTTATGCGCAACATAATGGGGGCGGGCACTTACAGCCATCATGCCTACCAGGCCTTCAGGACATTGAAGTCCACCGGGGAGGGTAAAACCCCCTTTTCCATAGCCGATGCCGACAAGCTTAAATGGATGTGCGAAAAAACGGGTATTGATACTAACCAGGACTTGAACCGGATGGCAATCCAGCTTGGGGACTTCCTGGAAGAGGAGCTGCACAAGGACTACGACAGCCCCAGCCGTATGGTTGAAGCCTTCGCACCGCAAAAGCGGAAACAGGTATGGAGGGACCTCGCCATTTACCCGGCGGGGGTGGTTTACGAGATTCAGGATGCCATAGCCAGCTGCCTTACAAACGTTGACGGCGATTATATATCCCTGGCAAAAAGGGCCCTACGGCTTGGCCTTGCCACCATATACACCGCCCAGATCGGCCTTGAGATGGTCCAGGATATACTATTCGGGACTCCCATGCCCCACGAAACCAACGTGGACCTCGGTATAATGGACCCGGACTATGTAAACATCGTATTCAACGGCCACCAGCCCTGGGTGGGGGTTGCAACAATGCTTAAGGCAAGAACCCCGGAGGTCCAGGCAAGGGCCAAAGCGGCCGGGGCCAAGGGGTTAAGAATTGTGGGCTCCATAGAAACCGGGCAGGAACTGCTGCAGCGCTACGATATGGACGACATTTTTGTCGGCCTTATGGGCAACTGGCTCTCAATCGAGCCGCTCCTTGCCACCGGAACGGTGGACGTTTTCACCATGGAGGAGAACTGCTCGCCCCCGGCCATAGGCCGGTACGCCGACAAGTACCAGGTAACCATGGTGAGCGTAAACGACATAGTCAGGATACCCGGCCTAAGGCATACTTACGATTACAAACCGCCGGAGGCGGACTTTATCGCGGACAAGCTTATAGAGCTCGGTATCGAAAACTTCAAAAAAAGAAAGGGTGCGGTAAAACCCCTGGTGCCTCAAATAACGCAAAAAGCCATAGCAGGGTTCTCCACCGAAGCGGTTCTTAAAGCCCTCGGGAACAGCCTTGACCCGCTGGTGGACGTTATCTCCAAGGGCAGTATTAAGGGAGTAGTGGCGCTGGTCAGCTGCTCCACACTGCGGAACGGTCCCCAGGACCAGGTAACGGTTAATGTAGCCAAGGAGCTCATTAAGAGGGACATACTCATTGTCAGCGCCGGCTGCGGCAACCACGCGCTGGAGGTGGCGGGGCTGTGCAACATGGATGCCGTATCCCTGGCGGGCCGGGGTCTAAGGTCTGTTTGCGAGGGCCTTAATGTTCCGCCGGTACTAAGCTTTGGCACCTGTACCGACACCGGCAGGATATCCATGCTGGTAACCGCCCTGGCCGACCACCTGGGGGTTGATATTCCGGACCTTCCGATAGCGGTCACCGCCCCGGAGTGGATGGAGCAAAAAGCCACCATAGACGGTTTCTTCGCCGTAGCCTACGGCGCTTACACACACCTGTCCCCGACACCCTTCATAACCGGGGCTCCAAACCTGGTAAAACTTCTTACCGAGAGCGTTGAGCACCTTACCGGCGGCAAAGTGGCCCTGGGGGACGACCCGGAGCAAATAGCAATAGATATAGAAAGGCATATAATGGACAAGCGCAAAAAGCTCGGACTGAGCTAGGTAAAAACAAAGCCGGGAACTGCCCCGGCTTTTTATCTTGTTACATGGGTGGTTTTTCCCTTTTTGCTTACCGGCCGGGAGAACCGTCCGCCTCATCTGCAACCGTTGCCGGCTGCTTGTATATAAGATACGCCCCGGTCAGCACCAGCACCGCTCCTATAACCTGCCTGCTCCCAAGCACATCCCCAAATATCAGCCAGCTCGCTATAAGGGTTGTTATGGGCTCGATCAGTCCCAGCACCCCCGCTTCCCCGGCCTCCATCCTTTGAAGCCCCATTATATTCAGGGTGCCGCCCAGCGTAGTGGATACAAAGGCGACCCCCAATATCAGCAGCATGGTCCTTGCATCCAATTGGTAATACACACGACTCCTAAAGAATAATAGGGTTGTTATAGTCAAGAACACACACCCGAAGGACATTGAATAGAAGGCTGTTATGAAGGGGCTGGAAGAAACCAGTGCTTTTTTGACGTATATGAAATAGGTGGCAAAAAAGAACCCTGCCGCAAGGCCAAGAAGTCCCCCGGTCACCATGCCCGGCGCAGAACCGCCGGCCCAGGTCATGAACATAACCCACACCCCGGTTACTCCAAGTATAGAAGCAACAATTTTCCGCCCGGTTATCCTCTCCCCGAGGAAAACCCTTGCCAGCCCGATTATGAAAAAGGGCGCGGTATAAAGCAGTATAACCGCAACGCCGGCCGAGGTCATCTGTATGGCTGAAAAATAACTCATCTGGTACAGTGTCCAATAACCCAGGCCAAACAGGGCAAAGAAGCGCAGACTCCTCTTCGGTATAATAAACGCCTTTGCACCGTCGTGGTATAATATGACGGGTACCATAAGGGCGCTGGCAATGGCAAGCCGCAGTATGGACAGCGTAAAGGGGTCAATAACCGGGCCTATGGCCTGCACGAATATGCCTATAAAGCCCCAGCAGATTCCCCCTGCCAGAACCAATGTGATACCCAGCCTTCTTTCCTTTGCCCCATCCCGGGGCTTGTCCATTTTCGTTTCACTCATATAAACACCTCTTTAATGATTACATGGCCTAAAGAGCAGCCGGCGCTGTTTTTTTGGTGATGATTGGTGGGACAAAGAACCGTCCCTTGTCCCTTTCCCTTGTCCCTACTGTTCCTATTGTTGCAGCCGTTCGGCGGAAATTATGTATATTTCACCCTTTTGGTCCATCACCTTTACCATGTCAAACCTGGTACCCCTTATAAAGCTGGATACGTTGTTGCGGTAGTCCTCCAAAAGGGCCACCCTCTCCCCGGTCTGGGAATCGGTGTATTCGCCCAGTATGTAAAGCCCCCAGTCGTCGTTCCATTTGTACTCTTCCTTAACCATCCTAAAATACCTTACGGCGAAGTCGTCATGGGCGGGAATGCTTTGAACGTCGGTCACAGTAGACTGCAAAAGCGTCTGGACATGCTCTATCCTCACCGTTTCACCGCTGTCCGAGTACCCCACATCGGAGGACTGGTTAAGCCACAGCCAGTGGGCATCCTCCTTTACCCCGTCCCAGGCCTGGTTCCAGTACGCATTGTAGTGGGTCAAAAGCCCCAGCACCCTGTCGAAGTGCCCGTCCTTCCAAAGGAATACATCCCTGTACCGGGCGTTGAAGAAGGCACCCAGCATCTCGTCCTGTACCTGGTCCACCACCACAAGGCGGTTCTGAAGCCGGATGTTTTCCAACGTGGTAACACCCGATACCGGCAAAAGGTTCGGAATCTTGCCCATGTACTTCAGTTTTCCGCCGTCCCTTTTGTAACACGCTACCACAGCCTCCTGCGGCGGCAGCGACAGTGCAACCAGCACCTCACTGCCCTTGTACGGAAGAAAATCCGTCTCTTCAATCACCACGTCCAGGTCGGCGCTGTATCTCTTCCACCGTAAGTTACCCATGTTGTCAAGTGTTTTATCCACCAGGCTTTGGAGTGACTTGTCGGCCAGCGGTTTAAAAATACTCCTTGCGTTTTTTACCGCCGCATAGGGTATATAGTCGGTATCCCTATTTCTCTGCCTGTATCCCCGGTACACAAGGCATCCCACAACAAGGGCCAAGACCAGCAGGACCGTCATCGCTAGTACCAGTATATTTCTTCTATTATACTTGAAAAGCTTCATAAAAACACCACCCCTATGAATTTATTCTTCGGGGTGGCTTATAATGCTATTTTTCTCATCCCTCTTTGCTATTTCAGGCCCCTGCTTCCCGGTTTAACTGCACGCATTCCACGGCGGCACAGGGGACAGTCCTCCGGCGAATAGGTCTTTACATCCAGGGTTAGCACCGCCTTTTTCCTTACTCCAAAATCTATACTGCCTCCGCTGCGGTCCACCAGAAGGCCTACTCCAGCAACCTGCGCCCCTCGCTCCTTAACCACATTCATAACCTCCACCACCGAACCCCCGGTGGTGACAACGTCCTCCACCACCAGCACCCTTGCACCGGCAGGGATTTCAAAGCCCCTTCTGAGTGTCATAACCCCGTCCTCCCGCTCGGTGAACAGGGCGGGCACATTAAGCTGCCGCCCGGCTTCATATGCAACAAGAATACCGCCCACGGCGGGCCCTACAACCAGGTCTATCCTTTCATCCTTGAAAGCGGATGCAATAAGTGCGACAAGCTGTGCTGTATGCTCCGGGTACTGCAGCACCCGGGCGCATTGTATGTAGGTGTCGCTGTGCAGCCCGGAGGTAAGCAAAAAATGCCCCCTCATGACCGCTCCGGTCCCGGTAAAAATGTTCATTACGGCATCTTTGTCCAGCAAAAACCCCTCCTTATCACGGCCTATCTTTATATAATGAAACGCTAAACAAGCGCTCCCACCATGTCCTCCACCGATGTAAAGCCCTGCTTTACTAAATACCTTTCTATGCCCTCAATTATTTCAACCGGTGCCAGGGGGTTTACGAAATTTGCGGTGCCTACCGCCACCGCCTTTGCACCGGCCAGGATAAACTGCACCGCATCATACCAGTCCAGTATTCCGCCCATACCTATTACCGGAATATCCACCGCCCCCGCCACCTGGTGCACCATCCGAAGGGCCACCGGCTTGACCGCCGGTCCCGACAGCCCGCCATATGTATTCCCCAGCACCGGCCTCCGGCTCCATACGTCTATGTCCATGGCCAGCAGGGTGTTTATCAGGGACACCGCGTCCCCTCCCCCCTCCGCCGCCGCCAGCGCAATCTCTACTATATCGGTCACGTTGGGGGACAGCTTTACTATTACCGGCTTTTGGCCGCATTCTTTCACCCGCCTTGTGACTTCATATACCAAGTCCGGCTTGAGGCCGAAGGCAATACCCCCTTCCTTTACGTTTGGGCAGGAAAGGTTAAGCTCCACCGCTGCAACGCCGGACTTGGACAGCTTTTCCATCATGAGGCAGTACTCGTCAACGCTGGCACCGGATATGTTCGCTATGACGCAAGCCCCCCTGTCCAATAGCCGCGGCAGTTCCTTTTCAAGGAAGAAGTCCACGCCGGGGTTTTGCAGTCCTACGCTGTTTAACATCCCCGCCGGCGTCTCGCAGGTCCTGGGAGGCGGGTTGCCCTTACGGGGCCTCAGCGTAAGGCCCTTTACCACCACAGCCCCCAGCCTATTTAAGTCATAATACTCCCCGTACTCCTCACCAAACCCGAAGGTGCCGGAGGCGGTCATAACGGGGTTTTTGAGCCTAATACCCGCTATGTTTACCGACATATCCACGCTACTCATCCCAGCAGACCTCCTCAGCCCGGAAAACCGGGCCGTCTTTGCATACCCTTTTATACTGCAAGGACCCGTCCCTTTCATTTACCGCACAGCTGCACCCAAGGCAGGCTCCCACACCGCAGGCCATTCTCTCCTCCAGCGATACCTGGCATCCCACAGAATTTTCCCGGCAAATCTTCGCCACCGTTTTGAGCATGGGCTTTGGTCCGCAGGCAAACACCATATCGGTGCGCTGCTCCTTTAAATACTGCAAAAGAAGGTCGGTTACAAAACCGCCATAGCCAAAGCTTCCGTCCTCGGTGGCAGCCCTGACATCCGCCGACCTTTCCTGTAATTCCTTAAGCAAAAAGGTTTCGTCCCTGTAGCCTGCAAACACCGCCGCCCTGTCGCCGTATATGCCGGCAAGTTCCACTAGAGGCGCAATGCCTATACCGCCCCCCACTATTGCAACCCTTTCGTACTGCCGGTTGACCTCGAAACCGCTGCCCAGCGGGCCCAAAACGTCCAGCGAATCCCCCGGCCTCCTGGAGGACAAAAACTCGGTGCCCTGGCCCTGCACCCGGTAAATCAGCACTACGGCGCCCTTCTCCCTTTTGGTATAGGAGAGACTTATCGGCCTTCTGAGTAGCGGAAATTTGTCCCCGCCGCATTTTATATGGAAAAACTGTCCCGGCAGCACTTCTTCGCACAGTGCGTGGTGATAGAGTTCCAGGCTGTAAATACCGGCCGCTATGGGTTTGTTTTCAATAACCTGCAGCACTTTCGGCTCTTTCATCCCTTTAGTTCCTCCAGGTGGAATATTCTAAGGTCCCCGGGGCTTATCCCCGCCTTTATTATATCAACCATCGCCCTTGCGGTGTCAATAAAGGTAAAACAGGTCACCGCGTTTTCCACCGCCGCTCTCCTTAGAACAAAACCGTAGCTGTCCAGCCTTCGGCCGTGGGTCGGCGTATCTATAATCATGTCAATTTCTCCCCGGCGTACCAATTCCAGTACATCCGGATGCCCTTCACCCACCTTGTTTACCACGGTACAGGGCACCCCGTTTTCCTTAAGGAAAGCGCCGGTTCCGCCGGTGGCATATATTTCAAACCCCAGCCTGTGCAGTTCCTCCGCTATCGGTAAAAACTCCTTCTTGTACAGGTCGGATACGGCGGCTAAGACCCTGCCTTCTTTGGGTATTTTGTACCCGGCGGCAACAAAACCCTTATAAAGGGCCTGGGTAAGGTTCTCCCCTATCCCCAGAACCTCGCCGGTGGACTTCATCTGGGGTCCCAGCCCCGTTTCCACCCGGGGCAGCTTATCCAGTGAAAACACAGGAACCTTGACCGCCACCAGCCTTGATTCTTCCTGCAGCCCGTCCGGCCAGCCCATGCTTTCAAGGCTTTCTCCCAGCGCCGCCCTGGTGGCCAGCTCCACCATCGGGATGCCGGTTACCTTGCTTATATAGGGCACTGTACGGCTGGACCGGGGGTTCACTTCTATTACGTACACCTCGCCCTGGTACTCCACGTATTGGATGTTTACTATGCCCATAACTTCCATGGCAAGGGCAATCTTTTTGGTATACTCCACGACTTTTTGTTTTATGCCCGGCGCCAGGCTGACCGGCGGGTATATTGATATGCTGTCCCCCGAGTGGACACCGGCCCGCTCCAGGTGTTCCATTATGCCGGGTATCAGCACCCTTTTCCCGTCGCAGATGGCATCAACCTCCACTTCCTTGCCCACCAGGTACCGGTCTATAAGCACCGGGTGCTTTTGCGGGTAGCTGAACACAAATTCCAAGTATTCCTTAAGCCCCTGCCGGTCATGCACTATTTCCATACCCTGGCCTCCCAGCACATAGGAAGGCCGCACTAAAAGGGGATACCCCAGCTCTTCCCCCTTTTGCATGCCCTCGACAACGCTGGTCACTCCGAAACCCTTGGGCCTTGGAATGTCAAGATGCTCCAGCAGGGAGTCCATCTTCTTCCTGTCCTCCGCCATATCAATGTACCTGGGCTGTGTGCCCAACACCTTAACGCCCATTTCCTGTAGAAATGCCGCCAGCTTTATAGAGGTCTGCCCGCCGAACTGCAGCACCACCCCTTCGGGGTTTTCCTGCCATATGATGTTGAGCACGTCTTCTTCGGTTATCGGTTCGAAATAAAGCCGGTCGGACACGTCAAAGTCGGTGCTTACCGTTTCGGGATTGTTGTTTACAATCACCGTCTTTATTCCCATCTTTCTTAAGGCCTTCACACAGTGTACCGAACAGTAGTCGAACTCTATGCCCTGGCCTATCCTTATGGGCCCGGAGCCTATAACCATCACCTTTCTTTCTTTACCGGCGGCCGCCGCCTCGTCCTCGCTGTCGTAGGTGGAATAATAATAGGGCGAGACCGCCTCAAACTCCGCCCCACAGGTGTCCACCATCTTGTAGGACGGAAGGACGCCAAGCTGTACCCTTCTGCTGAACACGTCCCTGACACCGGCCCCGGTAAACCGGCCTATGGCCTTGTCGGAAAAACCCATCTTTTTAGCCCGCAGTATTTCCTCCCGGTTTAACTGGTAAAGGTCCCTGGTCTTGAGGTATTCTTCATGGAGTGCTATTTCCCCTATCTTGGTTATAAAATAGGGATGAATCCCGGTAAGGCCGCATATCTCCTCCACCGAAAAGCCCCTCTTAATGGCCTGGGCAATAATAAACAGCCTTTCGTCGTCGCCCTCGCTAAGCCTTTCTCGAATCTCCCGGTCGCTTAAGACCGAAAGCCTTGGCAGGTCCAGGCTGGTAAGGCCTAAATCCAGCGAACGTATAGCCTTTAGAAGGGCGGCCTGGAAGGTGTTGCCTATGGCCATCACCTCGCCGGTGGCCTTCATCCTGGTGCCCAGGTGCCTTTCCCCCTCTACGAACTTGTCGAAGGGCCAGCGGGGCATTTTTATCACCACGTAGTCCAGCACCGGCTCAAAGCAGGCCTTGGTTTTTCCGGTAACCTTGTTTTCAATCTCCTCCAGTCTGTACCCGGCGGCAATCTTTGCGGCCACCTTGGCAATCGGGTACCCGGTCGCCTTGGAGGCTAGCGCGCTGGACCGGCTCACCCTGGGGTTTACCTCAATTACATAATACTGCCCGGTCCTGGGATGCAGCGCAAACTGTATATTGCAGCCCCCCTCTATTCCCAGCGCTTCTATTATTCTTAACGATGCGGTCCTTAATACCTGGTACTGCTTATCCGGCAGCGTCTGGGAGGGGGCTATCACTATGCTGTCACCGGTATGAATCCCCACCGGGTCTATGTTTTCCATGTTGCACACGGTAATGCAGTTTCCACTGCCGTCCCTTATTACCTCGTACTCAATCTCCCTCCAACCGGTAAGGCACTTCTCCACGATGGCCTGGTTTACCCTGCTCAGCGAAAGACCCATCCGGAGGATTTCCCTAAGCTGAACTTGGTCCCGGGCTATACCCCCGCCGGTGCCCCCCAGCGTGTAGGCGGGACGCACCACCACCGGGTAGCCCACCCTTTCGGCAAATCGCTCTCCTTCCTCCACCTTTGTAACTATGGCGTTTTCCACCACCGGCTGTTCTATGCTCTCCATGAGGCCCTTGAACTTTTCCCGGTCCTCCGCCAGCGTTATGGCTTTTATGCCGGTCCCTATAAGTTTAACCCCGTACCGGTTAAGGATACCCTTTTCCTCCAACTCCATCGCAATATTGAGGCCGGTCTGCCCCCCCATGGTAGCTAGGAGGCTGTCCGGCCTTTCCCTCTTGATTATCTGCTCAACAAACTCAATGGTAATCGGTTCTATATATACCTTGTCGGCTATATGGCTGTCGGTCATTATGGTGGCGGGGTTGCTGTTTATCAGCACCACTTCTATACCCTCCTCCTTGAGGGCCTGGCACGCCTGGGTCCCGGAATAGTCAAACTCCGCCGCCTGGCCTATAACAATCGGCCCTGAACCGATCACCAAAACCCGCTTTACATCCTTTCGTTTAGGCATAGTTGTACTGTTTCTCCCTCCTGTGTTTTTCCATGACCGCAATAAATTCATCAAACAGGTGCTGCGTATCCTGCGGTCCCGGCGCCGCTTCCGGGTGGAACTGGACGCCGAAAACCGGCAGGTGCCTGTGCCTGAAGCCCTCCAGCGTACCGTCGTTTACGTTTATATGGGTTACCTCAAGCCTATCGGTGTTTAAACTGCCTGCGTCCACCATGTACCCGTGATTCTGGGAGGTAATGTATACCTTTCCCTGTTTCAGGTCCTTTACCGGGTGGTTGCATCCCCTGTGACCGTATTTCATCTTGCTGGTATCGGCCCCCAGCGCCAGGGCCAAAAGCTGGTACCCGAGGCATATACCCATAACCGGTTTTTTATGCAGCAGCTCCTTTATGTTGTCCAATATGGACAAAAGGTCCTTGGGGTCCCCCGGGCCGTTGGACAGCAGTATTCCGTCGGGGTTGAGGCTCAAGACCTGCTTGGGGCTTGCAAAGGCCGGAAATATGTTTACATTGCAGTACCGGCTGCTTAGGGAGTGTATTATGCTCTTTTTTACCCCGAAGTCCAGCACCGCCACGTTAAGGCACTTGGGTTTTACATAATACACTTCGTCGGTGGTAACCCTCGTAACGGCGCCGCTGTTGTTAAACCCGTCAAGGAGGGCTTTAAGGGCTTCCTTTCCAAGGTTCTCCCTAAGGGTAATAACGCCCTTCATGGTGCCCTTTTCCCGTATTATCCTTGTAAGGGCCCTGGTGTCCACGTCCTCTATGCCGACAATGCCGTATTTTTTCATGTACTTTTCTATGTCGTCACCGCCCTGCCATCCTATGGCGTCCCGGTAGAATTCCCTTACAACAAATCCCTTAACCCTGGGTTTTATCGATTCGCCGTGTTCATCGGATACACCGTAGTTGCCTATCAAAGGATAGGTCATAACCACTATTTGTCCTTCATAGGAAGGGTCGGTAAGAATCTCCTGGTACCCCGTCATTCCGGTATTGAACACTATCTCCCCGACCGTTTCCCCAATTTCCCCGAAGGGCTTTCCCTCGAATACGCTGCCGTCCTCCAGCACAAGATAAGCTTTCAACTTTGACACTCCCCCTGCATATTTATGTCCCTGTTTTTTATCGCGTCGGTTATATCATCCCTCATGCGCAGTGCTTCATCCCGGGTATACTTTTTGAATTCCTCCACCGTTACGCATTCAGGCTTTTCCGCCCTTAGGTACGCACCCGCAAGGGCGCGGGAGGAATTCACAACCGCTCCCAGCCCTTTATCGTCAAAGGCCGCGGCGACATCCCTGCCGCCCGCTCCCTGGGCACCATAGCCGGGAAGCAGCAGCGGCGTGTGGGGCATTATCCTTCTTAGTACTTTAAGCTCTCCGGGATAGGTGGCACCCACCACCGCCCCAACCGAGCTGTACCCGTATTTTCCCAAAAGGTCCCTTCCCCATTCCGCCACCTTTCCGGCCAGGTACTGGTACAGGTATTCATCTCCCACTTTGAGGTTTTGCAGGTCCCCCGAGGAAGGATTTGACGTCTTAACCAGGATGAATACCCCCTTGCCATCTCTGCTGCAGGCCTTAAGAAAGGGCTCCACCGAATCATACCCAAGGAACGGGTTGAGCGTTACCGCGTCGCACCGGAAATGCCCAAAAAGGTGCGCATCCCTGTACGCCTCCGCCGTGGAAGAGATATCTCCCCTTTTTATATCGCCGATTACAAGAAGGCCCCTTTCCTTGGCGTAGTCCGCGGTCTCGCGGTAGGCCCTTAGACCTTCAAGCCCAAGGGCTTCATAAAAGGCTATCTGCAGCTTCACCGCCGGAACAAGGTCCGCCACCGCATCAATAAGGGCTTTGTTAAACTCGAACACCGCCCTGCCCAGGTCCTCCCCATGTACATCCCTTATACACCGGGGTATCATCCCCGGCCGCGGGTCAAGGCCCAGCACCGACGGGTTGCCTTTCTTCTTTATGCTCTCCATCAGCCTGTCCGCAAACATAAAAACCGCCGCCTTTTTTTCGCATAACCCTTCCGGGTTTTGCTTTATCTATAATTATACATCCACATGTATATATATTCAATAATTTTTGTATTTTTATCTATTCTCGGCGTTCCAGGCTATCCTGCCTCCCGCCATCGTGTAAAGCACCCTTCCCCAGAGCTTCATTCCGTCAAAGGGGGAGTTCTTTCCTTTTGATACAAACCTGGATACATCCACAACAACTTCGCAGTCCGGGTCAATAACGGTTATGTCCGCCGGGCCGCCCTCGGCTATATACCCTGCATCTAATCTCAAAAGTCTTGCCGGCGCCAGGGACATTCGCTCCGCCAGTTCAAGCGGTGTCAGGATGCCGGGCCGAAGCAGGTGCGTCACCGCCAGCGGCACCGCCGTTTCAAGGCCGGATATGCCGAAGGCGGCCATGCTGTATTCCACTTCCTTGTCATCCCTGTGGTGCGGCGCATGGTCGGTGGCTATGGCGTCTATGGTGCCGTCCCTAAGGCCGCCAATTACCGCCTCCACATCCTCTTCGCTTCTAAGGGGCGGGTTTACCTTGGTCATGGAACTGTACCCGTCCACGGCGCTGTCGGTAAGGGAGAAATGATGAGGCGCGGCTTCGGCACTAATCTTTATGCCTTCCGCCTTGGCCCTTCTTACCATCTCCACCGAGGCCTTGGTACTTATGTGGGCTATGTGAACTCTGCAGCCGGTATACCTTGCAAGGGCTATCTCCCTGGCCACCATAACATCCTCCGCCACCGACGGGATTCCCCTCATCCCCAGCATGGTGGATATTTCCCCCTCGTTCATGACCCCGTCCCGGCTGAGGTCAGCGTCCTCGCAGTGGGATATAATAAGCGCATCCCACATTGAGGCGTACTCCATCGCCCGCCTCATCAGGTTGCTGTTTGATACCGGGTGACCGTCGTCCGAAAAGGCCGCGGCGCCGTATCGTACCAGTTCCCCGATAGGGGATAGCTCTTCGCCTCTTTGGCCCTTTGTAATGGCCGCTATGGGCTTAACCTTAACGCAGCCTTCCTTTTCTGCCTTGAGGTATACATATTCCACCATGGCGGGGCTGTCTATTACGGGATTGGTATTTGGCATGCAGGCCACGGTGGTGAAACCGCCCGCTGCGGCGCTTTTTGTACCGCTTTCTATGGTCTCCTTGTGCTCGAAACCCGGTTCGCGAAGGTGCACGTGCATGTCTACAAGTCCCGGGAAAACAAGCATGCCCTCTGCATTTACCTGCACCGCGTCATTTACGCTTAAACCGTTCCCGATTCGTGCTATCCTTCCGTCCTCCACCAGTATATCCTTCACCGCATCGGTACCGCTTGCCGGGTCTATCATTCTTCCGCCCTTTACCAGTATCCTGTCCATTAGGAAACCCCCTCCCTTGTGAGCATGTAAAGCAGCGCCATCCTTACCGCCACCCCGTTGGTGACCTGCTCTTCTATGGCGGAATTTTCTCCGTCTATAATTTCGCTGGACATCTCCACGCCGCGGTTGGTAGGACCCGGGTGCATTACCAAGACATCCTCCTTCGCCACTTCCAGCACCCTTTCATCTATCCCGAACAGCATGTTGTATTCACGCAAAGACGGGAAAAGTCCGCTTTTTTGACGCTCCAGCTGTATCCGAAGGCCCATTATAACGTCGGCGTCCACCGCCGCCTGCCGCAGGTCGTGGTAAACCTCAACCCCCATATTTCCTATTCCCTTCGGTATCAGGGTTGCGGGCCCTGCCAGCACCACCCTTGCACCCAGCTTTGTAAGGCCCCAAATGTTGCTGCGGGCCACCCTCGAGTGCAGTATGTCGCCGGCTATTACCACTTTAAGTCCCTTAAGGGTTCCCTTCTTCTCCCTTATGGTGAACATGTCCAGCAGTGCCTGGGTGGGGTGCTCGTTTATGCCGTCACCGGCGTTTATTATAACCGCGTCAAGGTGCCGGGCCAACAGCCGATGGGCTGCCGTCATGGGGTGCCTCATGACCACTATGTCCACCCCCATGGCCTGCAGCGTCCTTGCGGTGTCAATAAGGGTCTCTCCCTTCACCACGCTGCTGGCGGACGTCGAAATATTGGTGGTGGTGGCGCCAAGGTATTTTGCCGCCAGCTCAAAGGAAACCCTTGTGCGGGTGCTGGGCTCGTAAAACAGCGTCACCATTATCTTTCCCAAAAGGTAGTTGGTCCTTTTATTCTTTGTTTCCATTATGGGCTTCATAAGCACTGCCGTATCCAGTATCTGCAATATATCTTCGGTATCAAGGTCTCTTATTCCCAAGAGATTTTTAAGCCTCATATATTCACCTCCAAAAGACTCAAAGGCACGGGGACGGTTCTTGTGTCTTTCCCCCGCCCGTCATACAGTATGCCTGTCCCTTTCCCTGGCTATACAAAAAGAGCAGCAGCCCACGCCTTTTATTTTTATATAGGCATGTGACCTACTGCTCCATCATCCGTATCCGCAGATACCAATGTTAAGGCTTTGACAGATATTTGCCGTTAACATTTCAATTCCCCCTTCTTAGCCTCACAGGACCAAATTAAAGGACTTGCTTTATTTACATTTCCACTATCAACACTGAGTTTTCCCCGTCAACCTCCTTGAGGTTGACCTTTATTATCTCTTTTTTTGACGTTGGAACGTTTTTACCGACGTAGTCCGCCCTTATGGGCAGTTCCCTGTGTCCCCTGTCCACCAGTACCATAAGCTGTATCGCCGACGGCCGGCCTATGTCCACTATGGCGTCCAGCGCCGCCCTTACTGTCCTTCCGGTGTACAATACATCGTCTACCAGAACCAACTTTTTGTCGTTTACGTCAAAGTCTATCTGGGTTCCGTTTACTATCGGCAGTTTTGCTATGGTGCTGAGGTCGTCACGGTACAGCGTTATATCCAGTATCCCCAGCGGAAGGTCCGCACCCTCTATTTCTTTTATCTTGCCCTTTATCCTCTGGGCCAAAGGCACTCCCCTTGTCCTAATCCCTAAAAGCGCCAGGTTTTCCGTGCCCTTGTTTCTTTCCAATATCTCGTGGGCCGTCCTTGTAACCGCCCGGTCTATGGTCTTCTCGTCCATTATAACCGCCTTGACCCTCATATAAACACCTGCCTTTTTGTATTAAAAAAGCTTCCCCCGTTCACCGGCAGGAAGCTTGCTTTCAATCAAAGAGTGTTCATAGACCCCTTATCCATTCCTTGCCGGTCTCACGGTACCAACTTAAAGGAAACTGCTCATTTAGATTATGATACCATTCCTTTGCCCCATTGTCCAGCATATTTTTTAGTTTCCCCCACATTTGGCGGTTCAATCCCCGAAACGGGCGAACCCGGGAAAACGCAAAAGAAAAATTGCATATATGGGTTTGTCAGGGGAACAGGTTCACCGGGATTATTCTTCCGACTATGTCCTCCGGTATTTCCATACCCCTTCTATCACGAATGGCGTCAAACTCCTTTGCCGTTTCTGCCATCACCCTGTCCCTGTCAAGGTCCAAACGCCTTCCCAGGGCATTGTAAACTTCCCTGGCAAACTCTATTTTATATGGGGTAAAGGCCGGCGCATAGGTGACTATAAAGGCCAAAAGCCTCCCCAAATCTTCCTCGTACGCCCCTTCCCGGCATTCCTCAAAGTCTATACCGTACAGCTTATACCCTACCAGGAAATTCCTAAGATTAATGTCCCACAGTATAATGCTTCTGCCGGTAATCTGCTCCATTGCCTTGTAAAAGTCATCAAGCCATCTGGCAATATGTGACGCCATCCCCTTAGCATTAATATAATCAAACTTTTGCCCGGCGATATACTCCGCATCGGTCATAACATCTATAAGCGTCGGACCGTTTACATACTCTATAACTATGGACTTTGCGCCCCTGTAATAAAGCTCTGGAACGCTGACCCCCCTCTTGTAAAGTTCGGCTAAAATGTCCGCTTCTCTCGAGACAGACCTGCGCCGCCCCTTGTATTGTTTCAACACAAAACGTTTCTCGCCGGCCCCCTCTATATCCGCCCTTACAAGATACACCTTGTTCTTCTTGCTATTAAACTGCTTTTCTATTTGATATCCTGTTATATTCCACCTGTCGATAAATTCCTTTTCAAGCTGCATCTACATACCACCTATTCTTATTTCTACCTTTGCGCCTTTTTTATATCCTTCCAATTCCTTTACCACACCTTCTACCGCGTTAAAAAGAATTTTCTGTACAAAGGGCACCATGTCAATCTCCCGGTCGTCAACCAATAGCTTTATATTGGATTTTGACAAAATACAGTCTTCCCTTTTGGACTGGCCCTTTAATATCCTTATCCCCAGTTCGCTGCATGAATAACCGCAGGCGCGGCAGCACTCCGGCGGGAAGTCCGGCAGCCTTTCGTACACCTTTTGCTCCACCAGGTCAACCAGCCTTTCAGTATCTTCTATAGGATTTATAACCGGTATGCCCCTATACTCTTTTAAGCCATTGGCAATCCTGCCGGATATGGCAAATACAGTATCGTCCAGTCTCTCATCCACTTCAGCGATGTTATGAGCGGTTACAATTTTTGGCACGTTGCAGTCGGTTACCCCCTCCAACACCACAAAGTCATGGTGATAAAACTTCAAAATCTCATCCATTGAAAGCATGCGCTGGAACAGTATATCGGTCTCTTTGTAACCCCTTGCGGTTACAAGCTCCGACCCCGCCATACGATGCCGGTAGGTGTTGGTACCTTCCTTGTCTATGGCAAACTTCTCAAAATGAATCTCCTTTACCGAGCCCACCGAATAGCGTCTTTTCCTTAGTTCCCTTATAATATTCTCTATAGTGGTGGTTTTACCCGACTGGGTTATGCCAAATACCGAAAATACTCTCATTCGTTATACCCTCCCCCGTTTCAAATCGCGTAGAAATAAAACATAAGCGTGAAAATGCTGACTGCCATACTTATAATTATAACAGCATAGTCCGCCCTTTGCATGGTCAGTAGCATATAGCTGGTCCTTTTGGGGTATGCCCTGAAGGCCCTTGTCTCCATTGTTGTGGCCAGTTCCCTTGACTTAATTACTGCTCCGGAAACCACCGGCATTATGAGGTAGGAATAAACCTTCAGCCTCTGCCGCACAGGAATCTTGTCCAACTCTATTCCCCTAAGCTGCACCGCCGTTACCACGTTTTTTATCTCGTCGGTTAAAAGAGGTAAAAACCTAATAGCCACCGACACCATAAAGGCGATTTCATAGGGTATCCTCCACTGCACAAGCCCCTGTACTATCTCCCTGTAATTGGACGTGGCCATAATGGTTGCCGACACCATTACAATTGACATCCGGAGGACCATTGCCACGCCCTTGTAAAGCCCCCCAACTGTAATAAGCTTTATCCCGCCTAAGTTTACCAGGACCCTTCCTGAGGGCGAGAATATGCTCTGGATTATGGCTATGGCCACGAACAGCCACAATATCCGCCGGAATTTCTTAACCAGTGCAAATAGCCGGCTGCCAGCTGCCACCGATAGTACCATCGATACCGAGAGCACTGCCGTGAGCACCCGGATATCCTGTATGAGCACTCCGAGGGTGGAAAGACAGAGAACCAAAACCAGCTTGCTTCTTGGGTCAAGTCCTTTAAGTCCTGTCTTCAACAATCTCACCCCCGTGCATCCTGACCTCTCTGTCGGCAAGGCGATCTATAAACGCCCTGTCGTGGCTTATAACAGCCATGCCTATACCCTTTTGCTTTAAGTCCCTTAGCATATCCGAAAGGACCCTTCGCCTCTCCATGTCCAGCCCGGTGGTGGGCTCATCCAATATCAAAAAACCCGGCTTGTTTACCAGCACCGCAGCTATGGCAAGCCGCTGTTTTTCTCCCCTGCTCAGCTTAAAGGGAAGGGCATCCTGCAGGTGGAAAAGGTCCAGGTCCCGCAGCACTTCGTCCACCCTCCGCCCTATTTCCTCGCTGCTGTATCCCTTCAGCTCCAAGGCAAAGGAAACCTCTTCCCGGACCGAGGGTGCAAAAATCTGAAGGGCGGGATTCTGGAACAGGTACCCGACCCTCCGGCCAATTTCACCCAGCTTCATCCCGGCACTGTCGCTGCCGCAGATTCTAACACACCCTTTTTGAGGTCTCAGTATACCTGTCATAATCTTACCGAGGGTTGTTTTGCCGCTGCCGTTGGGGCCGGTTATTGCAGTAAACTGTTCCTTAAAAAGCTTTAGCGAAAGCCCTTGTATGACCGGTATATCCTTATTATACGCAAAGCTTACATCCTCCAGTTCTATGTACGGCTCTATTTTTTATACCCCCTTACAGTCTCCCCTCAAAGGGCTGCAACACACCTTCCCGAAGCAGCAGCACCCTGTCCGCCACGTCAAGGTTATCCAAGTCGTGTTCAATCATAACAATTGTCTTGCCCCGGTCCTTAAGACCTGATATTGCCTCTTTTATCGCCGTCTTGCCCTGTGCATCTATCTGAGACATGGCCTCGTCGAATATCAGTATCTCCGGGTCAAGGCTTAGCACCGAGGCCAGGGCTATAAGCTGCTTTTGTCCGCCGGATAGCTGGTTGGGGCTGCCAAGGCGAAAATCTTCCATTCCTACCAGCTTAAGGGCGGTCTTAAGCCTTTCGCCTATTTCCTCCCTTGAAAGGCATAGATTCTCCGGCCCGAAGGCGACCTCATCCTCCACGGTGGGCGAAAAAAGCTGGGTATCCGGTTCCTGGAACACTATCCCCAGCCTGGTTGCAATCTGGGGTATCTTCATGGAAGTTGTAGGCGTCCCTTTAATCAGCACCTCACCCCTCATATTCCCCGAATAAATGTGTGGCACAATGCCGCTTAGGCAGTAACACAGCGTACTCTTGCCGCTGCCGCTAAGCCCTACCACCGCCAGCACTTCACCGGGCTCCACGGTAAGGTTTACGCCCCTTAATACATCCTCACCGCTGCCGGGGTACCGGTACCATAGGTCTCGCACCTCAAGGGGCATCGTCATTGCAGCTCAATCTCCATGACAAATTTGCACCATCTCTGGCTGAAGGGGTCCTTGGCAATAATAACCTGCAGCGGACCGCTGCCGCCTTCTTCCTTGGTACCCAGCGGCTCGCCGTCCATTTTGAACACCAGGTACACATTATCGTCCTGCAGGGTTTCCTCCATCCCTATGGCCGAAGTATACCCATCCACCGCCTTCATGATAACGGTATCCTTACCGGCGGTATCCACCCCTGCCTCTTCTAGCACCTCTTTAAGCAGCACCCCGGTGTAAACGTGTTTTTCCGCGGGCTTTCCACTCCTTTTGAGGTTGGCCTCCACATCCACCACGGATTAAGTCCGTATAATTGTGTAAAAGGATAGTGAGCCACAGACTCATTTCCTCGGTTATAATATAGGTGTGAACAAATACCAAACCGAGGAGGAAAGAAACCCATGGCTCAGTTCAATATTACACTAACCGAAGAAGAATTGCACGGACTTTTTCTTAACAATAATCGTGACAAATCAATTGAAAAGCTCCTTGAAAAAATATTTAATGAAGTTCTAAAGTGCCAATCTGCTGAACAGC
>JAAYEV010000163.1 GCA_012728565.1 Clostridiales bacterium
CCTCTGGGCGGTTATCAGTTTTACCATCTCCTCCACCACCTGGACATTGGATGCTTCAAGGAAACTCTGTATTATTCGACCGTTGACACCCGGCTCCTCCGCTTCAATGGGTTCCCCCGACGCGGTGGTAGGCCTGTACAGGTTCCCACCGACACTTTCAAGCCCGGCGGGGTTTACAAACCTCACCAGGTCCACTATGCCTATTTCATCCAGCGTGCCGTCATTCCTTCTAACCATAAGCATTCCGCTGTCATCGATTGTTATTTCGTTTATATCGCTGCCAAGCTCCGCGTCCGCGCCTTCAACCTGCACGAAATACCCGGCGGAAGTGACAAGGCTTGCTTCTTCACCGTCAATGCTCAGCTTGAAGCTTCCATCCCTGGTGTAAAGAAGGTTGTCGTTCTGGTCGCGCACCACAAAGAAGCCCTCGCCGTCTATCGCAAAGTCCAAGGGATTGCCGGTGGCTTGCATGCTGCCCTGGGTGAAATTTTTGACTATGGCCGAAGGCCTCACACCGTGGCCTACCTGCAGGCCCACCGGCCTGCCCTGGCCGTCCACAACCTCCGCCCTGAACAGTGACACGTAAAGCAGGTCCTTAAACTCCGCCCTCTCCTTTTTATAACCCGTGGTGTTTACGTTTGCCAGGTTGTTGGCAATGGTATCCACGTTAAGCTGCTGTGCCGTCATCCCTGAACTGGCTGTCCAAAGTGCCCTCATCATATCGCTCACCCCTTCTTATCTTATACCCTGCCTACCTCGTTAACCGCCTTGCCCATTATTTCGTCATAGGCCATCACAACCCTCTGATTGGCTTCATAGGTCCTGAAGGCGGAAATCATGTTTACCATTTCCTTAACCGCATTTATGTTGGAGGTCTCCAGGAAGCCCTGCAGTACCTCGCCTTCTATACCGTACCGGTAGCTGCTATATTCCCTGGCCTCGTAAAGGTTATCCCCCACCTTGCGCAGCTCCTTCGGCCGGTCAAAGGTTACGAGTTTAAGCCTGTCCCAGAACAGGTCACCGGAGTAAATCTCCCCGTTGGTTCGTATGTCAATCTCTTCATCACCTATGTATATATCGCCCATGTCTCCTACCACCCTGTATCCCTCTGCCGTTGACAGGTATCCCTCCGAATCAATAACAAAGGAACCGTCCCTGGTATACTTTTCCCTGCCGTCAACCCTTACGCAGAAATACCCGTCTCCCTTGATGGCCAGGTCCAGGGGACGGTTGGTTTCCTTCATGCTGCCCTGCATGAAGGAGGTGACAACTTCATTGAGCACCGAACCACCGTTAACGGTTCCTATCACGCCGGGGGCGGTAAACATCCTCAGCCTGCCCACGGGGTTCCCGTAAGAATACACGCTGCCGCCCTGGTCGATGTATAATTGCTCCGGGCCCCCGACCCGTATCCTGCCGTTTTCCCCCAGCACATAGTTCCCGTTGGTGGTTACAAGGTAACCCTCATCGTTCACGGTTAAGGCGGCTTCGGTGGCATAGCTTCTTCCCCTGGGCGTTTCAATGACCAGGAATCTGCCGCGGGTCTCCACCCTTATCCTGTCACCCTCCGTCTCCGCCGTCAGACCGCCAGTCCTTGCATAAATGCTGTGGGGTGTGTCGTCGTTTATCCTGGATATGAGTACCTCCCTGAAGGGACCCGTTACTACCCGGTCCCCCTTATAACCGTTGGTATCGGCATTGGCAATATTGTTTGCCAGCACGTCCACCCTTTTTACCTCGGTAACCATTGCGCTGGCAGCCATGTAAAGTCCCCTGAACATCGCAAATCACCTCATAGATAAATATCGTCACCGCCGGTATTAAACTTTAGAAACCAAAAACCCTAAAAATAAAAAAACGCCGGGCATACCGGCGTACTTAAATTAGCGTCCCTTTGTGCTGACCAGTCGGCCCTCCAAAGCCTCCATGGCTTCCAGGGCCTTACCCGTCCCGATGGCCACGCAGGAAATTGGGTTATCCGCCACCCGGACAGGGGCGCCAAGCTTTTGATTGAGCAGCATATCCAGCCCGTGCAGCAGCGCACCTCCACCCGTCAGCACTATCCCGCTGTTGCTGATGTCCGCGGCAAGCTCGGGAGGGGTTTTTTCTATAACCGAATGTATGGTGTCCACAATGGCTGCAACAGGCTCTTCCAACGCTTCCACCATTTCATTGGAGAACACCTCGTGGGTTTTGGGAAGTCCCGTTACGAGGTTCCGTCCCCTAACATCCATCGATTTGCCATTCCCGGTTTCAAAGGCGGAGCCTATACGAATCTTCATTTCCTCGGCGGTTCTTTCGCCAATTAGCAGGTTGTATTTCTTTCTCATGTACCTGATTATGGCTTCATCGAATTTGTCCCCGGCGATTTTTATGGAGGCGTTTACCACTATTCCGCCCAGCGATATAACGGCAACGTCGGTGGTCCCTCCCCCTATATCCGCAATCATATTGCCTGAGGGTTTTGAAATGTCCAGCCCTGCACCAATAGCGGCAGCAACAGGTTCTTCAATAAGATAGGTCTTTCTAGCCCCGGCTTGGTTCGCAGCATCGATAACCGCCCTTTTTTCCACCTGGGTCACTCCGCTGGGCACGCATATTATGACTCTTGGCTTAAATATCCTGCGGGTTCCGCATGCCTTCTGTATAAAATGCTTGAGCATCCTTTCGGTAATTTCGAAATCGGATATGACGCCGTCCTTCAAGGGCCGTATCGCTACTATGTTCCCCGGCGTCCTGCCAAGCATCTGCCTTGCCTCTTCACCCACGGCAAGGATTTTATCGGTGTTTTTGTCCAGTGCAACCACCGACGGTTCGTTCAAAACTACACCTTTCTTTCTGACATACACCAATACACTGGCGGTACCGAGGTCAATTCCCATTTCCACGTTAAGGTCTAACATGCGTTTCCCCAGCCTCCCGGTTTTTTCTTGTGTTGCTTTATTACTATATAAAATTCTATATCATCCCAAAAAAACCTCTTTTTTTAGGTTTTTTTTGCTATGTTTAAGAAGGTATGGCATTTTTGCCCTGGGCCTTTATGTATTTTTCCCTGGTGGCCTTTCCGCCCCTTATGTGCCTCTCCGCCTTGTTGTAGGCCAACACCCTCTTTACTTCCTCTGCAAGTGAAGGATTTATCCTTGGAAGCCTGTCTGTAATGTCCTTATGTATGGTACTTTTACTCACTCCAAAAACCTTTGCCGTTTCCCGCACCGTAGACTTCGTATCCAATACATATTTTGCAGCAGCTATCACCCGTTCGTGTATATAATCCTTCAATTCTCGGAACCCCCTTTTTTCGTGTCTTTCTATATCATCTATATGCGGCTAAGCTGTGTTATAGAAGGATTTTAGTCGTATATATTCATTTAGTGCGGTATAATGGTTTTGAGAGGAGGGACAGAATTGAAAGATAAAAATAAACTGCCTGACGGGACAACTTATATAAAGACCGCCTGTACCCTTGACTGCTGGGATGCCTGTGCAATAATCGCCACTGTAAGGGATAACAGGATTCTGTCCATTAGGGGTAACCCGGAGAACCATATAACCGGCCGGACCCTTTGCCGAAAGGGCAAAAAACACATGGATATGCTTTACCACCCCGGCAGGCTGAAAAGGCCCCTCAAAAGAACGGACAGCGGGTGGAAGCCCGTAAGCTGGGAGGACGCCCTTGACTGTATAGCCGAAAAGATGGAAGACCTTAGGGCAAAGTATCCTACCACCGCCCTTATGCACTGCTATGACGCGGGCAACGGCGGAGTATTGAAGAGTATTGACCACCGTTTCTTCAATGCCTACGGCGGGGTGACCGAACCACGGGGAAGCCTGTGCTGGGGAGCCGGCATAGCCGCGCAAAATTATGATTTCGGGGCTGTGCTGAGCCACGACCCTTCGGACTTGACAAACACAAGGACACTGCTTATCTGGAGCAGAAACCCATGGAACACCAGCGTACACCTTATACCTTTTATAAAAAAAGCTGCGGAAAACGGCGCTACCGTAATAGTTATTGACCCAATAAAGACCGATACTGCCAAGCGGGCACACCGCCATTATGCGCCCCGGCCAGGCACCGACGGCGCACTTGCCCTTTCCATGGCCCATGTGCTTATTTCGGAAAACCTTGTAGATCGCGGGTTTGTTGAAAACCATGTAAAGGGCTTTTCCGAGTTCAGCGAATACGTTAAAGGGTTCACCCCCGAGGCTGCCTCGAGGATAACCGGTATACCGGCGGAGGATATAGTCCAACTGGCAAGGATTTACGGTTCCCAAAAACCCTCCTGCATACTTTTGGGTTACGGCCTGCAAAGGTACAGCAACGGCGGTAACACTGTAAGGGCCATAGACGCGCTGGCGGCGCTTACCGGAAACATAGGCGTCCCCGGCGGCGGTGTTAACTACGCGAACAAAAGGATATCGAGTTATATAGACCAGGACCTGCTGGAAGGGACCGGCCTTGCGGCTGAACGGCGCCAATACCCGAGGCCACGCATGGCAACCTTTATTGAGGAGGCACAGTCGCCGCCGGTCAGGATGCTGTTTACCGCCAGGGCGAACCCCGTTACCCAGGCAATGGACAGCCGCCGCCTTGCAAGGGCCATTTCAAAGGTGGACTTCAAGGTAACAATTGACCTCTTTATGACGGATACCGCAAACCTGGCGGATATCGTGCTGCCCTGCCGGCATTTCCTGGAGGACGAGGATATCATATATACCTCCATGCTGCATACCTATATCAATTACTGCAACCGGGTGGTGGAACCGGAGCCGTGGCTGCCATCGGAGCTTTGGATATTCAATGAGCTGGCAAAAAGGCTGAACCTAGAAGGGTTTCCCGTAAAGGACCATACATGGTGGCTGGAAAGGGCTATACTTCCCTTAACCAGGCAAAAAGGCATAACCCTTGACCTTTTGAAAAAAGGCCCGGTGAAACTGCCGGGTATATCGCCGATAGCATGGGATGATTTAAGGTTTAAAACCCCCAGCGGCAGGATTGAACTGTACTCGGACAGGGCAAGGAACGATGGCCACAGCCCCATACCGGTTTTTGAGGATATAAACCCAAAACCTACAGCGCGGTACCCTTACCGTTTATTGACCCCCCACTGCAGGGACTCACTGCACTCACAGCATTTTGTACTGTTGGAGGACGGGGTTTTGCCCACTGCCTATATAAACCCGGCTACGGCAGCAACAGAAGGCGTAAAAGACGGGGGAGAGATGCTGGTTTCAACCGAAACCGGCAGCCTGAAATGCAGGGTAAAAACGGATAAAAACATCGGGCCCGGTATTGTTATGATATACGAAGGATGGTGGATACAAAAGTCGGGAGGGGTTAACCTGCTAATCCCGGAAAGGGAAACCGACATGGGCTGCCAGGCAGCCTACTACGACTGCCTGTGTAATATCTCCGGTTTTTAGCCCGCATATGACAGTCCGCAGCTTTTACGACTTGTAATAAGGGCTTTTCCCGGAACCTGTGGCCTGGAGACTATCGTCCTGTTACGTCAAACACCTCCCCTATTCTCTTTATATTCACCCCTGTATAATAGTGCTTGAGTATCTTGTCATAGGAATCCCCCATCCTTGCCATCCCATCCGCCCCGTACTGGCTCATGCCGACACCGTGCCCGTATCCTACGGTGGTAATGACCACCGTATCCCCTTCGCAGCCAATCTTAAAATTGGTGGAATTCAAATCCAGGGCGGCCCGGACCTCGCGCCCGCTCAGGGTTTTATTGCCTATCCTTACGCTTATGATTTTCCCGCCCCGGCTTAGCTCCAGTACCTCTATCTCAGAGGGTATATCCTTCGAGTTTATTTTAAGGCCGTCAAACTTCTGCTCCAATGTCCTGATAAAGTCCGACACCTTCATTTCCACCCGGCTTGTCAGCTTGGGCGAATGCTCCTCGTAAGGGCTGGATACGCTTCTAAGGTATGGAACCATTGCAGAAAAAACCTGCTCGGAGTTTTCCGTAAATCCCCCGCTGGTGGAATGAAACAGAGGGTCAATGACCTGGTCCTGGTATACCAGTATAAGGCCCCGGGTATCCTCCACCGCCTTGGATACATTCTCCAGGTATTTCTTATAACCGAATATACCAAACTGTTTCCTTAGGTTTTGCCGGAACTGTTCTTCGGAAATCCACGCCTGGCAGTGGGTGGAATTGGTACATACATCCACCTCGGGATGGTCGGGGTTGGGGCTCCCCCCCAGTGAAGTCATCCTCTTTACGGTATATGTCCTCGCCGCCACCGCCTGCGCCTTCAGGGCTTCCCGGTGAAAACTGGCCGGCATTTCCGCCGCCACCACCCCTTTGATATATTCTTCTAGGTCCATGCTCCTTATTACCCTGTCCTCGTGAAAATATACCACCGTTTCATAGGGCTTTTCGTCAAGGTACCCCTTTTCCGGTCCTTTTAACATGTCGCAGCCCTGGGTTATAAACACGGGAAGTACTATGGTGACAATAAACAAGAATAATATTACCAGCACTATGGTTCTCATACCCACCCTCCCCTCGGGACTCTTTAAATAATATTTATTGTTCAAACTAATTATTACAACGTATTTTTTACTATTTTATGGACATACTACCGGATGGAGGTGATAAATAGGCATGAGTTTCAGAAAGAGGTTTTTTAGGAGCCGGTTTTTTACCGCTGTTAACAGGGACAGTTTTTATATTGTACTGTTCTTGTGCTTGGTTTTGCTCGCCGCCACCGCTGTCTGGGTAACCAGGGATAATATCAGGTACTTCAGCCAAAACCAGCTGCCGATAGAGGAAAACCCGATACAGGAAGAATATCCTTTCGAAGAGGCCGAACCCTTGGAGAACAGCCCGGCGGTTTCAATAGAAGACGGGCAGGAGTGGCAGGATGCCGAAACCGAACAGCCGCAAGCTGACGACATTGCCGCCCGGCAGCCGGAAAAAGAAACAGCCGAGGTTCCTAAACAGGAGGCCACCGCAGTCTCGTCCCAGGCACAGTCATCCGGTACAGCCGCTGAAAGAATGCGGGCACCACTGCTGGGGAAAATAATAATGGACTATGGAAAGGACAACCTGGTTTATTCCAAAACCCTGGAACAGTGGACTACACATCATGGTATAGATATATCGGCTTCAATAGGGACCCCCGTCAAGGCGGTGATGTCGGGTACGGTTACAGAGGTTACCAATCATCCGACGCTGGGAATAATGATTACTATTGACCATGGCAACGGTCTTGTAACCCGTTATGCCAATTTGCAGAACGGCAATATGGTAAAGGAAGGCCAGAAAGTGGAACAGGGTAAAATAATAAGCGGGGTGGGAAACACGGCGGAATTCGAGATAGGAGACGTACCCCACCTGCACTTTGAAGTGCTGAAAAACGGGGAACACCAGGACCCCAAGCTTTACCTGCCCAACATGTAAACATCATAGAAACAGGCATAAAAAAAGAGCCAAAAGGCTCTTTTTTTTCTACCATGCAGCTGCGGCTCCGTCCGCCCTGGGCTCGGTACCCCCAGCCAGCGTGCCGTCCTCCATCCTCCATATAATCTGCCCCCGTCCGAAGGATGCGATGTTTTCATGCCGCAGCACCTCATGGCCGAAGCCTCTAAGGGCATCTGCCAAAGGTTCCGGAAATTGCGGCTCAATGTATACTTTTTTGCCCTCCACCCACTGCCAGCGCGGAGCGTCCAGCGCGTCCTGGGGATTCCTTTTATAGTCCAGCGTATTGACAATAACCTGTACATGCCCCTGGGGCTGCATGAAGGCACCCATAACCCCGAAGGGGCCTATAGGTTTTCCTTCCCGGGTCAAAAATCCCGGTATTATTGTATGGTACGGCTTCTTCCCCGGCGCTATGCAGTTAACATGGGCCCCGTCCAACGTAAAACTGCATCCCCGGTTGTGCAGGCTTATACCGGTACTTGGCACCACCAGCCCCGAACCGAAGCCCCGGAAATTGCTCTGTATGAAGGAAACCATGCTGCCTTCCCCGTCCGCCGCAGCCAGGTAAACGGTGCCTCCCCTGGAAGGAGTGCCCGCCGCCGGCAACAGAGCCCTTCTGCCTATAAGTTTCCTCCTTTGGGCCGCGTATTCTTCCGACAAAAGGGCTTCAACCGATACATCCATGTACCGGGGGTCGGACAAATACTCAAAGCAGTCCGCAAAGGCAAGCTTTACCGCCTCTATCTGCCTGTGGCAGAAAAGGGCCGCATCACCGTCGCAGGGGTCAAAACCCTTTAGAATATTAAGCGCCATCAGGGCCACTATTCCATGCCCGTTGGGAGGCAGTTCCCACACATCATAGCCCCTGTAGTTTACCTTAACCGGCTCCACCCATTCGGGGCTGTACTGTTCCAGGTCTTCCCCTCTTATATAGCCCCTGTATTTCCTTGAAAAGTCATCAATCCTTTGGGCCAACTCCCCCCTGTAAAAGTCCTCCGCACCGGTTGCCGCTATTTTTTCCAGCGTCCCGGCAAGGTCCGGCGACCTCCATGTTTCTCCCGGCCCCGGCGGCCTGCCGGAAGGAGCAAAAGTATCAAACCAGTACTTAAACTCCTCCCCCTTTACAGTCTTCTTGTACATGTCATAGGCCTTTGCCCAGGCATCGGCAACGGTGGGGGACACCGGGTAACCCCCTGCGGCATACTCAATGGCGGGGGCCAATAACTCGGTAAGGGGCAGCCTGCCAAAACGCTTGGACAGGGCAGCCCACGCCGACGGCGCCCCGGGCACGGTAACGGGTATCCACCCCGTTTGGGGCATCTCTTTGTACCCCGCTTTTCTCAACGCTTCCGCCGAAATGGCCCCGGGTGCCGGGCCGCTTGCGTTAAGGCCATACAGCTTCCCATCCGTCCAGACAATGGCAAAGGCATCCCCGCCTACACCGTTGGAGGTTGGCTCCACCACCGTAAGGCAGGCGGAAGCGGCAATGGCCGCGTCCACGGCGTTCCCGCCTTTTTTTAGCATATCCAGCCCCGCTTGGGCGGCAAGGTGCTGGGACGTGGCCACCATCCCCTTTTTGGCGTATACCACGTTCCTCCTGGACGGGTAATCAAACCGCCTCGGGTCAAACACCATTTCGCTCCCTCCTATGAAAGACAAGGGGACGGTTC
>JAAYEV010000164.1 GCA_012728565.1 Clostridiales bacterium
AGCCTTTATGTGGGCATGGGAGTTCCCTTCCACGTGAAGGTATTCGCCATGTTGAGGGTATGTCTTGTCAAGCGCCGCCAGTATATCCTTCACAACATCCGGGTCGGCATTTTCATTTATTGTTACCCCGGCAGTGGTATGAGGAACAAAGACTACAGCTATACCGTCCTCTACCCCGCTTTCATTTACGGTTTTCCTGACAAGGCCGGTTATGTCCACAAACTGCTGGGCTTTTGTTGTTCTTACCGGATATTCCATATAATCACCTCGAATTAAATATATATATTATTAACCCTTATATCAATACATAATGCTTAAGGAATAGGCTACTGTCGCATATCACCCTTACCCTTGACCCTTCGTCTTCATTTCTAGCTGTTGAATTAATACGTAATTCAAACTCCGACACAGCCAAAACATATTGACACACAACCGGGATGATTGTACTATATTGATAATAGATATATCTAATATCGATATAGCCCCGTGGAGATGATGCTATGGCAAGGGAGCAGTTGAAAAACCTAACAGAACCAATGTACTATATCCTCCTGGCTTTGACAACCCCCCGGCACGGCTATGGAATTATGCAGGAAGTGGAAAGACGCACCAGGGGCAGGGTCAGGATTGGGGCGGGTACCCTGTACAACCTGCTGTCAAGGTTCGAAGAAGAAAACTTTATAACACAGATTTCGGAGGAAAACAGGAGGAAAACCTACGGTATAACCGATAAGGGGTTAGGCGTCCTAAAGGACGAATATAAACGGTTGAGACAACTTGTGTCTGACGGTAAGGACATTTTGGAAGGGATAGTGTGATACGATGGAAAATAAATCCAAGTATGTAATATGGGGGTTCTTTTCCCTCGACTATAAGGCAATGGAAGCCTACCTGGAAGATATAGCAAAAAAGGGATGGATGCTGGAAAAGGTGGGCAGAATAACGGCCAAGTTCAAAGCTATAGAACCTCGAAATCTGAAATTCTATGTGGACGTTTTCAAAGAAGGCGGTCCCTTTACACCGGAGAATACCAGGGAAGCGCAAGAGTATAGGAACCTGTGCCAAGATTCCGGGTGGAATTATATAACGTCCCGGGACTACCTTCAGTTTTTCTATGCCGAAGCGGACAGCGCCCCGGTTCCCATCCAAACCGACCAGGCATTGGAGCAGAAAATCGTCCAGTCTACGCTGTGGAAACACGAATTGCTGAGCATTATAGCGACCCTGCTTGTCATAGTATTCCTCATGGTCAAATTCTACCCTTTGAAGTATACCAGCCTGCTATACTTTACCGGTGTTACCGTCACCTTTTTATTGCCTCTTTTAGGGCTGCCCGTGCTTTTTATAGCCGTCCATTATTTAATTTGGATGCTGAGAGCCAGAAATAATATAAAAAAGGGACTGGCCATAGAAAAACCAACCTTGAAAGCCGCCAGAAAAAGGTCAAGAGTTTATCACATACCCATATATGCCTATGGGGTCATCTTTCTGCTGGCCGTCATTGCCGATGCGTTCTTCTTACCCGGTATTATTTTAGTGTCATTTCTGCCTTTAGTAGTTGGTACAGGTATTGGAATGGGGATTCGATATATGATTAAGAAAAAAGCCGTGGAGAAAAGTGACGCAGTAACTTATGTAGTAGTTGCCATAGCCATTTTGTTGATTATAGGCCCTGTGACAGGCTCATTATTAACGAAGATAGAAACAGGTCGGACCAACAGGATAGATGCCATACCCGAGGGCTATCCTGTTGTTACCCTGTATGACCTGACTGGAGGGGCCAAACAGGGGAAACTAATCAGCAGAGAATTCAGTCCCGGTATGAGTCCCCTTACCCCGAAGCATTATAGCTACTGGGAAATCAGGGACATAAATGGTAAGACAGAGGGCATACGTATTAATTACTATAAAACCCTAAACCCACATTTTGCCCGGATAATATTCGATGGAGTAACAGAGAGACTGGAGAGAGGGATTAAGTGGAGAGGTATGCATTTATTAACAAAAACTATTATCACGGATGATGAGATGAAAGAGCTGTGGGATGCGGATTACCTGGCACTAACGGAGGAAAGGGATCAAATTATAGTCCAAAAAGGAAATATAGTAGTGCACTTGGAAGGGGATATAGAATTCGAAAAAAGAGAAATTAGAGAAATTATAATCAGCAAACTACTAAAATAATAAAAGACCGGCCTTCCTGACACATTTCCAATATGTTAGGGAACCATCCATTCACAAATAAATAGTTTAAACATAATGCTACCGCTACAGTAATCTACTCTCTTTTCTGCATTTCTCAAATTTTTCTTCTCCAATGTGGCAGTATCCGCCCGGGTTCTTATCCAAGTACTTCTGGTGGTACTCTTCGGCGGGATAGTAATTCCGAAGCGACATCTTCTCAACCATGATCGGCTTATCATAACGCCTTTGAAGGTCCTCAAGGGAATTTTCTATAACCTCTTTATCCCGGTCATCCACATAATAAATGCCGGTCCTGTACTGGGTGCCTATATCATTGCCCTGCTTGTTTTTTGCCAAGGGGTCAATTATTTCATAATAGAAGCTTAAGATGCGTTCCAGGCTTAGCTCGTCCGGATTATACAATACTTTAACCGTCTCCGCATGGCCGGTGTTTCTATAGCACACGTCTTCATAGGTGGGGTTTTCGGTACTGCCGTTCGCATAACCCACCTCTGTGCTTACCACGCCTTTAATTAAAGACAGGTACTTTTCGACGCCCCAAAAACAGCCCCCTGCCAGGTAGATCTCCTTTATGCTTTCGGCGCTCCTTTTTTCGGTGTCCACAGCTATGCTCTCCTCCCTTTTTCCTTTTTTTGCCGTCACCCCTGTACCTTGAAGCCCTGCTGCTCTATAACCTTCAGCATACCCTGCCTGTTGGGCATGGAAATATTAAGTTTTGCCACCACCTGGTCGCTGAAGCTGTCCACCCTCCTGTTTGCGTTTCTTAAGTCGTAGTAGGTTGTCATCTCCCGGTCGTATTCCTTAATCTCCTCCAGGTAACTATCAAAGACCCTGTAACTGTTTTCAAAGACCCTGAGCCGGTTCTCAAATCTGGGCTTTAGCTGCGGGTTTTGGTTGGGATAGCCTATCCCCAGCCCCAACACCGGAAACGTCAGTTCGGGCAGTTTTAGCAGCTCGCAAATCCTCGCCGAATCGTTTAAAATACTGCCCAGGTATACAACCCCGAGGTCCATGGCTTCTGCAGCATTAGCAACGTTTTGCAGCGCCAGGCATGCATCGGTAAAGCCTTGGAAAAACCGGTCCATATCCGCCGCGTTTTCGGTTTCGGCGCCCTTTTCCTTTGCAATTCTGTTGTTCCTGAATTGGTCCACTACAAATATCAACAGCTCCGGCGCCCTTCCCACGTACTCCTGG
>JAAYEV010000165.1 GCA_012728565.1 Clostridiales bacterium
CTATTTACCACAGCATTGTTTATATTTTTTCCCACTTCCACATGGACAGGCATCATTACGACCTATTTTAGCAGTACTCTTAGGTTGTCTTTTTTTAACTTTATTAAGTCTTCTTTTGTAAGGTTGAGAAGTTCCTGCAGCCCGAGACCTGTATTAAGTCCGGTAATAAAAAGGTAATAGGCTTCTTTGCTTGTATCGGAGAGTTTCTTTTTCAATTTTTCCACCAGCAGGATATTCTGAATTGCTTTACCCTTATTCATATACATCCATCCCTAATATTTTCTTCGGCTATTGGTGATTGTACCCGGTAAGTTGTAACCGTCTCAGGCAGCGAATTCTCATTATACTCATAGTCGTAGAACACGGCAAATAGGGTATACGCTTTGTCATAAAAGATATTGTACTCCATAATTATGTCACCGATATTATTGTACTCGTAATTAAAGGCTTTGGTAATTACACCGTCCCTCTCAACAATAGCCTTGACCAAAAGGCCGTTATCGTAGTGAAATGTCCTTGTGTCCATGACTTCTCCGTCTGCCTCGGTTAAAAGGCCTTTAACTATCTTGCCATCATCATCCAGGTATGCGGTTTGTATAAAGGATATGCTGCCGTCCGAATTGTAATGTACTTGTGTCTCGGTATTATTCCCATAAGAATACTCTGTAACGGCTTCCAAACCGCCGCTGGTAACAGACCTGGCTTTCATAAGACGGTCATCTTCATAATAGTAGTACTTGGTAAGCGATACATCGCTATATGAGTATACCCCGTCATTCGAAAATAATCTTTCTTCAATTAGCCGGCCATTTTCATATGTATACTCAATCCGTGTTTTCGAGCCATTCCTTGTGGTGACCTCTTCCAGGATATTTCCATTATCATCGTATTTGTATGCAGTCTGCGTGATTGACTTTATATCATAAAAAATCCCATCGATTTCTACTTTGCCATCCTTTATGACTTCTTTATAGGAGCTATCTGCACTACGGTCACATCCGGTAAAGGCAATAACTGCAAGTATAAGTATTAGTGTAATTGAAATAATTCTATTAAACATTAATAGGGCTCCTTCCTTAGCTGGGTATTCAACTGCTCATATAGTACGGTCAGAACAAGGGAACAGACCGGTTATGTAAAGTATGTTACTATAAAATTAGTACCGTAAGTCCCATATTCATTACAGATTATATCAGGATTTTTATATTATTCAAAATTATGGAACCCCATAACATCGCAAACGTCCGCTGACCCCTATCGGCGAAATAGAATATATCGGGGAAGCGGAGCCGGATGCAGACCTGCAATTCATTGGCATGTTTCAGGTCAACGGCATCGCTTACTTCTACGCGGAGGAGCCGGATATTCTTCACGTATGTCTGACTACCGGTTTGATGAGCGACACCTATGTGATGTTCAACAGGGAGTATTATGAGAAGTACCTTTTTGTTGAAAACGAAAAAAATTAAGGGGAGGGAAGTCATGAGGAGAATATGTATACTGGTGCTGGCACTGGGCCTTTTAATCACCGGATGCCAGGACGGTTATATTCAGGAAACCGGTGAGGCTTTGATGGAAAATACGGCGGATGCATCATTTGCCCCGGGTTCTCTTTAACTCCTGGATGGCGTGCTCAAGTCTACTTATATCCTCCCTTAAACCGTCAATCTTTTTTTCGAATCTAATTAACAGGTATATTGCGATGGCGATTGGAAAGCCTATATTTGCAATTGCATTGTACCACTCGTTAATCCCATTCATATTATCATCTCCGGATTATTATTCAACCTGTCCAAAGCGGTCCTACCAATTCCGCAATAACCATGGCCCGGCGAATCTGGGAGGATAATGGGCATGAAACGCTGGTACAGTTTGTCCAGTAAAAAGACTCACCAATGCATTTTAACGCAAAGCACCAGTGAGCCTATTAAGGCTTATTTCGGCAACCCGGCTGTCATGGCGAAACTGGTGTCCGCTGTAGACCCGTGGCTTTGCGTCCCCACCTTTCGGTAGGTTTGCCTTTTTCGAAACTGTTTTTGTAATATCATTATATATCACTCGAGGGACAAAATTTGTTGAATCCTGCTGTATGAATTTAATTTTGATCGCCATTTTACATTAATAGTTCTATTATTAATATCGACATAAAAGTATGGATTTACAAACCGGGGCGTTTTGCAACCTTATTTTGACAGTTGAGCTGTTATCATATATAATGGTCTAAAATCCTTGAATTATAAGGTTACAAGCTGAACAGGCAGTGGACCGGGTAAAGGTCCATGGGGCCGGGCTCGAAAGGGCAGCAGATGGAATAAGCACATCTGTGGGACAGCGATATTCCACGATGTGTTTTTTTGTTAATATACAAGGGAAAACTAATTCTTGAACCTAGTATTGTACATAAAAGCAAGAAGTTCAAAATGGCTGGAAGTGTAATCAAAAGAACCGTCCCCATGATTACAAGGAGGGGTTGTGTTGATAAGGGCAATAATAAAGGCATTTATCAAGAATCACCGGGATACAGCCGATGCGTCGGTTAGGGAAGCCTATGGCGTGCTGTCCGGGGTGCTGGGCATACTGTGCAACCTGGTGCTGTTTATAACAAAACTGGCGGTGGGGCTTTTTATTGACAGCATCGCTGTTGTTTCGGATGCCTTTAACAACTTAAGCGACCTGGGGTCGTCGTTAGTTACAGTATTCGGGGCAAAGCTGAGCAGCCGGCCCCCCGACAAGGAACACCCCCACGGTCACGGCAGGTTTGAATACGTCGCATCGCTGGCGGTGGCCTTCATAATATTCGGGGTTGGCCTTCAGATACTAAGAAGTTCGGTCGAGAAAATAATTGCACCCAAGGCAGTGCTCTTCAACCCGTTATCGCTGGGCCTTTTGGTCGGTTCCATATTAATAAAGGTATGGATGTATTCCTATAACAAGTATATAGGCAGGGTAATAAACTCGGGCGTAAACAGGGCGGTGGCCCGGGACAGCTTGAACGACGCCCTTGCCACCGGGGCGGTAATAGCGGGGACCGTGCTGGGGAGGTATGTGGACTTTCCCGTTGACGGGCTGCTGGGCCTTGTAATTTCACTGCTAATCATGTACAGTGGATTTAGTATTGCAAAGGATTCGGTGAACCTTCTTTTGGGTGCGCCTCCCGACCCTCAGCTTGTGGATAACATCTGCTCGATGGTGCTTAAGGGCAAAAACGTAAAAGGGGTGCATGACCTGATAGTTCACGACTACGGCCCGGGGCGGGTAACAGCATCCATACACGCAGAGGTATCCCATACCTTGGATATTATAGACATACATTCCGAGATAGATGAAATAGAACAGAGGATAGAGGACCAGCTGGGGATAAATATTGTAATCCACATGGACCCCGTAAGGGAGAAACCGCAGAAGGCGCCCGGGGAGCGCAGCGGTACTCTAAAAGGTGCCGGCATCCAACCCGGGGATATTGACAAGGCGAAATAGGAGGTGCGATTTATGGACTTCAGGCAGCTTGAATCCTTTGTGGCGATTGCAAAGCACGGCAGTTTTACCAGGGCGGCGGAGGAACTCTACCTAACCCAGCCTACGCTGACCGGGCATATTCAGGCCATTGAAAACGAGCTGGGTACCGTTCTGTTAAATAGGTGCGGTAAGTCGGTCACGCTGACCGAGGCGGGCCGGATCCTGTACAACCATGCGGTCAATATTCTGAATATGCGTGAGCAGGCCCTTTTTACCTTGGCAAAGTACGAGGGCAAACTGGAGGGGGAGCTCGCCATTGCAGCCAGCACGGTACCCCAGAGGTATATACTTCCCGGCCTTTTGGCCGCCTTCAGCCGCGAATACCCCGGCATAACCTATGCAATAAAGCAGTTTGACAGCCGGGGCGTAGTAGATGCGATTATCTCGGGCGGCATGGACTTTGGTTTCGTTGGAAGTGCCGCCTCATATCCCGAGCTCGAAATGTTAAAGCTTTGCGAAGACCGCCTGATACTCATAACCTCCTGTGAAGGTAAGTTCCGAAAATTTAAAGGCGATACCGTTACCTGGGACCAGGTCAGGGACGAAAGGTTCATTCTCAGGGAGGATGGCTCGGCAACCAGGGCTCTTTTTATGAAAAGCCTCGAACAGAGGGGAATTGATGTAAAAAGCATATCGGTGGTGGCTAGTATTGAAAACCCCGACACCATCAAGCAGTGCGTAAGGGAGGGCCTGGGTGTAGCGGTAGTATCCGAAAGGTCGGCGGAGGAAGATATCCGACTGGGCTTAATAAGGGGTTACTACATATCCGACCTGGACCTTAAGCGAGACTTTTATTTCATAAACCACAAGAACAGGGTGCTAAACCCCGTGGCCAGGGCCTTCCGGGACTTTACCGCGAAGTACAGCCAATGTCTTTAAGAATTTGGTTAACCGCAAGAAGCGTTGTTTCAATATCTTCCCTTGTATTAAAATGACCCGGCGAAAACCTTACGGTGCCCTGGGGAAAGGTATTAAGGGTCCTGTGGGCGGAAGGGGCGCAGTGGAGGCCGCACCGGGTTTTTATCCCATAATATTTGTCAAGGCGGTAGGCCACCTCGGCGTTGTCGTATCCTTTAAAGTCGGCCGATACCACGGCAGTCCTGCCTTCGGTACTTTTCAGCCCGGCAATATGCACACCCTTAATGCTGCAGAGGCCCTCAAGCAGCATTTCGGTCAGCTGCAGCTCCTTTTCTTTTATAGATTCCGTTCCAATCTTTTCTATATAACCGAGGGCGGCATGCAGGCCGTATATTCCCGGAAGGTTTAATGTACCCGCTTCGAACTTGTCCGGCATGTAGGGGGGCTGCTCTTCGTATTCCGAAAGGCTCCCGGTCCCGCCGCTTATAAGCGTGTCCATCGACTTGGCAAGCCGGTCGGTTATCAAAAACCCTCCGGTGCCCTGGGGGCCCAAGAGTCCCTTGTGCCCGGTAAATGCTATTGCATCGGCCTTTATCCTTTTGAAGTCTATGTCCAAAATACCCGCCGTCTGCGCGGTATCTACTATGAAATTAAGTTCCTTCTCTTCGCAGATTCTGCCGATTTCTTCCACCGGCAGTATTGTGCCGCATACGTTGGAGGCGTGGTTTATTACAACGGCCTTTGTGTTTGGTTTAATGTGTTGATACAGCGTGGAAGGGTCCAGCCTTCCCGTTTCATCGCACACAGCCCTTGAAAACTCTACACCCTTTTCCTTGAGCTGCATTAGGGGGCGCATTACTGCGTTATGTTCCATCGAGGACACTATGCAGTGGTCGCCCGGCTTTAGAAGGCCTTTCAGCAGGAAATTGAGCCCATAGGTTATATTCAGCGTGAATACTATGTTCTCGCTGCAGTCGTATTTAAACAGGCGGCCCAGCATCTCCCTTGTTTCGAACAAAATCTCTTCCGCAGCAAGTGTGCCGGTATACCCGCTGCGATTAACGTTGCTTCCAATATCGTCTATAAAGCGTTTTACCGCATCCCCAACCCCCGGGGCCTTCGGGTAGGAAGTCGCGCCGTTGTCCAGGTATATTCTCTTCAACTAAACCCACCTCCGTATCTAATTGTACACTAACACACCTATGGCAGATAATAAAATATTCCTATATGAAAAGGTCCGGTATTGGAAAACCCGATTGTACACCGAAAGACACCGTTAATATAATAACAGGAGAGAATGCGTTCGTACAACTGATGGTGTTTGTGGCCCGGGGAGGGCTACTTTGTACTGTTATTATATTTATATTACTTGAGGAGGGTACAAATATGAGCGGCAAGAAAGGCATTATTCTTACCGGTGCCATTGTGGGGATGCTGGCAGTGGCGCTAGTAAAGTTTGGAAACCCAGTCAACATGGGTATTTGTATTGTATGCTTCATAAGGGATACGGCAGGGGGCCTGGGGCTGCATAGGGCGGCAGTGGTCCAGTACATAAGGCCGGAGATAATAGGTATGGCCCTTGGGGCTTTCATTATTGCACTAAAGAGCGGGGACTTTAATGTACGCGGCGGGTCGTCGCCCTTTACCCGCTTTATCCTGGGGGTCTTCGTGGTTATCGGTGCCCTTATGTTTTTGGGCTGCCCCTTGAGAATGGTTTTAAGGCTTGCGGGAGGCGACCTCAACGCACTGCTGGGTCTGGCGGGATTTGCAGCGGGTATATTCTTAGGCGTATTGTTCCTAAACCGGGGGTTCACGCTGAAGAGGACCTATTTGCTGCAGAGGGCCGAGGGTTACCTGTTCCCGGCGGTACAGCTAATGCTGCTTATACTTTTGCTTGTAAGTCCGGCCTTCATCTTTTTTAGTACCGAGGGACCGGGGGCCAGCCATGCGCCGGTTATTATTTCCTTGGCGGCGGGCCTTATCATAGGCATAGCCGCCCAGAGGACCAGGCTTTGCATGGTGGGCGGTATCAGGGACTTGATAATGTTTAAGGATACGCACCTTTTGACAGGGTTTGCAGCCATCCTTGTTGTGGCTTTCATAGGCACCCTTATAACCGGCACCTTTAACCTGGGTTTTGAAGGCCAGCCGGTTGCCCATTC
>JAAYEV010000166.1 GCA_012728565.1 Clostridiales bacterium
ACAATCCCTCCGCATATATTATATGCGATTTAACCTGCCTGCTTTGTCTACTTTATAATAGTTCTTGCTTCACCCGCGCGAAATACAAGACGGCCTATTTGTTTTGTTTAAAAAGGCCGTCTCAAGCTCAGGTCGCCAGGGGTTCCAGTTTGCTTCTGCCCTCAAGCAGAATTTTTTTCATTGCTTCCACCGCATCATCGCTCTGTTTTTCTTTAATTGCTTTATATAGTTCAAGGTGTAAATCCAGTGACTGCTTGTAATAGTCTCCCGATTCAAAATATATCCTTATAAGGTTTTTACATACCGGCTCAAAGGATTTGAATATCATAGCATAAACCGTATTGCCGGAAGCTATCGTCACCCTGTGATGAAAATTGTAGTTGAATTCTACATAGCTATTTGTATCAACTTGCTGCTGTGCATTATCAATGAGAACCTCCATGGCTTTAAGGTCATCTTCTGTCCTGTTTTTTGCCGCGCATTTGGCACATTCCACTTCAATTAACAATCTTGTTTCCATCATATCGTTGAACAGCTTGGGGCTCAGTTTTCCCCCGTTATAATTCATTATCGAAGACAGGATTGACGGGGTTCCCTCCGTTTTATAATCCACTATTACCGTGCCTTTGCGTGGAATAACCTTTACAAAGCCCTTTGATTCCAGTTCCAGTATTCCCGAATTAACAATGCTCCGGCTAATCTCCATTAATGATGCCAATTCACGTTCCGGCGGCAGCCTGTCTCCAGGCCTCAGTTGGCCTGAGATTATCTTGGCTTCAATTTCCTTGACAAAGAGTTCCTTTAAGCTTTCTGCCTTGAGAGGAGCAAACCCGATGCCCAATATTCCAACCTCCAGACTTATAGGATTGCTAATGCAGTTACACTATCAATTATATTCTTGTTGTCAAGTATTAATCAAGAGCTCCTCTTTCTCCTCGGCACGATAATCTCAAGGTCGCCAACCGGGAAGGATGCACACGGATGTATGTAGCCATACTTTATGTCTGCCTGTCTTCTACCGTCTTCATCCTCCGGTATATATACCCTGCCGCTTATTAAAAGGGACCTGCACACACCACATACCCCGCTTCTACAGCTCGAAGGAGGGCATAACCCCGCCCTTTCCATAGCAACAAGTACGGTTTCGGTTGAGGATGCGGGTATCTCCTTTGAGATGCCTCCAATATGAACTTTAACCTTAAACTCCTTGCCGGCCACATCCTTCGGAAAATCATCAAGGCTTTCCACGTTCTTTATCTCGCCAAAGAGCTCCCTTCTTATAAACTTTCGCCTCAGGTTAAGTTTTTCAAACTCCTTGGCTAAAAAGTCATACATTGCCTGGGGACCGCAGATGAAGAAAGAACTGTTATGGACATCAACGTATTTCTTAATCAAAGGTGCTGTTATGAAGCCCTTCTCAAAACCATCAGCCTCTTGTTGGGCAAGTACGTATATAACCTTAAGTTTGCCGTTGGATTCCTCCTGGAGACTGTTGAGCTTGTCGTGGTAAATTATATCCTCTTTTTTATTGCAGCCATAGAAAATGACTAGATTAATATCAAATGTTCCGTCCACTATGCTTTGGGCCATAGACATAAAGGGCGTTATACCGCATCCCCCGGCCAGCCCGACCAGGTTCTTTTTATCCCTCAGATTGTCATAATAGAAATATCCTTCCGGTCCGCCGCAAATAACTTGGGTTCCCGTTGACCAGTTTTGCCAGATGTAGTTGGATACAAAACCGCCCTCGTCTCTCTTAACAGTTATTTCATAGTAACCCTCAAGGGCCTTGCCCGGTGATGAAGAAATGGAATAGGGTCTAGTTACGGTAGAACCTTCTATGTCAAACGTAAAACTCAAGTATTGGCCAGGGCGGAAGTACGCCAGTTCCGTTGTGCCTTTTTCTTTATTGGGTACTAACCTGTACGTCTTCGCCAGCGGCGTCTCTTGTGTGACGCTTTCAACAATCATATGCTGCTCCCTTGGATGCAGCTTCTTTGCAAGAACATTCATGGGAGGTGTTTCATTGATAATCTCCGGTGAGGCATTCTGTATCCTTTTCTTCCTGTAAGGAATAAG
>JAAYEV010000018.1 GCA_012728565.1 Clostridiales bacterium
ATTTTTTTCTGACAACTTTATTGACAATAATAAGTAGCCTGTGATATTATAAAAAAGCAAAGGCAACTTATGTATATGTTATAAGTTGTCACATGATGTAGAGTTATACACAAAGACCAATAGGATTTCAAAGGAGGGTAGTCATATGACAATATTAAAAACAGGCCAGCTAATCAAGCACACTGACGGAAAAACTGAAAAGGACCAGTACGTTATGCGCCTTATATCCATTGAAGAACTCGGCGATGTAGTGGCACTCGAAAAATATGTCTATGACCTACTCCCCAATAAACAGGTTCTTTGCATGGATTCTTACGAAGAAATGCTTGACGATATGAAACGGGGAGCAAAGGTGATAGGGGTGTTCAACGAGGCAAAGGACCTGATTGCGTACCGTTATATAGGATTCCCCGGCAATAACCCGAAAAATCTTGGCAATGATATAAACCTGCCGGAGCAGGAGCTGCCGAAGGTAGCCCACCTTGAAACAACGGTTGTACACCCGGACTACAGGGGTAACTCGCTGCAAAGCCTGACATTGCAGAAGGCCATACCGATGGTTCAAGACTTGGGATACAGCCACCTGCTTTGCACGGTATCCCCGCAGAATATATACAGCCTTTATAATATAATGAAAAACGGGTTGAGGGTAAAGGCACTGAAGAAAAAATACGGCAAATCTGAGGACGGCAGCGACGGGCTGTGGAGGTTTATCCTTCACAGGAATTTGAAACCCAGGGCCGTAAGAAAAACAAGCGCCCTCTTTAGCGTACCCGTTGCTGACATTGAGCCCCAGAGAGAACTGATTGACCAGGGATTTGTAGGGTTGTGGCTTTCAAGGGAAGCCGGGCTGCTAAACTACGTACTTTTTGAAGATAACCTGGCATTTCAGGCTCTTTCAAAAAGCCTGCTCTTATAACTTTTAAACGGCCTGCTCCATCATCAGAGCAGGCCGTTCTCTTTAAAGCTGAAATACCTGTCCCCCGCCACTATTATGTGGTCCACCACTTTTACGGATATCGGCTCAAGGGCACTGCTTATCCTCCCGGTTACCTCTATGTCCGCCCTTGAAGGCTGCAAGCTGCCCCCGGGATGGTTGTGGGCAAGTATTACACTGCTTGCCTTATGCCGCAGCACCGCCTCCACCACCAACCTGGGGTATACCGGCGCCTCGGTAAGGGTTCCTTCCTGGACAAGGGCTGCATAGTTCACCCTGTTTTGCGTATCAAGGCACAAAACATAAAATACCTCGTAGGCCCTCCCGGCGAAAAGGGAAATGGCGTAGTCCCCGGCCTTGGAGGATGAATCCAGTTTGGGCTTTTCACCCCACCTCGCCTTAAAATATCTCCTGGCAAGTGACGGGACAAGCGAAACCAGTATGGCGGTGTTCTCGCTAACGCCGCATCTTTTACTTATATCCTTTGGTTCCGCTTCAAAAAGGCCTGCAAGCGAGCCGAATTCTTTTATCATCCGGTGGGCCAGTTCGTTGGTATCCCTCCTGGGGATACAGTAAAAGAGCAGCAGCTCCAGCACCTGGTGGTCCTCGAAGGCATCCAGCCCCTCCGAAAGGAACCTGTCTTTAACCCTTTTCCTGTGTCCTTCGTGCATACCCATAACTACCCATACTCCTGTTTTTTCCTTTTACATATTCTACAAGAATCCCCCATTTCCTCCCTAATCCTGCCAATTGCACCAATAAGGAAAAACAGCGGTACAGGTATGCTGCCTAAACTTCTTAAGCCCAAAGGAAAAACCCGCCGCTGTACACAATACCGGCGGCGGGCCTTTCCTACGCTTTGGAGTAAAAACACCTTTTAGGCGAAATAATCTTTTCTTCTTTTTTCAAGTCCTTAATGGCCTTGTCCACTTCCTTCTTGTCAAGCCCCGCTTTTTGTGCAATATCCCCCGGCCTCATCGGCTCGGGTGATTCCTCCAGCACCTTAAGTACCGCTTCCTTTATGTCCATTACTACACCTCCTGTTTTATTTATATCCCTATTTTTCTTTAGTAAACTTAGGAAATCAAAATTCACCCCTGTCCCGGCAAAACATGGTATAATCTGTATGAAGGAAAGGGGGAATACAGTGGAACTAAATAACATCTGGTTGGCCTTCGGCCTGACATTGTTTGCCGGGCTGGCCACGGGAATAGGCAGTATGATAGGATTTGCATCCAAAGAATTCAATCCAAAATTCCTTTCAGGGGCGCTGGGCTTTTCGGCGGGGGTTATGATATACGTTTCCTTTATGGAGATTTTGGTTAAGGCAAAGGACTTGCTTACCCTTGTTTACGGGTTACGGAAGGGCTCCTGGATAGCCGTTGCGGCCTTTTTTGCAGGTATTGCGGCAGTAGCGGCCATAGACCGGTTGGTGCCCTCCTTCCAAAACCCCCATGAAATGCATACCGCCGCCAAGTTTGAAGCAATGGATGAAAAGGAAAAGCAAAAGCTTATGCGCATGGGACTGTTTTCCGCCCTGGCTATTGCTGTACACAACTTTCCCGAAGGACTGGCAACCTTCATGGGTACGCTGTCCGACCCAGCGCTGGGAATCAGCATTGCCGTTGCGGTGGCAATACACAATATACCCGAAGGACTGGCCATTTCGGTTCCAATTCATTATGCAACAGGGGACCGCAAAAAAGCCTTCAAGCTGTCCTTCCTGTCCGGCCTTTCGGAACCTGCCGGGGCATTGGTAGGTTATTTTGTTTTAAGGTCGGTGTTTAACGAAACGGCAATGGGGCTTACTTTTGCAGCAGTGGCCGGGTTGATGGTTTACATTTCACTGGATGAACTGCTTCCAACGGCGGAGGAGTACGGCGAGCACCATGTGGCAATATCCGGCGTTATTGCGGGGATGGCGGTAATGGCGATAAGCCTATTACTTTTCATTTAGGGAGGTTTGTAAAATGTATAGTATCAAGGAATTTGGGGAAGTGGACTCACTAAGGGTGACGGTGCTTATGGAAGACTACGCCGGGTATGAATCCGATTACTGGGGAAGCCACGGCATCGCTCTGTTGCTGGATGTAAAGGCTGGAAACACGAGCAAAAGGATACTGATGGACGTGGGCCAATCCTTTGAAGCCCTTCTACATAACATGGAACTGGCCGACGTAGAACCTGCCTCGATAGAAATGATTTTCCTTTCCCACTGCCACTATGACCACACGCTGGCCCTGGCAGACGTTCTGGGTAAAATAAACAAGGAAATACCGGTTGTGGGTCACCCGGAAGTGTTCAGAAAGAACTTCGCCCTTGACCCCGTCTTGAAAGATATTGGCTCCGGCAGCAAAAACACTCCGGAAAGGCTTGAGACACTTGGGGCACAACTGGCCTTTATAAAGGAGCCCTTCCCGCTTATGGAGGGAGTGCTTTCCACCGGCGAAGTGGAAAGGGTCACCGATTTTGAGGGAAAGGGTATCGGCACTTACAACCTGGAAGGCGGCAAGCTGGTACCCGACAGCCTGGTTGACGATATGTCCATTATTGTAAACCTGAAGGGAAAGGGCCTTTTTGTCGTAACCGGCTGCAGCCATGCAGGAATTGTGAATATACTTGAACATTCCAAAAAAATCACCGGTATCAACAAGATATTCGGGGTTATAGGCGGCCTGCACCTGGTAAAGGCCGACGACGAGGTAATAGCAAAGACCATGGACCGGTTGGAAAGGCTGAATCCATCGGTCCTAATACCGGGGCACTGTACCGGCCAAAAAGCGCAGTACAGGCTCTGGGAAAGGTTCGGGGACCGATACCGCGCCATGCACTCCGGCAGCGTTTTTGAGTTTTAGCACCGCCCCTTTAGGCTTTCCCTGTACCGGTTGAGTAACCGGGCGATTTCCAGGTACTCCCGGTTCAGCTGTTCCTTTTCATCCTCGTCCACGGTTTCGTTAAGCCTTCCGCCAAGGAAGGCCAGCCGGCACTCCAACCGCCTAATATCATCCATCAGAACCCGGTAATCGGCGCCCGTCCTTTCCTTTGCCCGCTTCTCCCTTAGTTTTGACTGGTAATACTCGTAGCCGCCGTCATAACACTGCAGCCTGTTGTCCTCTATTACGAAAATACGGTTTGCCAGCCTTTTTATGAAATACCGGTCATGGGTGACAAATATAATGCTTCCTTCAAACTCGTCCAGCACTTCCTCCATCTTTTCCCTGGACCCTATATCCATGTGGTTTGTGGGCTCGTCCAGCACCAGCAGGTTTGCTCCTGAGAGTATAAGCTTTGCGAAGGCCGCCCTGCCCTTTTCCCCCATGCTTAGGTTCCCGATTTTTTTAAACACGTCGTCCCCGCGGAACAAAAGCCCTGCGAGCAGCAGCCTTGCATCCTGTACCGCGGCCCCCGCCGCCAGCATTTCGTCAAGGATGGTGGCGTCATTATTCAAGTTGTCAAATTCCTGGGCGAAATAGCCAATCCTTACAGAGGGGTTGACGGTGATGCTGCCTTCATAGTCCCTGTCCTCGCCGCACAGTATCCTAAGAAGGGTTGTCTTACCCGTTCCGTTTTGCCCGATAAGGGCAATTTTATCCCGCCGCTTTATATTAAAGGCGGCATCCTCAAAGAGGACTTTTTGCCCGAAGGCCTTTGTGATGCCCTTCCCCTTTACAAGGTAGGGCGGAAGCTTTTGTCCTGAAACTCCCTTGTTTATTACCTCGAAGGCCGGGGACACCTCTTTTCGCGGTTTGTCTATTCTCTCCGCTTCAATCCTTGCAAGCTCCCTTTCCTTCGCCTTTAATACTCCGGCATGCTTTTTGGCCTTGGACCTGTAAAAGTCATTCTGGCCTGCCGACTTGTGGGCGCTCTCGTACCAGCCCTTCCGCTCGTAAATGACCTGTTTAAGATGCTGTATCCTGGCCTGCTGCTTTTGATACTCCCTTGTTACGCTCCTTTGTTCAATCTCCTTTTGGTCCCTGTAGGCCGAGTAATTGCCTTCGTACACCTTCAATCCCTGGGGCGTTAATTCCCATATCCGGTTCGCCGTATTATCCAGGAAATATCGGTCATGGGAGATTATAAGCATGGGTTTGCTTTGCCTGGCCGCAAACTCCTCCAGCCAGGCGCAGCTTTCCATGTCTAGGTGGTTCGTAGGCTCGTCAAGTATAAGCAAATCGTAGTCTTTTAGCAAAGCACTGCACAAAAGAAGCTTTGTCTTTTCGCCGCCGCTTAGACTTTGTGCCCTCTGCCTCCATTTGTTCCTATCCAATCCCACATCATTAAGGGCCCTTTCCACCGCCCCGGCATCCGCCGCACCGTCCGGGACAGTGCGGCGCGCTGCATCGTAGACCGTTATATCTTCATCGAACTCAGGGTACTGCTGCACATAAAGTATTTCCATATGGGAAGGGGAACGGGTTACTTGGCCGGCATCGCCCTCTTCAATTCCCGCCAGCAGCCTTGCCAGGGTTGACTTGCCGACGCCGTTGGCTCCTATAAGTCCTATCCTGTCCCCGTCGTTGACTTGGCCGCTTATATTCTCAAACACCCGTTTACCTTTATAGCTCTTGCTTAAGCTTGTAAACTGCAGCCTCATATAATCATCACTCCTTACCGTTTAAGGAGAATAAGCCCGGCGCAAAAATTAAAAAACCGCAGTAAACACCCGGGTGTAGTACTGCGGCATGAATATCGCCATATTGGCCGCGAAGGCCTGCGGTGCCGATAATTATTCCCCTGTAAGTGTTTTTTAACCATCACCTTAAAGGCGTGCATACTCCTGCCGTTGCTTGCAGCGCCTTTAGACATTATTTATAATTTGACGGTTAAAGAACACTCCTCATCGCGCACCTCGTAAAATATATCGTTGCAATGTGATTATACCACGCAGCGGGCTTTACGGCAACCCTACCCTTTTTCTTGGTAGAATATTCGAAGTCCTAAGCGCAAATAATACACAAAAAAGGGAGGTTTGTCATGCACACCTTGAGCCATTTGCAGGAGGCCCTGCACCAGAAGGAACAGGCGCTGGTCCAGTACGTCAGGTACATGCGGGAGGCCCAGGACAGCCAAAATGAAGAAATTGCCGCCCTTTATGCGGACCTGGCAAAAGCCGAGGAAAAGCACATCGCCGTCATAAGGGACCAGGTTGCCCAATTATCCAACGGGATGAATACTCTTAACAAGTACCAGCAGGTGAACCAGTACAGCTCACAGCATTCCACCTACCAGAGAAGTCCCGAGCATTAGGGCGGCAGAAAAAAGGATATACCATATAATTTTAAAGCCCTCCTTAGCTTTATTCTTCTAAGGAGGGCTTTGGTTTTTTCGAATTATTACTCGGTTTCCTCTTCAACGGGTTCGCCTTCTTCGGGCTCTTCTTCTACCGGTTCTTCACCGTTTTCTTCGCTTTCTTCAGGCTCATCTTCGCCGTTTTCGCCGTCTTCTTCATCTCCGGCCGCTTCCTCGGCAACCTCTTCCTCTACCTCTTCTTCTACCTCTTCCTCAACGGGCTCTTCAATCTCGACGTCCTTGAACAGCTCATAGGTTCGATTCACCAAGGCTATGGCCTGCTCCCTTGAAGTATTCGCTTTGGGCGCTACTATATTCCCATCCAGCCCCTTGATTATGCCCTTGCCGCTCATAAACCCGACGGCCTCCAGCGCCCAATCGGAAATCTCGTCCATGTCCGCAAAGGTCACTTCAAAGCTTTCGGCAACCAGTGAAGGATGCACTGCCTTTAAAGCCCTGTAGAACATTACCGCTATCTCTTCCCTTGTAATGTTATCATTCGGGAAAAACTCCGTTTCGGTTTTGCCAAAAACGATGCCGAGGGCGTTAGCCTTTAATATTTCGGGATTCTCGGTATCAGTAAACACGTTCTCTTCCGGCAGCTGTACCTCTACACCGGATAATGCCTCATACAGTTTAACCACCAGTTCGCAAAAGTCTTCCCTTGTGATGTCATCCTGGTAATTGCTAAGTACCTTTTCGGTAACAAGCCCGTTTTCTATTGCCAGTTCAATCTCCGGCACAGCCCACTCGCTTGGAGCGTCCACTTCTTCGGCCTCTTCTTCAGCAACTTCCTCATCTTCCGCGAGTTCTTCCTCTACGTCTTCTTCCTCTTCCTCAAGCTCTCCCTCTTCTCCGTCTTCCCCTTCCGTAAGCACTCCTTCATCCTGGCCCACGGCCTCTTCCCCGTTTTGAACTACGCCATTATCTTCTGGCACTTCCTCATCCGCCAATGCATACGCCGGCAGCATCAGCGCAATCATAGTACAGATGGTCAAAATTGCGATTAGCTTACGAGACATTTTTCTGTCCATTTTCCTCCTCCTTTTATTTGTTTTTTTATTCAATATTCATAATGAATATTGACACATGATGAAGTGTAATATTGATACCCCCGCGGGGCTTTTTGACTATATCCGTAGGTGTTATTGCATTACTGCGAAGGCCGAGAGAAAACTCTCTAAAAAATGATATCATAATCTTCTATTCTAGGGAATAGGGAATCCACTTTTTCCTTAAAATCCTTGCAGCGCCGTAAGCCGTCAACGGGATAAGGTAGAGATAGGCCCATCCCCTTGCTCCTTACTGAGAGAAGCGGGCGGTACGAAGCCGATTTATCGCGGCACCTATTTCATAGATTCTTGGCATCGAAAGTTCCCCGGGATGACCCCTAAAGGGCGATATCACATCCAGGCCTTTATTTTGTATATCGTTCATCACCCGGGCAAGTACCACCCGTAGGGTGCTTTTCCCATCGACGTACCTCTGCATGTACTTAAGTATATCTGCGATTGTATTGACCTGGCCATAGTCCACCAGCTGCTCCACAAAGTCAAGGTCAATGGCATCCCTTCCAAAGAGTATTGTACCCATGCCTTTTACCTTAACCTTAAACCCGTCGTCCATCCTTCCAACCGACAACGGCTTTCTTTCGGTTACGCCGCCAAAAGCGTCCGCGGTTTCCTTTTCCCGCAGAGCCGCGTATTTTGCCGCTATACCCTTTGCCCTATCGGTGACGTCATAGGGGCGGTAGCTGTCCATCATCACAACGCTGTCGGCAACTTCGAAATAGTCCCCGGAACCACCTACCACCAGCACGGTGGAAACCCCCATCTCTTCATAAAGCTGCCGTATCCTGTCAATGAAGGGGGTTATGGGCTCCTTGTCCTTCGCCACCAGCTCCTGCATCCTGCCGTCCCGTATCATGAAGTTTGTGGCGCTGGTATCCTCGTCAAGCAGCAGTACCCTCGCCCCAAGCTCCAAGGCCTCCATTATATTGGCCGCCTGGGATGTGCTGCCGCTGGCATTCTGCGTGGAGAATCCCACCGTATCGTCACCGTTGGGAAGATTGTTTATGAAGGGGGATATGTTTACCCTTTCTACTGCCCTGCCATCCTCCGCCCTTATCTTAACCGCATCGGCGCAGGATATAACAAACTCCCTGCCGTCCCCGGGCACGTGATTGTAAACTCCTCTTTCCATCGCCCTTAAAAGGGTCGACTTGCCGTGGTACCCTCCGCCCACTATAAGGGTTACTCCCTTTTTGATTCCCATACCCTTTACTATGCCGCGGTTTGGGAGCTTAATTTCCACCTCCATGGAAGGCGGAGAAACAAAGGGTATGGCTCCTCTTTTGAGCGGCTTTTGGCTTATCCCGCTTTCCCTTGGAAGAACCGACCCGTTGGCAATAAAGCACACAAGGCCCAGCCCGTCAAGGGCACCCCTTAAATGGTCCGCATCCTCCATCGTTTCCACGTGCTTTCTTAATTTTTCCGCATCCAAGGCTCTGTATATTAGTGACCGGTCAACTATGCGGGGCAGCTCGTCAAGAAGCATCTCCTTTGCCTGCCGTGCAAGTACCCTTCTTCCGGCGGCGGGAAGGCCTATGGTAAGCCTTGCTTCAATATATTCTTTATTAATCATCACCGAGGTGCGCTCCAGCATTTCCTGGCCGCAGCCTTGGATAGCAATAAGGCCGCTTTTGCCGGTCCCCCGGTGTCCCTCGGCGGTTGCCCCTATTGCACCTGCCACCGCCCGGGTTATAAAGTCCTCAAAGCCTATCCTCCGTGACCGGCCTTCAAAGAGTTCCCCGGGAAACCCCGCTACTTTTTGGTCCACCCTTACCCTTATCCTTGACGGCGATGCAAAGGGGTCCCCCTGGACGTAATCGATATAAAGCGTAAAATTCTTCATTCTATATGTACCGGTTAGGTCTTTGTATGCCTTGTACCCCTTACCGTCTATCCTTGACAGTATCCCTTCAAGGGTTTTTTCATCCACTAAAACCACTCCCCTAATTCTCATCGTTTTATACAATTATGGTGCAGGCTGCCCGTATAGTTAGCCTTAACCACGTTTTTATATTTTATCATAACAAGAAGCACTAAAAAAGCGGCCCAGCCGCTTTTTTAGCCTCTATGTTTTTTTACCTTCCAAAGCCTATTCCCCGGCCCTGTCCAAAACCTTTACCTCCGACACAGCCTCTGTCCTGCCCATTTCGGCCGCCGCCATAGCCCATTCCTAATCTTACGCCGCAGCCCTGGCCGGAAAAACCTCTGCCGCCTTCACCGTTACAGAATGACCCCAGCCGCTGCTCTATCTCGTCGGCCTGCTCCCGGGTAAGATACCCTTCCTCCACCCTTTTGTCCAGTACAGCCTTTTTCTGCTCCAGCATTCGCTGCCTGAACTCCTCCAGCTTGCCGTAGTCTTCCGCTATAGCACCGTAAGGCTTACCTTCCTGCCTTTGGTCCTGAAGGTCCTCCACCGGTTTGCCTGATATTTCCGCGAGAATCTCAACCGGGCTTTTAAACTCCGAAGCCAGCGCCACCCCAGCCGTTGTAAGTACTACAGCCGCTACTGCCAGCGCTGCTGCTCTTGCAAACCTTCTCACATTAACCACCCTCCTTTAACCGGTTTGTGCTTACCATTATAAAGGGTAAATGTGATAGAACTGTGATAAAACAGTGAAAAATTATTAAAACATTACTCGGCGTCCAGCTCAAACCAGAAGGTGGTGCCCCTGCCCAAGGCGCTGTCCACGCCGAACCTTGCCTTATGGGCTTCCAGTATATTCTTGACTATTGCAAGCCCAAGACCGGTTCCTACAACCTTCCTGCCCTCCGATTTGTCCCCCTTGTAATACCTTTCCCAGATGTTCCCCAAATCCTCCGGCGGTATTCCCCTGCCGGTATCCGACACCTCAACCCTCACCGCCTTGCCTTTACGCCTGGCACTTACCGTTATTGCACCCGACGGCTTGCTGTAGTTAAAGGCGTTGTTAATCAGGTTAAAAAGAACCTGCTCAATCCTTGCCTCATCCGCCCGCACCATCAGGCCTTCATCACTGTCACAGGCTACTTTTATCCCCATCTTTCCGCTTAGTATGTCAAACTTTTTTGTCACTTCCCTTAGGACTTTACCCAGATCAAAGGGCGCTGTATCAAGGGCAATGCTGCCCGACTGCATCCTCGAAAGGTCAAGGATATCATCCACGATACGGCCCAATCTTTCGGCTTCTTCGATTATCACGCCAAGCTGCCTGTCCCGCTTGTCCTTTTCCCCGCCGGTTATATCCCTTATGGTTTCGGCGTATCCCCTTATAAGGCTTAGGGGGGTGCGGAGCTCGTGAGACACGTTGGCTATAAGGTCTCTTCTCAGCTTCTCGGTCTTGGAAAGCTCCTCTCCAAGGTGGTTTATTGCACCGGACAGAACACCAATCTCGTCGGAGGACCTTACCTTCAGCTTCACCCCGAAGTCACCCGAAGCCATCCTTTTGGTGGCGCTGATAATTTCCAGAATGGGTTTTGTAAAGGACCTGGACAGCAGAAAGGATATCCCAAGGGCAGCGGCCAGTAGTGCCGCCATAATATAGACAAGCTGTTTTTTAAGTATCGCCGCGGTATCCTGCACCGGCGCAAGGGGCATGTTTATTATTAGTGCCCCGATTACCTCTCCCTCTTGGCTTATTGGTATCCCTATTACCATGAAGCTGCTGCCAAACCGGGGATGGGTGGCGGTCACGGTAACATCCTGCCCGGACATAATCTCTTCAAGCAGGCCGCCCCTCCGGTAGTGGTGAGCCATCATGGGCATCTGCATACCCGGCCCGATGCTGTACAAAGTACGGCCCTCCCGGTCCAAAAGCTCTATGCTGCAGTTGTAGTCGTATACGAAGCCCTCCAGGGCGTCCTGCAGCTCTTCACTGTCCAGTGTGTAAATATCCTGCACAAGGGCCCTGGCCCTGTTCCTTACTTCCCCCACCCTCTGCCGCGTGTAAAAGTCCTCCAAAAAAATTATCTGGAAGGACCACAGCAGTGCCAGCACAATGACTACAAGCAGCATCATGCCAGCCCACAGCTTATGGGCTACGCTCTTCATTTCGCATCCCCCGTCTCGAATTTATAGCCTGTGCCCCATACGGTTACTATGAACCCCCTGTATTCCCCCAGGCTTTCACGGAGCATTTTTATATGGGTGTCCACCGTCCTCAGGTCACCGTAAAAGTCATAGCCCCAAACCTCGTTAAGAAGCTGCTGCCGGGAAAAGACCCTGCCGGGGTTTTGTGCAAAGAAACTCAGAAACTCGTATTCCTTGGGCGTAAGCATAACCTGTTTGCCGTTAACCGTTACATTCCTTGAATCAAAGTTGATATGCAGACCCTTGAATTCGGCCTTGTTTGCCCCTGCCTTTCTGCCGCCTACGCTTTGGCTGCGCCGGATTACCGCTTTGCTTCTTGCCAGGAGCTCCCTGGGGCTGAAGGGCTTTACCATGTAATCGTCCACGCCCAGCTCAAAGCCGAAAAGTTTATCATATTCCTCCCCCCTGGCCGAAAGCATTATAACCGGTACCTGGGAGGTCCTGCGTATCTCCCTACACACCGTCCACCCGTCTGCCTTTGGCATCATAATATCCAAAATCACCAGCGAATACCTGCTCTTTTTAAAGAGTTCCAATGCCTCGACACCATCGGCCGCTTGGTCTACAATAAACCCCTCCGGTTCAAAATACTCCTTTATAATCTCCCTTATTCCCGGCTCGTCGTCCACTACAAGGACCCTTACTTTTGCCACCGGCTTCACCTTCCAAGTTAATCTTTAGATTAATATAACATAAAATTGCACTTCGCAGGCTTTATACCGCAAAATTTCATACTTTCATCACAAAAATATACAATGCATTAATAGAACAAACCCCGAAAATCCTTACTCGGAACAGGTATTTAGCTTTCACCCACGATGACACGCTGGAAGATGTGGAAGTATGGAAGTAAAAAAGCCATTTCCTGCTTCCACAAAAATTGTTATTGACATATGTCAATAATGGGGTATAATAAAAGTATAATTAACATATGCCAATAACGAAAGGAGGCTGTCAAAATGCCGAGAAGAGACGGAACCGGCCCGATGGGATTTGGACCAATGACGGGAAGAGGCCTTGGGTTTTGTAACATGGCAAATGTATCCAGGCTAGGGCTGGGACTGGGTCTAGGCTTGGGACTTGGGCTGGGACGAGGCCGGGGTTTTAGAAGAAGAATGGCATATCCTGTCGACGCAAAAACGCAGAAAGAACTCCTTGAGCAGCAGAAAGCATTTCTCCAAGACAGGCTTGATATGATAAACAAGCAGTTGGACGGCCTTTCGGATAACGATTAGTATAAGGGGGGCAAATCCCCCTTATACTAATAATGCCGATGCGGGAGGTGTATAAGAATTGCCGAGGCCCAGGAAATGGAGAAAGGTTTGCGGCCTGCCCCAGGTCAGCCTTTTTGGGCCGCTGAACAAGCGGAACTATGAAACAAACCCGGTGATAATGACGGTGGATGAATACGAAACCATTCGCCTTATTGACTGGGAAGGAATGACACAGGAGGAATGCGCCGAGAAAATGAACGTAGCCCGCACAACCGTCCAGCGCATCTATAACGATGCAAGAAAGAAGCTTTCCGAAACTTTGGTACAGGGAAAGCTTCTTAGGATCGAGGGCGGGGACTACAAGCTGTGCGACCAGGACCCGCAGCTTTACGGGTGTACAAGGTGCTACAGGCACAGGCACGGTAGAAGATTATAAAACCTATACAACAAAAGGAGAGAAACCATGAGCGAGAAATGCGATCAAAACTGCAGCGCCTGCAGTAAAGAATGCAGTGACAGGAAGGAAAAACAGACGGATTTTTCCGTAAAGCTCAATG
>JAAYEV010000167.1 GCA_012728565.1 Clostridiales bacterium
GCAAAGGCTGCCCAAAAGGTCGGTGAGCTGCCTTGGAGTTGTGCCAAGAGCCTCATCCCTGCCCACCAGCTGTTTCCCTTTTTGCTTTATCCTTTCCTTTATTGCCTCCTCCTTTTTGCTGCCATCCAATCCTTCAAGGTCGTTGTCGGCTATATACTTAATTTTAATCTCGCTGGGAGTACCCCTAAGCCCGTCGGTATACCCCGGGGACACTACAGGATCGGCCAGTTCCCATATTTTGCAGCGGGGGTCCTTGAAGGCACCGTCGCCGTATATCAATACTTCAACATGCTTTCCGGTTCGCTCCAGTATCGCTTTCTGCACCTGGTCCACTACTTTTTTGCAGTCCCGTGGGAAAAGTTTAACACTTGTTTCGGTGGCTTTATTGGACCCCAGCAGCCCGAATTCCGGATTGTAGCCGCTCCCGTTTACCGGTTTTGTCAGCAGGTCGTCCAGGCCGTATACTTTTTTAGCACCGGCCGCCTTAAGTATCCGCTTTGTCCTGTGCCTTGTATGAACGTCCGCCGTTAGTATTTCCTCGGCGTAGTCCAGGGCTGCCGTGGGGTTGTTTGCCAGGATTATTTCTATATTGCCGTTTTGGGCAACCTCTTTGTAATAGCTGACATAGTCTATACCGGTGAAGGGATGGGGCACATTCTCTCCGAACAGCTCCCTGTACCGCTGCTCGTCCAGCACATCGGTATAGGGGTTTATGCCCGCTTCATACATCTTTTCAATGTCCATAAGCGGGTTTCCCATCTCGTCCGATGGATACTTAAGAAACAAGTATACCTTAGGGACCCCCATGGCTATACCCTTGAGCACCAGCGAGAACCTGTTCCTGCTTAGTATCGGGAAAACGACCGCTATCTCGCCGGAGAATTTACTCCTTACATCACGGGTTATATCCTCCAGCGTCGCATAGTTGCCCTGGGCTCTAGCCACGAAGGATTCGGTTATACCAATAACGTCCCTGTCCCTTAAGTCGAACTTCTCGGAAGCCATGGACGCGATGACCGAATCCACCACGATTTTTACCGGGTCATCCCCTTTATTTATGATAGGAGTCCTAATACCCCTTACAGTCGTTCCCACAGTCCTTGCCATCCTTTACCCTCCCTTTAAAGTAAGCCACCGTCTTCTCGGCAACTGCCCGCCAAAGGCGGTATAATTCTTCACCAGTAAATAGTATACCAATAATTAAAGCATTTTCCCAATAATATTTTACAAGCAAAAAACACCCTTCATGAGGGTGTCCTTCATGAGGGTGTTTTTTTATTTGCCTAGTCATTTCCGAAGAAGCTGCCTATGCCTATATTGCCCATTATACTGCCTTCGCCCTTGCCCTTGCCTCCACCCGCCTTACTTGCGGCGTAAATCCTATCGGCAAGCCGTGAGAAGGGCAGTGACTGCAGCCATACGGTCCCGGGTCCGGTCAGTGTCGCAAGGGCAAGGCCCTCGCCGCCAAACAGGGCGTTCTTTATGCCGGTGGCGAACTGGATATCATAGTCCACCTTGCTGTCCATGGCAACCAAGCAGCCGGTGTCAAGCTTTATGGTTTCGCCTGCCTGCAGGTCTTTTTTGGTTATGGTACCGCCTGCGTGCATGAATGCAAGGCCGTCACCCTCAAGCTTTTGCATTATAAAACCCTCTCCGCCGAACAATCCGACACCTATCTTCTTCTGAAAGGCTATGCCCACCGAGATGCCCTTGGCCGCACAAAGGAACGCGTCTTTCTGACATATCAGCGTTCCGCCGTAATCCCCCAGGTCGAAGGGTATTACCTTGCCGGGATAGGGCGCCGCGAAGGCCACGCATTTTTTGCCGCTGCCCCTGTTGGTGAAGGCTGTCATAAACAGGCTCTCACCGGTTAAAACGCGTTTTCCGGCAGACATAAGTTTACCCATCAGGGCCTTTCCTTCTTTTCCGGAGCCGTCGCCAAATATGGTCTCCATCTCTATGGCCTTGTCCATGTACATCATGGCACCGGCCTCCGCCACTATAGTCTCCCCGGGGTCCAGCATAATCTCCACAAACTGCATGTCATCGCCGAATACTTTGAATTCCACCTCATGCGCTTTGCGCATATTGCTCCCCCTTTCCTAAATTTAAAAACCGCTGTTTCTCTCAATGCTGTGCCAATATCCGCCTGTGTTAAGCACTTTCCCAAGGGTGCCCCGTCGTGACACAGTACTGTAAATCCAGCCATACGTAATAATTGCTTCACATTTTATAATAACATGGGTAACTGAAAAATACTTTTGTAAAATTGCCATATACTTTATTTATATTGCTAAAAAAACTACACCCTTGATATGTCGGGTGCAGTTTTTTTAGTGTGATTTCAATATGTGCCTACTGCAGGTTTCGGAACATTTCCCGCCTGTAACTTTCAACTCCATCGGTTAGGACAAATTCTGCATTTTCCAAAGCTGCCCTGCCTATTCCGCCGGGTCGTATCCCACCACCGTCCATATGCCGGTGGAATCCTGCCTTACCAGCCGTTCAAGGTACACTTTTCCTATCGGGGTTTTATCGCCGCCCACTCTTACCACCGCCTCGACACCATTGTTTTCAACAACCTCCAGTTCTTCATACTGGATGGGGTAATCCCCGGTGATGCCCCCGGGAGACATCTCAAGGCTTACAAATACCTGGGCCACATAGGCGGGATCGAGCCTCCAGGGCGAATGCCCCGCATCCACGCTTTTCTGCTCGTTTTGTTCCACTTCCATGTTCACCGGCACTTCCACCTGAGGTTTACCGGTAAGCCCTTCACCAGGTTCCGGCATTTCCACCGGTCCGCCGGCCAAAGCTGTCGCAAATTGTGCCAGCATATCCAGCGAGGCGTTTCCTACAACGGCATACTCGTATCCGTCCTGTCTCCAGCGCACAGACCTTATACCGGCCATACCGTCGTACTGTCCGCCTTCCAATATCCCCCGCCCATCCTGGACCGGTGACTGGACTTCGGCGGGGCTGCCGTTCACCTTTGCAAAGACTGCATTCGAGGCCCGTTCAAATTCCCCGGCGGCTTTGCCCTGGACCGTCACAATCCTTGTATCCTTATCCTGCGCGGTGTAATACAGTTTAACCAGGCCGGTGCCGGGCACTATGGCTATCCCGTCAATGTCAAAGCCTTCCGGTACCCCACCGGGTACTATGGGCATAAACCCAACGGCCCCGGCAGCCTCTTCCAAATTGTTAACATACTGTTCAGGATTTTTGTCAATTTCGCTGTACCCATCGGGCACATCCAGTACAAGCAGTTCACCGGGTATTTTTGGGCTAAATTCAATCGCTGTATAGGTAACTGTAGACTGCAGCGCATTTTGCATTGCGGTCTGTTTTTGCAGCGGCAGCCTTGTTTCCTTGTCCACCCATATCCGGTAGGGAGCTCCGCCCTTGGGGGTTACCTCCAAGACATCCGTTTCCCTTCCGGCGATGGTATCCTCTCCTACTACCCTGGTGGAAAGTGCATCTTTTGCCTGTTCTATCTCACTGCCCAGTTCGAGAATAAAACTGTACGGGTCGGGAAAGGCCGGGAATACATATATTTCCTTGCTTTCCGGTCGTACCTGCCACTTTTTCATGCCGTTGTTTGCCGTAATGACGCCTTCCTGCCAGCCCTCCAGCCCCTTTATATAATAATGTCCTTCTTTATCCGCCCATACCTCCAACTTTGAGCGCAGGCTTCTGCTTCCTTCAGCGCTGGTGCTTACAATTTCAAGGACACCATGGTAAGCCTCTACTTCCCGGTAGGCCTGTTCCATCGCGTGCACAATATCCGCCTTCCCAAAGGGCAGCATGGTGCTTATCATTACCGCTATTACCAGCACCGCGGCTGCGGCTGCCATACCCCTCTGCCAGAACCTTTTCCTTGATTTTTGACGCTGCCTGTTCCTTACGACGGCGGCCAACCTTTCCGGGTAATCCTTCCCGGGCAGGGCAGGGTCCTTAAGACTCTTAACAAGTCGTACTGCGTGGTAGAGCCTTTCAAGCTCCGGCGAATCCTCCGGCGACTCATGCTGGTCCGGCCGCTGCTCCGCATTCAGCTTATCGATGTACTCGGATAATTTGCGAACATTGTCATCCATTATCTCGCCTCTCCTTTACCAAGTCCTTCGTTTCCAATATGTCTGCCAGGGCCTGCAGTGCCCGGTACTGTATCACGCGGACGGTGGTTTCCTTCTTATTCATCATTCCGGCCGTCCGGGACACCGAAAACCCCTTAATAATCCTCAACTCTATAACCCTGCGCTGGTCCTCGCTAAGCTTTTTCAGCGCATCCTCTATCATTACCCGCAGTGTAGCGGCCTCCGCCGGGCTTTCCACTGCGGTTTCCAGCGGGTTCACTGCCTCCAAGTTTATTTCAGCCCCCTTGCGCTTGGTTTTGCGCCACCGGTCCCGTATTACATTAAGGGCCGTGGCTTTCAGGTATTCCATAGGGTGGTCCGGCCGGGAGGCTTTTTGTCCCCATCGGCAAAGGACTTTTGCATAGGCTTCCTGGGTTATGTCTTCGGCCTCTTGCCGGTTTTGAACCCTGAAATATACATAGCGATACAGCTTTTCCCACGTTTGGCTGCAAATCTCCTCTATGAACTTTTTATCATCCTGCTTATAGGCCTTAGACTCTTTACTCCCGGTCATAACCCTTTTCCCCTTCTTTTCCGGCCGGATTTGCTTTCATTAGTTATTAACGCCCCCAATGCACAAAATGTTACATGAAAAAAATGGGAGACAGCCCTATTGCATATCTCAATAAAGCAGTCTCCCGCTATATACCCTTGGTGCCATTCGGCACGAAAAATGTCCGCTCCTTCCGGCGGCGCAGCCAAAGCCTCCGCCTCCCCTTAATCAAAGGCGATGCCCAAATAGCCGTACCTGTCAGTGACTGTACCGTTTTCCGGGTGCCGGTATGACTTTACCATCCCGAAGGGGCGAACAATGCCACCCAAGCCCGCGCCCCGGTATGCAGGAAGCCTCAGGACATACTCCGCGGCGGGCAGCCGCTTCGCTATTTGCCCCAGGCATTGAGGTACAAGGTGTTCCGGCACCAGAAGTTCCTTTATTAACACCCTGTCATGGTCTATCCTTTCCACGGCGGCGCAGCCGTATATTCCTTCTATATCTATTGCATAGATATCCGCCCCTGTCAGCACCGACAGCTTTTTCTGGTATGCTATATCCTCATCCCGGTAGGCAACATAAAGGCCCCCTTTAAGCTGACTGTTTCGCCTTATATTGTATTCTTGCGCAGAGGCGGGCATCATAAAGGGCCGGAATGCTGTGCCCCCTGTTAATTTTTTTATGGAACCGGCGTCAATGGAAATCTCCCGTATATAAAAACCTTTTTTATATCCTCGTCTTGCGTAAAAATCAAAAAGCCTTTCCTCCGCCGGGACAATCACCGACATTTCCATGAGGTTTTGCTTAAGATGCCTGTCACAAAAATCCATTAACCGGGAAGCAAAACCCCTTCCCCTGTATTCGGGATGGGTCGCAACGGCATACAGCATGGCGGAAGGAAAGGTTCGCCCGTCGGCCGTCACCACCTCCACCGGAATTATGGTCAGCATGGATACTATTTCTCCATTAAGGAGCATAAGGAGGGTTTTATCCTCCCTGTATCTGCTTGTAAAAAAGAAGTCTATATAGGCATCGTCATCTCCAAAGCAGAGCTTCCATATCTTTTTTTGGCGGTCTACATCGCCCTTTCCCGCCGGCCTGATTTCTATCCCGTTAGGTGTCATTATTTCAGACTGCTCCTTTTGTATCTCGCGGTATATTTCTCAATCATCCTGTCCGGGTAATATGACAGCTTGGCCCTTCTCAGACCCTTATCTCCCGTATCGTCCTCCCGGTTTACATAAATTATATGCGGGTGATTGTCTCTTATATAGGAAGCAAATTCCCGGTTTATCATCTGATAGGCACCCCGAATGCTGCTGAATGCCTTTTCTACGTGTATTACATAGGTGTCGGAATTTAACGGTTCCCCTATGGTATAGGCGACGATTCTGCCGGATGCCCGTAGCAGCCCGCCCTCCAGGCCCAACTCGGAGTAATTCTCAAAACACTTGTCTACGGCCCGCCGCTCGTTTGCCAGCCCGGCATTACAGGACTGCCCCTTTTCTCTATACCACTCTTCATTCATCTTCCTGCATTCGCCCAGGTTTTCCCGGGTTATCGGCTCAAAGGTCCAGTCGTTGTTTTCAATGAAAAAGTTGATATGGTTTCGTTTCGCATGAAGTTTTCTGCCCGGCAGCAGTACCAGCTTTTCCAAAAGGTAAACGTAGTCAAACCCGTCCCTCCACTTTTTAAACTCAAAGCTGCCCTTATACAACTTTTCAAGGAGGGCTGCATCTTCCGGCAAAAGGCCCACCATAACAAACTCATGCCCGCAGGCCAATGCGTCCTGAATCATAGCCGCTATTACCGGCCGGATATCACCGCAGCCGGTAGGGAAAAGATATCTTTTTACATCGCCAAGGCCGCCCTTAACAACCAGGTAATCGTTCATTCTTGCAACCAGATGGTTATAGGTGTCCGCCCATATAAAAAGGTTGGTAAAGTTCTGGCTGCAGCTTGCCTTATCTGCTGCGGCAATCAGCTCATCCATCCATACCTTGTCTTCCAGTCCAATCCTTTTAAAACCTATCATCGTTTGTTTCGCCTCTTTAGTTGTATTGCTGGTAAGAATTCGCCAAATATTTTCGTAGTCCTCCTGTAAAATGTGGCCCTCACACTATATATAGTAATATACCCTTAAAACCATATAGAACAATAATTAAAAATAAATGTCCGAAAATTCCAGCTTTATCCTTTGAATTATATCTTCACCGGATTGGATTGCTTCCCGTTGGGGTACATGGCAGGATGCAACATTCGGGTTTTTTGGAAGTTCCACTACAAACTCGCTGCCTTTTTTGTATTGGCTGTGCACGTACACCCTCCCCCCATGCATCTCGGCAAGTATTTTAACCAGCGTAAGCCCTATTCCGCTTCCCTCTTTTCCCTGGTCAACAGGTTGTCCACCTGGCTGAACCTCTCAAAAATCAAGCCAACCTTTTCTTCCGGGATACCTATGCCGGTGTCCTTTACGCTTATCCGGACATACCCGTCGCCCATGCCCAGGTTGACATGTATGGTCCCTCCCCGGGGTGTAATAATATTGAATCCGGGGGAAACCTTGCAGCAGCAGTTTTGAACATCCTTCGGCCCGAAGCAGGAGACCGAACAGCCGCGTCGAAGTATTAAGGATATCATTCGTGCTGTTTACACAGATATCCGAAGGAGGAGACCTGAAATGGTCACCAAGCAAACCATTGTACGTGGGGGAAACAAAGCAGTAAAAATAGTAGTAAGCCTTCTAAAATTCATTATACCTTCTATTTTTATTATGAAGGTGTTGGAGCATTCCGGGCTGCTGTACAAAATAGCGGATTTTTTTGCCCCCGTTATGGCCTTCCTAGGGCTGCCGGGGGAAAGTGCCCTGGTATTCCTTTTCGGTCAGGTCACGATTTGCAGCGGGATTGCCACAATGGCAGTGCTGGACTTTACAGCAAAACAGGCTACCATCATGAGCACCGTCCTATGCATCTTTCACGTGGTGATGCTTGAAGGCGCCGTAATTGCTAAGAGCGGTGCCAATGCGTTGTTAAATGCAGCAGTCCGGTTTATTGCCGCGCTGTTTACCGGTCTTGTACTAAATTTGATTTTACCGGGGGTCTGATTATGGATTGGTCAAAAGTGCTTATGGAAACCTTTAGCTCCAGTTATTCCATCATATTAAAAATAACCCTGATTGTTGTACCGCTGCTAATCCTAATAGAATGCCTGAAGGATATTGGCTGGCTGGAAAAAATAGCCTCCCATTCCCAGGGCGTTACCAGGTTTTTCGGCCTGCCGGGCGAATCCGCCATAGGACTAATTGTCGGGTTTTTTACCGGTATAGTTTTCGGCTCGGGAGTAATAATGCAAATACAGGAAGAGGCAAAAATGACCAAAACCCAGATAAATACCTTATTTCTTTTTATTGGTATATGCCATGGCGTTATTGAGGAGACAGTTGTATTCACCAGCATGGGAGCCAACGGGCTTATACTGTTTACAAGCCGGTTTACGGCGGCACTTATTTTTACCTTTTTGTACATATGGGTTCAAAAAATAAGAGGAAGTAAAGGATCGGCTCCCTTGCTTCCATAGGAGGATTTAAGGTTATGAAAGGAAGAATTGCCGCACTGTTAAAGACGCTGATGACCAAACTATCATCCAGCCTGAAACGTTTTCCCGGGACAATAGCCCTGGCGGCTTCTGTGGTATCGGTTTTGATATATGTAAACCATATGCACTCCGAGCTTTCAAATGAAACGCTGGAAACGCTGCAGAGGACTGCAATGATACTGGCTTTGGGAATCCCGGTATCCCTATGCATAAAAACACTGTTCGAAAGAGTACCTGCGCAGAACACGCTGCCAAGGGTCCTTGCCTACATCGGGGCGGCCGCA
>JAAYEV010000168.1 GCA_012728565.1 Clostridiales bacterium
ACCTCGGCGTCCAGGCCGAAAAGCTGCAGGTACCTTGCTTCCAGGGACTTCCCGAACTTCTCCACCTGGTTGCCGGCGTCGTTAATGTAAAACTCCCGGGTTACGTCGTACCCGGCGGCATCCAGCACCGCGGCCAGCGAATCCCCCAGCGCGGCGCCGCGGGCGTTGCCCATGTGCATGGGCCCGGTGGGGTTTGCGCTTACAAACTCCACCATTACTTTTTTGCCCTGGCCGATGTTTACCCGGCCGTAGTCTTCATTTTCGTTATGTATTATCTCCACCGTTTTATACAGCCAGAGGTTATTCAGCCGGAAATTGATAAAACCCGGCCCGGCTATTTCCATGCTGTCAACATAGGTGCCCTCGTAGTCGGCGTTCTCCACTATGTCCCTGGCAACCGCAACGGGGCTTTTCTTGGCCTGCTTTGCCAAAACCATGGCGATGTTTGTTGAAAAGTCCCCGTGCTCCCTTTCTCTCGGTATCTCAACCTGTATCTCAGGGATGTTTTCAATGTTGAGTATGCCTTTATCTATGCAACCCTTAACGGATTCGCCGACAATCTCCCTTATTTGTTCCGTTATCTTTTGAACCATGTTCATCATGTGTTACCTCCCAACAGTTTGGAGTATGTCTTTACAGTAGGAACAAGTATATTATATATATTAGTTCCCTGTTAATCAAGCCAAATATACCCTTATAAAACTCCATAAAACCCCCGTATCAGACCGCTTCCCACACCATCCTGCGGCCTTCTATCCGGCCTTTTACCATGCCCAGGTCGGTCATGTAGGAAAGGTATGCGGCCAGGCAGGACTGGTTCAGGTAATACTGGGTGCGGTTAAGCTGAATGTCCAGCCTTTCGCTCACGGCGCTGCCCAGTTCCTCCCTTGTCATGGGCCTTAGAAGTTCCCACCGGATAATGCCCATTACCTCGTTTATGGCATTTAAGTTTACGTCCACCACGGCTCTTATATCGGTTTCCAGGTCGCCGTGGCAGGGAAGGTAGTATGAATAATCGGTTTCCTTGATATTTTTCAGCGTATCCAGCGTATCTCCAATGTTGGTGAAATACAGCAGTTTGTACTTCTGCGCGATTTGGGCGGAAAAGCAGGCGTCCCCCGTCATCAGTACCCCGTCGGGGGTGCCCACCCCTATCTGGCCGGGGCTGTGGCCCTTAAGGTCCACTATGTCAACTTCTGCACCCTCCAGCTCCAGCTTGCCCGGGGCTATTATCCTGTCCACGGGGCTTTCTTTTCCCATGAGAAATTTGTTTTGCAAAAACTTTGGCGGGTGCGCCGAGTACAGGTAAAAGGGCTCCAGGTAGGGGCTTGAAATTATGGCCGCTTCTATGGCGGTGGCCGCAACCTCCGCGCCGGTCCTTTTTACCAGCAGGTTGTTCCCGCCGAAATGGTCCGCATGGGAATGGGTGTTGATTATAAGGTTTAACCTAAGGCCCTCCGCCTCCAGGGCCTTGTATATTTTCCTGCCCCAGTCCTCGCTGCTGCCGGTATCCACCACCATGCAGCGGTTATTACCATAAACGTATACCCCGGTGTTGACGGGCCCTTCTATATAGTATGTATTTCCCTCTATCCTCTTTAGTAATTCTCCCATTATTATCCCCCTTCATAGGATTAGGCAGCCAAGGGGACCAGACCTGTGGAATTAAATCACCGATGGCGTGAAAACGGCCCCGCACCCGGCAGCAAAGTTCGGGCGCACGGGCAGCACACGGAAACACGCAAAAACCGCCCCCTTGTACGGTTATCTGCCGCCATCCCCTTGTGTTATACAAGGGCGGTGTTTACTTTCCAGCCGTGCCGTTCAAGGGCCAGTTCTATCAGCGTATCCAAAAGCTGCGGGTAGGGCAGGCCCGCCGCATCCCACAGCTTGGGATACATGCTTATCTTTGTAAAGCCGGGCATCGTGTTTATCTCGTTTATGTACACCTCGTCGGTCTTTTTGTCCACGAAAAAGTCCACCCTGGCCAGGCCGCTGCCTCCTATGGCCTTGAAGGCCTCTACAGACATCTGTTTTACCCTGGCGGTGGCCCTTGGCGATATATTGGCGGGGATTACAAGGCCGCTCTTACCGCCGTCAAAGTACTTGGCTTCATAGTCGTAAAACTCGTTGGAGGGCAGGATTTGCCCCACCACCGACGCCTTGGGATTGTCGTTCCCCAGCACCGAGCACTCCACCTCGTGCCCGTCTATGAACTCCTCCACTATAATCTTCCTGTCGTAACGGGCCGCAAGGACCAGCGCCTGCTCCAGTTTCGCCCTGTCGTGGGCCTTTGTAACGCCTACGCTGGAGCCAAGGTTGGCAGGCTTTACAAATACCGGGTACTTGAATTTTTTCTCTATGGATGCAATAACACCGGCCATATCCTCTTCAAGGGTTGGTTTCATGAACACGGAATAATCCGCCTGCCTAAGACCCGCCCTTTCAAACAGCAGCTTTGAGTAGGCTTTATCCATCCCCAGCGCCGAGGCGAGAACCCCGCAGCCCACATAGGCAAGGCCGGCCAGCTCGAACAGTCCCTGTATGGTGCCGTCCTCACCCATGGGCCCGTGAAGTACCGGGAACACAACGTCTATGTTCTCGCCGGGGGCTTTGTCTCCCGTGGCCAGGAAACTGTACCTGCTTTCATCCAAGTTTTTGGCGTTTTTTTCCCATTCCCCGGTTATGACCTTCTCAACCGGGCCGTCGTAGTGCTTCCACGCCCCCTGCCGGGTTATGCCTATCATAATTATTTCGTATTTCCCCTTGTCAAGGGCGTTTATAATTGACGTGCTCGACATAAGCGATACCTCATGCTCGCCCGACTGCCCCCCAAATACAACAGCAACCCTTAATTTTCTATTCAAAAATATGCCACTCCTTAACCAATAATCTCTTTCCTTTAATATTCATATTCTACCCCTATTTCATTTATTATTCAACATTGCAAAACATGGGACATAAGTCCTATTTATGTATTATTGCCCCTTTGGGAGTTTTTAAGCCAAAAAAAACCAGGGGACTTTTCCCCCGGTTTTTGCGTCGGTTACCTTCCTATGCTTCTTTCGGCTATTTCAATGGCCTTGGTTACGATGTTGCCGCAATCCCTTGAAGTTACGGAACCCCAGCCTTCGCTCTTAACGGTGTTGTACACTCCCAGTTCCCTGGCTATTTCCTCCTTCAGGTTTTCGGACATTATACCCCTTCGAGCCATTTTATAACCTCCCTCGCTTTATTTCAAAGGCCGGCTCAAAAAGTACTGCCGGCCTTTGAAATTTTGCAGTATTATTTTTTGCGAAAACCGCGGGTTTTATAAGTGTTAATTAATTGCCCGCGAGCCATTGGAATTTTTTTAATAAAATTCCAGTCTAAATGGTGAGGGTCCCGTTTTCGCTTCGCAAAAGCTTAAGGATTCTTTCCTCCTTACCGGTAAGCGCATTAATATACACCAGGAAATCGTCCCCGCCGAAGGTGCCCTGGAACTCGTAGCACAGCACTTCGTCCTTGTTTTCAAGCGGTATCAGCGCAAGACGGGGTTCCCGGCCAATCTCAAGCCGCATGCTTATCCTTTCTTCAGCCTGGTCGGCGGTAAGCTTCGGTTCGGGCAGGTTCCGGCGGTGATGGGCCTTAAGGTAGCCTTCCGCCTCGTAGCCCACTATCTCACCGTTGTCAAGGGCAACCTTTACCTTTATAAGGTCGGTGTAAATCACCACGTCCTTTTCGGAGTAGGCGAAGTTTATCACCGATACGTTGTCGTACCTCATGGAGTAGGTGGACACCATGTTCTTGTACCCGTTTTGCTCAAGGAACTTTTTGGCCAGTTCCACCGCCCGGGTGGGGGATATGTTCACGCTGTCCACGTCCCGCTGGTTCAGCATCCACACCACGTGGCCCCCCTTACGGCTTATGTCTATATATATCCTGTTGCCGCCTTCGGCCAGCACTTCTAAGCCGTAAGTCTTTATGTCCCCGTTTCCGTTGCTGATTTTTTTAATGCTTTGAATATTCACGCCCTTGAGGAAGTCCCTTGCCACCTGTTCCGCCCTTTGGTAGTCAATGTTATCCCCGACAAGGCCCTTGGGCTTTATATCCTGTATATGCTCCGAAAAGGGCCCGTCGTATATCAGCGTGGGGTAGTCCACCATTTCCTGCTCTATCCTTGTGAATTCCCGGTTGGGTAGGTTGTCGGAGGCCCGGGCGAAGATGTAACTCCCCTCCCGGGTAAGGTCTCCAAGGCTGATGTTTTTTTCCTGTATTGAACTTCTCAGCTTCTGCAGTTCCACCGCCAGGTACCCGGCATAGTTGTGAAGCTCCGCCAGGTTGGACCAGTCATCCGCCGATACGGGGGTGCCGTCGGCATTCTTCCTGGTAAGGCTGAAACCGTAGTCCCCGACCTGGGTCAGGAACTTGGAGGTATTGCTTAGGGTCAGGTGGGATATGGGGAGTTGGTTTAGTTTTTCCTGGGCGGAAAAGGCCTGTCTCCATACATCCGAATATAAAACCAGGTTCTGCTGCGGCGAATCCGCAACCATGGCCTTTGCAAGGTCCGCCTCGATGGTTTCCACGTGGTCAATAAGCTCGTAAAACATCCTGTGATACTGGTTCTGCAAAAATACATTGTAATCGTTCTTCTGCCGGTATTGGTCGTACCCCCAAACTGCCACGGCAACCAGCGCCAGCAGCAGCACAAACGTTACTGCCCTCTGCCTGTCCAAATCCTTTCACTTCCTTTCTTATGGTTTACTTGGCAAAGTAATGCTTTCCTATCACCTTCACCACCGGCCTTGAATAAATCCACCGGTTGGTGGTCTTTGCCGGGTTGTAATAGTATATGGCTCCGCCGGTGGGGTCCCACCCGTTCAGGGCGTCCCTGGCCGCCTTCAGCGCGGTTTCATTCGGCTGCATGAACATCTGCCCGTCCGTTACGGCGGTAAAGGCGCCGGGCTGGAATATCACCCCTGCAATGGTGTTGGGAAAGGAAGGGTGATTTATCCTGTTCATTATCACCGCGCCCACCGCCACCTGTCCTATGTAGGGCTCGCCCCTGGCTTCACCGTATATGGCCTGGGCCATAAGGTACACGTTGTCCCCGCTGGAAACGCCCCGGGTGGGGGTATAAGCATCCGCCGCTTTCTCGGGCAGGCCCAGGGCAGCCCTTGTCTGCGGCCCCACCGTACCGGTTGTGGAAATCCCGTGTTTTGCCTGGAAGTTCTTGACCGCCTGGAAGGTCTTGGGGCCGTATATGCCGTCAACGGCGCCGTCATAATAGCCCCAGTTTTTAAGCCGCCGCTGTACCTCGCGGACCTCTTCGCCGGTGGAGCCCCAGTACAGGGTTGCGGTTTCCACCGACCGCCGGAAATGCAGCGGGTATACTATATTGAATGCAAAGGCCAATATAAGCACCATCATCAATACCAGTACCGCCTTTTTCAATATGGTTCCTCCTTTCATAATTAACCTCGGGGTTATTTTCTGTAGTTTGGCAAAGCATTATTCAATTATGCCTGTGCATTTGCCGGTTCATCTGTTATTATGGTATTGGAATGCAAAACGGTACTTTTGCAAAGAGTAAATAACGATGCCTTGTTTGGACAAATCCGGTTTGGGGGGCTTTTGATGGACGTTTTGATACTTTCCATTGCAGCCGGCGGGGGACATATGAGGGCCGCCCAGGCTGTCAGGGACTATATGGAACGGCATTACGAGAATGTAAACGTTGAAATAGTAGACTGGTTCAAATATGTAAACCCGGTGGTGGACAAGGTGGTCATCGGGGGATACATAGGCACCCTCAAGACCAGTCCCACACTATACGGCAAGCTGTACGACATGGCGGAGAAGGAAGAGGGTATCTCGGATATAAGCCTTACAATAAACCGCCTGCTTGCCCTAAGGATGGAAGCCCTTATTTCAAAGAAAAAACCTAAGATAATACTGTGCACCCACCCCTTTCCGCTGGAGGTGGTGTGTTACCTCAAAAAGAAAAAGAAGCTCGATTCACATATCATTTCTTTGCTCACGGATTTTTCGCCCCACAGCTTCTGGATAAGGGACGGGGTGGACTACTATATAGTGCACGACCGAGACCTGGTTTATGAGATGAAGTGGAAGGGCGTGCCGGAGGACAGCATTTACCCGCTGGGCATACCCATTGACGAGAGGTTTGGCGCCCATTATGACGGGAAGGAAATCCGCCGCTCGCTGGGCCTTACCGACAAAACAACGCTGCTTCTAATGGGGGGCAGTCTTGGAATGGGTGAACTGAAAGAGGTATTCACCGGGCTGTTTTTCAGTTCCCTTGACATTCAGATTATCGCGGTATGCGGGAACAACAAAAAGCTTAAGAGGTCGTTGGAGACCATCGCTTCGTCCAACACCGCACGCAGCATTATACTGGGATACACCGACGAGGTGCCCAGCCTCATGGCCGCTTCCGACCTTCTTATCACAAAGCCCGGCGGCCTTACGGCAAGCGAAGCCATGGCAATGGGGCTGCCGATAGTCATAATATCGCCCATCCCCGGCCAGGAAAAGAGGAACGCCCGGTACCTGATAAACAGCGGCATGGCTGTACAGCTAAACAGGGGCGATTACCTGGAGGGAGTGCTGTCGCAGCTGCTGGAAAGCCCGGTAAGGCTGTCCCACATGAGGGAGATTGCCGCATTGAAGGCAAAACCCGGGGCCGCCGCCGACCTGTGCCGGTTCCTGGTATCGCTGCTTTAAGCCATAAAGGGACAAAAAAGGGACAAGGGACGGTTCTTTGTCCCGTGGGACAAAGAACCGTCCCTTGTCCCATCCCAGTTCTATCGTCCCAGCACCAGGATTGTGTCCACGTAGGGGTC
>JAAYEV010000169.1 GCA_012728565.1 Clostridiales bacterium
CGTTTTTCAACACCAGCATTTAGCCGACCTCCCATGCAGGATAATCAAAGGTATATCCCCTGTTATACGTAATGGCATGCTACAAAATGTCCCTTCGTTATTTCTCGAAGTTCCGGACCGGATTCCCAACATTTTGAATCTGCATACATACAACGCTTTGCAAAACGACACTGATCTGGCAGGTTAATAGGGGAAGTCACCTCACCTTTGAGAATCATTCTTTTTTTATCCCTTGAGGATACTTCCGGTATCGGAATAGCTGAAAGTAAAGCTTTTGTATAAGGATGAATTGGATTAACAAACAACTCTTCTGCCCCTGACTTTTCCACTATTTTCCCCAGATACATAACAGCAATTTCATCAGCAAAATGATTAACAACAGCAAGGTCATGTGTAATGAATATATAAGTTAACCCAAACTGTTTCTTAAGCTTACCTAACAGATTCAATATTTGCGCCTGAATAGAAACATCTAGAGCCGATACCGGCTCGTCACATACGATAAATTTAGGGTTCGTTGCCAAGGCACGGGCAATTCCCACCCGCTGACGCCTTCCCCCGTCCAGTTCATGGGGGTATGCGTTAATTAGCCTTTCTGTCAGGCCTACGATTTCCATTAATTCCAACACACGTCTTTCCCTTTCCCTCTTATCTTTTATTATTTTATTCAATTCAATAGGTTCGCTTATTATTTGATTGATAGTCTTACGAGGATCAAGCGAAGAATAGGGATCTTGAAATATTATTTGCATATCCTTTCTTAATTTTCTAAGCTCTCTCTTGCTAATCCGCGTAATATCCCGACCATTAAATATAATTTCCCCTACAGTCGGCTCAATAAGCCGCAAAATAACCCTTCCTGTGGTTGACTTCCCACAACCTGACTCTCCAACGATACCGAGGGTTTTTCCTTTTTGAACCAAAAAACTCACATCGTCAACAGCTTGCAGCATGCCACGTCGTGTTTTAAAATATTTTTTTAAGTTTTTAACTTCAATCATATTTTCGGCCATTATCTTTTCCCCACTCTCCTTCTGATATGGAAGTCCTGAATGTCATATGCATGACATGCAACCATATGCGTATCGTTAATTCTTTTCAATTCTACCGGACGTTCATGACATTCCTTCATAACATATGAACACCTCGGCGCAAAAGCACAACCCCTGGAAAGATTCGTAGGGTCGGGCATTAAGCCTGGTATCGGTATAAGTTCAGCTTTTCTGTCATTAATCTTGGGAATGCAATTAAACAGCCCTTCGGTATAAGGGTGCTTAGTATTATTGAAAACATCTTTAAGAGTACCTTGCTCAACAATCTTACCAGCATACATAACGGCTACCATATCGCAGGTTTCTGCCACAATTCCCAAGTCATGAGTTATCATTATCATTGATGTTTCATATTTTTCTTTTATCTCGGCCATAACCTCAAGCACCTGCGCCTGGATGGTAACGTCCAGTGCTGTTGTTGGCTCGTCCGCAATGAGCAGTTTAGGACGGCATGCCAAGGCAATGGCTATAAGCGCGCGTTGTTTCATTCCACCAGAAAATTGATGCGGATATTCATCAGCCCTGTCCTGCGGTATCCCGACCAGTTCGAGCAACTCTCTCGCACGTTCGTAAGCCTCCCTTTTGCTTACTTCCTCATGCAACATAATGCTTTCGGCAATTTGCTCCCCTACTGTAAATACAGGATTAAGTGACGTCATGGGGTCTTGGAATATCATAGATACATCCTTACCACGTATTCTCTCGAGTTCCTTTATATCTTGATTTAAAATATCCTTTCCATTTACTATTATTCTCCCGCTTTTTATTACCCCGGGAGGATCGGGAACCAAGTTAAGAATTGCTAATGCCGTCGTGGTTTTCCCTGCACCTGTTTCTCCGACCAAACCGAGCACACGCTTTCGCTCTAACTGTAAATCTATACCGTTAACAGCTTCTACAATCCCATCCTCTGTTTCATAGTGAACGACAAGATTTTCTATTTTTAAAACTAAATCCGTCATGCCTTTACTATTCATGGCAATATTATCATCCCTTCTAGCGTTTTAGTTTAGGATCCATGGCATCCCGTAAACCATCCCCTATCAGATTTATTGCAAGTACGGTAATCATAATTGCAAGACCGGGAAACATGGTCATATAACTATAATCACGGATGTATGCACGCCCATCAGATAACATACCTCCCCATTCCGGCGAAGGCGTTGGAACTCCAAGCCCTAGAAAACTAAGCCCAGATGCTGTAATAATAGCTTGAGCCACTCGCAGGGTACACTGCACAATTATGGGTGCCATTGAGTTAGGAACAATATGTCTGATTAGTACCTGCCAGTTTTTTGCCCCGGCTGCATGGGCTGCTTCCACATACTCCTGCCCCACAACTGTCATCACTGACGCCCTTGCCACACGGCAAAAAGCCGGCACCCCTACTACACCTACTGCAAACATTAGTACTAGTAGGCTTTGTCCAAATGCTGCGGTTATAGCGATGGCCAGCAGTACACTCGGAATAGAGGCAAACACATCTGTTATTCTCATTATGATGTTTTCAATTACACCGCCATAATAACCAGCCACTATCCCAAGCGTAGTGCCAATGGAAAATGATATTATTACAGCCACCACGCCGACAGAAAATGAATATCTCCCCCCGTAAAGAATGCGGGCAAAAATATCACGTCCGTACTGGTCAGTACCAAAGGGATGCTTCCATGATGGTCTTAGTAACCTTTGGTCAAAACTCTGCTTAACAATGTCTTCATGATAATCATATATGAACTCCCCAATAGTACATGCCGACAACACTACAATAAGAATGATAATTCCGGTCATGGCACCTTTACTTTTCTTAAAATTTCTCCACACTTCAGCCCACATGCTGCGTCTTTTATATCTTTTTATAACAGCTTTTTTATCCGTTTCATTCTGAATAATAGGCATGGCTCTCCCTCACTTTGTATAACGTGCTTTTATTCTCGGATCAATGAAGGCATAAGCAATATCGACTAATAGTATTAAAAAACTTGCAAGCATCGTTGTCAGAATAAGACACCCCGTAACCATAGGTATGTCTCGCGAGTTAATAGCATCTACAACTAAACGCCCCACCCCCGGCCAAGCAAACACTGTTTCGGTAAAAACCGCTCCGCCAAGAGCTACCCCCAATTGTGTTCCCATAACAGTTACGATTGGAATCAATGCGTTCCTAAGAGCATGTTTATATATTACTGTCCTTTCAGGAACACCCTTTGCCCGTGCGGTACGAAGGTAGTCCTGACGAACAACTTCCAGCATAGACGAACGTGTCGTTCGCATTACAAGCGCAGCTTGCGCTGTTCCTACTGTAATTGCCGGTAAAACAATACTGGACCAGCCTTCACTCCCATAGGAAGGAAAAAGTCCAAGTTTGAGTGAGAAAAAAATGATTAACAATAATCCCAACCAGAAGTTAGGCATTGACAACCCAAGCAAACCAAAAATCATACTGATAGCATCTTTCCACGAGCCTCGGTGCATAGCTGATACAACGCCAAGAGGAACCGCAATCAACACTGCAACAAACGCTCCTGCCAGGGCCAGTAGAAGAGTATTTGGCAAACGTGAGAAATACACTTCAAACACATCCCTATTATTCACGTATGACTTGCCCAGGTCTCCCCTCATTAAACCCTGCATATATCTGGCATAACGTATTATAAAGGGATCGTTAAGCCCCATCATTTCACGCAACAGTTCTTTATCTTCCGGGGAGGCATCGTCCGGTGCAATAACGTCAACCACGTCTCCCGGTGCCAAGTCGACAATAAAATAAACAACCAATGATACTGCGATAAGTATCGGAATAAGCATTAATAATCGCCTGATTGTGTATCTGATCATTAGGTCTCTCTCCCTATTCAGAATTATCATGATTGATTTATAATACCTAATCATGCTATCAACCTGTGTCATCAAACACAGGTTGATAGCTCTTCACTTGAAAGGTTTTATTCTATAGGAATATACACATTTTTGAACTTTTGAATCGAGCCTTGCGGAGGAACAAAACCTTCCAAGTCTGACTTGACACCCATGTCAATCATCTCTATAGCTATGGGAAGAAATACTGCTTGATTTGTTATGTATTCCTGAAGCTCTCCGTATAGCTTTTTCCGTGTTTCGATATCGGATATGCTTACGGCTTCATCCAGTGTTTTATCTACGTATTCATCTGAAAACCCGAAGTTATTGTTATTTCCGCCGGTATAGAACATGTTTCTTAAAGCATTATCCGGTCCTACTACATATCCCCCCCAGCCGTTAACACACATGTCATAATCAGAGCCGGGAGCTACCGTAGCATTGAATGTTGCTGTCTCCAGTGACTGAACTTCAAGGTCGATACCTATTTCAGCCATCTGAGCTTGCATGACCGTAGCTACCGCCTTTTGAACCGTTCCTGACGATGAATAAATTGTTGCCGAAAAACCGTTCGGATAGCCGGCTTCCGCAAGCAGTGCCAGTGCCTTTTCCTTATCATATGAATACCCTTCAATTTCCTTGTAGAACAGATTCCCCGGGTGCATTACATTGTTGTGAACTGTAGCATTTCCTTCATATACGGCCTCAACAAAACCTTTTCTGTTAATACTATGGGCAATGGCCTGGCGCACGCGGATATCATTAAACGGCTTTTTACTACTATTAATTCCTATGTAACGGCAATTTGCGCCCGGTATTTGTAAAAGGGTCAAATTAGGATCCTCCGCTATATAGTGAAGGTCAATTTGGGGAGGTGATATGCAAATATCAATTTCGCCTGTTTGCAGAGCAATAAGTCTTGAAGCCGCTTCCGGAATATTTCTAATCACAATCTCTTCGGTTTTGGGGGTTCCTTCCCAGTAATCCTCAAACCTCAATAAAGATAAATAATCTCCCTGCTCCCACCTGTTGTAGGTGTATGGTCCGGTACCGATCTTGTACGCCTCTTCTTCACTCAAGGTCTCGAAGGCGTTCTTGGAAAGAATAACACAGTTGGGGTCAGTCAGTTTATATAGTATGTCTACATCAGGCTTGCTCATTATAATATGTACTGTATAATCGTCCACTATCTCTACTCTCTTAATTGATTCAAGTTTAGCCTTTGAAGCACCCTGTTCCTTTCCTCTTTCTATAGTAAACTTCACGTCCTCTGCAGTAAAATCAGTGCCGTCATGAAATTTTACACCCCTACGTAACTTAAACTCCCAGGTATCATCCGAAACCAGTTCCCATGATTCGGCCAACGAGGGGATTAATCCACCTTTCTCTGTGTCCTGTTCTACCAAGGTATTGAACACCATTAAAAAAACAGATTTGCTTGTCCCGGATGTAGTAACTTGCGTCTCCGTGCTGACGAAATCCAGTGCCGGTGCAATAACAATGGTCTTCTGGTAGGCAGTTTCCTGGGGTTCTTCCGAAGGCCCTACATCAGACTGTTCCGAAGACGATGGTGCGCAGCCACTTAAAACAGACATCAAAAGGCAAGCTAATAACAATAGCACTATATTTTTTTTTGTTTTACTCATCTTTTATCCTCCTTTTATAATTAGTTTCTATAACATCTTCGCAATTTATATGCCAACTCCATTACACGTTTTTTCCCATTTCCTATGCTGTATTTTCTTTCTTTTCGTTTGTATAATCAAAAATCATCGGCAAATTTTGCACTTTAGGCTGGCAAAACTTGCCGATGGTTTAGCGTATTAACATCCGTATCATAATTTTACATATTGACCTAGTTTCGGGTTCTTAAAAATCATTCTTTCTTGTAAATCCAGTTTTTGTCCAATATCTGCTGCACGGGCTTTATTAAACATGGCCATAGCAATAGCAATATCTACATACGACAAGCCAACCGCATTGAAATAAATCCTTTCTGTATCACTTTCCCTGCCCTTTTTCTTGCCCATAACTATGTCAACTATGTTCGCGTATATATCCTCGTCCTTAAGCAGCCCTTCTTTATACATTCTACTAATGGTCTGGGTACGGTGTTTTACTGTTTCCCAATCATCACATACAATTTTGTCACATTGCTTTGCAACTGCATACTCATCTTCCCACCCGCCTATGTGGCTGTAAAAAGAACCCGGCTTCATCCATTCAGCTTTTAATAAAGGTGCCTGAGCACTTGTTGCAGTGATTAAAACGTCTGCTCCCTCCATGGCTTTCTTCCCATCGGTTTTGGTTGACACAAATTTCATTTTTGGTATTAAAGGGCTCATTTCTTCAATGAACTGCTCTTCTTCACGGGCAGTTTTTGCGCAAACACGGCATTCCTGTAGTTTAGGAAGAACATGTTTCATGGCTAATAAATGCATTTTTGCCTGCTCGCCGGCACCAATAAACCCTATGACTTCCGAATCCTTTTTTGCCAAGTGCTTTGCTGCCAACCCTCCCATAGCTGCAACCCTTATGTTGGAACATAATGTCCCATCCATTACCGCGACAGGATACCCCTTTTCTATTTCAGATAGAATGATAACAGCTGACAAGTTTTGTGTGCCGTATTTTACCGGATTCATTGGAAACACAGAAACCCATTTTACACCACAGATTTTTTCTTTTAAAAAGGTAGCAGGTAAACAGTTTATACGTTCCTGTGTCTCTTCGTTAAAGATTTGAACAATCTTTTCAGGAAATAAAACTTCGTCTTTGTAATATGCTATTAACCCCTTTTCTGCTGCGCTTAACGCCATTTCGATGTCGAAACATCCCGCTTCCAATAAGTCGCTTTGAGATAAATAAGTAAACTGAATTCTTCCATCTTTCATTGTGATCGCTTTTCCTCCTTCAAACAGTTTTGAATACCTTTAAAGAGTATCCGCAATTTATATGCCAATCCTTTTATATAGGTTTTTGTACTATATTCCTGATGTTACTCCTGTTTATGCCAAAAACAATAGAAACCATAGGCAGTTTCTGCATGTTTAAAGTGCAAAATTTGCCTATGGTTTCTGTAACGATACGGTATTAAAACTCACACCAGCCCATATTCTTTTATTTTATTATGCAAACTTCTGATACTTATGCCTAAGTCTTTAGCTGTAGGCTCTCTTTTCCCGGCATTCTTTTCAAGTGTAGCCTCGATAGCTATCCGCTCAATCTCCTTGATAGACATTTTTGATAGACGCTTACGGAAATTCGTCTCATAAATCTCTTTCTGTTCCTCATAATGCAAGGTCCCTTTTACTGTTCCTGGCAAATCCTTGATATCAATGGTATAACCGTTGGAAATTATCATGGCATGCTCTATAAAATTAGCAAGCTGCCTGATGTTTCCAGGGTAGTCGTATGACATTAGAACCTCCATAGTCTCCGGTGTTATTTTTTTAACTCGCTTGTTTTGTTCACGTCCAAATTTCTCAATGAAATGCTGGCACAATAATGGGATATCTTCCTTGCGCTCTCTCAGCGGAGGCATATGAATGTTCATGACGCTCAATCTATAAAACAGGTCTTCTCGAAAACTGCCTTCTTTAACCATGGTCTCCAAGTTTTTGTTGGTGGCTGCAATAATCCGCACATCGGTCTTATGTACCTCATTACTTCCTAATGGAGTATACTCCTTTTGCTGCAGCACTCGTAGCAGTTTGCTCTGGAGGTTAAGCTGCATGTCACCGATTTCGTCCAGGAAAATCGTTCCCTTGTCCGCAACCTCAAATTTACCCTTTTTATCCTGTATAGCTCCTGTAAAGGTGCCACGTTTATAACCAAAGAGTTCTCCCTCTAACAGATTTTCGGGAATAGCAGCACAATTAATAACAACAAATCTTTTATCCTTACGCTTTCCTGTGAAATGAATCGCGCGGGCAACCAGTTCCTTACCTGTTCCGCTTTCTCCAGTAATTGTCACAGTGGTATCAACGTCCTTCAACTTCTCAATCATTGTATAAACCTTCCTAATAGGAGCACTATTACCAATCAAGCCTTGAGATTGAAAACGGTGGTTTTTGAGTTCATCCGATAAATAAACGACTTCATCGCTGAGATTCCTGACCCTCAATGCTTGCTCTATGAACACAAATAGTTCGTCCATATCAATAGGTTTGGAAAGATAATTAAAGGCTCCGTTTTTTATCGCTTCTACCGATGACTTGATATTGCCAAAAGCCGTAATCATTATCACAGTGACATCCCTGTCATAGTCCTTAATCTGCTTTAAAATCTCAATACCATCATGCTCACCGATTATAAGGTCAAGCAAGACTAAATCAAACCGTTCTGCTTTAAACATCGAGAGACCCTGCATAGCATCTATTGCATATTTTACCTCGTAGCTGTCACGTAATGCCAGTTTTAGCATAGTGCATGTACTTAATTCATCGTCAATGATCAGAATTCTGCGTTTCACTTAAGCTACACCTCCGGAATGTCAAGACAATCTTCGTGTATTTGTTCTTTTCGCTTTCAATGTGTAACATCCCATTGTTTTCTTGTATATATTGCTTAACAATAGCCAGCCCCAACCCTGTTCCTGCGGGTTTTGTCGTAAAGAACGGCTTGGTACATTGCTTAATCTCGTCGTCCGTCATGCCTACCCCCTCATCACGAATAACAATAATCGCGTCTTTGCCGTTTTTATTAGCACTTATTCTCATCTTTTTAATACTCCCCGGTTTTGCCCCCCCAGCGAGCTTTTTCTCCATCGACTCTATACCATTGATAATAAGATTTATCAATGATTGCTTGATTTGAACCTTTTTAGCTGAAATATATAAATCGTCTTCAATTGCAGTTTCAAAACAGATTCTACTTCTCTTAGCCGCAATACTGGTTAAATATAAGCAATCATTCATAAGCTTCGAAAGGCTAAACACCTCGGCCTTCTCCTTAATAGGGCGTGCATAACTAATAAGACCTTCAACAAGCTGGTTGATTCTTTCAATTTCGTAGGGCACAAAATCAGCAAATGCCTCTTTTATCTCGGGGTCGTCACCTTGGTTCAGAATAAGCGAGCAAGCTGTTTTTATAGCCATTAAGGGATTTTTTATCTCGTGTGCAATGCCCGCCACAAGCCGGTTAAGAGCTTTATTCTTTTCTGCCTCAAATCGTTCCTGCTTTTTTAACTCCTCAGCAGTAACATTCTCCACGGTCATCAGTATGCCATCAATACTACTATAATCATTGGAACGATAAAAATTACAGCGATAGCTTTGCTTTTTTTCATCCTGCCCGATTTCTACAATTATTGGTCTCTCCATGCTATCTCCCTGCTCGGAAAAAACGTCATACTTGATCTGTTCCAGTATTTCACCAAATATCCCCATGCTCTTAATGTTTTTACCAGTCAGTTCTTCTTCTCCAGCTATGTGCCGGGCTGCACTATTGGCTAATGTAATACGATAATTATTGTCAAAAAAAATCATAGCACTGGGAGAGTTCTCAATAATGCTATTTCTTAAACGTCCTTCGCTGTGTAATTGTTCTACCATGCGTTCAAGCTGGGCATTCGTATCTCTCAATTCCTTTGTTTTTTCATCTACTTTGCGTTTAAGCAAAAAATTCATTCTGATATTAAACCCTATAACCAGTATAGCTAGAGCAGTTCCAACCGCAGCAATGCTCAACAACCTTGTAATCAATTGATGTCGCTGCTGAGCTTTTACTAGGTCACGGTCAATAATCCAATTGCGATATATGCTTTCATATTTGCCACTGGTGCGCAATTCTGTAAGGCCCATATCCAAATCTGTAAATAATTCTTGCTCATCTTCTCTAATTAGCATTGAATAACTGATAGGAGCAAGATAATTGCGATGTATAGTATAACTGTCTGTGATGCCTTTCTTAGCAAACAAATAATCGAAGCTTTCTTTGATACCGAAAGCAATATCGACTTCTCCTGATATGAGCGCATTAAAAACCATTTGCTGGTTGCCATATGACACATATTTGCTCAATCCAAGATTATTCATATGAGTATAATCTAAAGTACCATACTCAAGGGCTGCCGATAATGCCTTGTAATCGGCCCGTTCGTTAAGCTCGTTTGCCAGCTCATTAGGAACAACCATACATATAGAAGACCTGGACAACTCTCCGGTAAACTGAAGCTCATACCCAACAGTATCATACGATTTGTGGCCAAGAACTATATCTACCTCTCCATTACTAAGAGCATTTAGGCATTCGCGGCTTTTTTCATAAGGAACATAAATAAGCTCTAAGCCTTTCTTTTGAGCAATCCAATTCAGGATATCTATATGTAATCCCACGCATTCTCCGTCTTCCCCGATAAACTGATAAGGGTCCATATTAGTATTTACTGCAACTCGTAATTGTGTTGGCTTAGCAAAAACACGAGTTGCAGATAACAATAAAAAACAAAGCAGCAAAACACTTAATTCGATTTGCATGGCCTTCTTATTCATGGTATCCCTGCCTTTGGATTGGCTGAGCTAATCCGCCACATTATAAAACGAAATCACACATTTATTGCTGTAAGTATTGTTTTCTACAGAATACTAATAAATCCTTCAACGGTTTGAATCTGCTTGTTTTTAGAACTGCTTAGATAGAAAAGGGTTTGTTCTATACGCCTCCTCATAGCTTCCAAATTCACAGCGGCCAAGGCATTCGTCTTCCAGTATCCTATGGAATGACTCGATATGTGCATTTAAATTGGGTGTCCTGCATGGTATCCTTTCATGTTCTATTCCCAGGCTGCTGCA
>JAAYEV010000170.1 GCA_012728565.1 Clostridiales bacterium
GTCCATACTCAATAGTCAAGCATTTTGAAAGGAGGAAAGTGTAAGATGCATCTGATAAGCGTTTTAGAAAAATTGGGTGTCAGTAAGAACCAGCTTGCTATGGAGGCCCGCATTAACCCTGCAGACTTCTACCAAGCAATCAATGGGAAAAAACCTTTCTTTCCGGCTTGGAGGAAAAGGATATCGGAAGTTCTCGGAATGCCGGAATCTGAATTGTTCCCGGAATACGCTGAAAAGGAGGCGAAGTAATAATGGCCCGGAAAGCACTACTAACCGAGGCGGCAGCCGCAGTCGGCTTAACCAAAAACGCACTTTATTCACTCGCAAGGGCCGGAAAAGTTCCCCACCTTCGCATCGGGGGAAAACGGGGACGCTACGTTTTCGATTTACAACTTCTTGAAGAAGCATTGCGGGAAATGGCGCTTGCGAACGTGAAGCAATCCGAAAATGAAGTAACCGACAAAACCAAAATCCGACCTATAGGTAGGTGATATGTCATGCAAAATTTTAAACAAAAACTCAAGGACATGGAAGAATACCTTGATAGCATCGGACTTCAGGGGAGGTTACGAGAAGCTTTCCTGCGGGCTTATCTGGCTTATTTAAAATCAAGGTACGGCGGTTAGGCGGTGGTGGTATGGATAATTGGAACGGCTGGATAAGCATTCACAGAAAAATATATCAAAATTGGACCTGGCAAGATAAGCCGTTTTCAAAAGGACAGGCATGGATTGATATATTGCTCATGGTCAATCATGAGGATGGTGAAGCGCATTTTAGGGATAGCGTTTACTATGTCAAAAGGGGCCAGCGAATAACATCGGAATTACAATTAGCTGAACGGTGGGGATGGTCCAGAAATAAAGTAAGGCGGTTCTTAAATGACCTAAAAATGGCACAACAAATAGACATTCAAAAGGACAAGAGAAAAACCATTATAACCGTAGTAAATTACGACTATTACCAAAACAATAAAACAGCAAAAGGTACAACAGAAGGCACAACAGAAGGTACAACTCAAGGCCAACAGAAGGACACAAACAATAAAGATAATAAAGATAATAAAGACAATAAAAGAATTAATATAGACATCATCATTCAGAAATACCATGACCTTTGCCCATCACTGCCAAAAGTCCGGGTAGTAACGGAAAAGCGAAAGAAGCTACTGAAAGCCCGTTTAGGTAAATACAGCATATCACAGATTGAAGATGTATTCCGTAAAGCAGAAGCTAGTGATTTCTTAAGTGGCAGAAGCGGCAAATGGACAAGCTGCAATTTCGACTGGTTACTAAATGAGAATAATTTTGTAAAAGTCCTTGAGGGTAATTACGACAACAAGAATAAGCCATTAGGACCTGAAAATGAAAATTACGGCGTTAACTTACCGCCGCATGAAAAATATTTTGATTAAGAATTGAGGTGGTAGATTATGGACCTCCAAAACTTATATAGCTCCGAAGCGGAATCCGCAATATTAGCTTCATTTATCATTGACGAGAATACCCGGCATCTGATTGAAACGCTTAAACCCACCGACTTTTACGACCCGGTCAATCGCAAAGTATTTGAGGCTATCCGCAGCCTATACCGTGCCAATCGGCCCATCGACTTACTTACAATTCATGAAACCTCAAAGGTTGATATGGCAAGGCTTACGGCATACGAAGTCCCCACTTCTGCCTTAACCGAACATCACATTGGTATTTTGAAGGATAAGGCTGCCCGCCGTGAACTTATGGCAGCGCAGCAGAAAATCAGCAGATTATTGCATGAAGATTTGTCCTGCGTAGAATTGAAAAATGAGGCTTTAAAAATACTCGACAGCATTGATGCTGGGTCCCGCCAAGTTGACGGGTCCCTTCGGGCGGTTCTGATTGCCACTTTCGACGAATTGCAGAGGGATGATATCGCCTATAAAAGCGGCATAGACGAATTGGACAAGCGAACCGGCGGGTTCCATAAAGGGGAGATGACCTGCATAGCCGCCAGACCAGGGCGGGGGAAAACTGCACTAGCCCTGCAAATAGCCCAGGGTATGGCATGGAGAGGGCTGACCGTGTTAATTGTGTCCCGTGAAATGAGCAAGGTGCAGTTAGGCAAGAGGATGCTTGCCAGTAATGCAAGAATAGACGGTTTCAAGCTACGAAGCAATGACCTCGATACTGGAAGCTGGAGCAAGATTAAAAAACAAATGGACAGGCTTTGTAACTTACCTATTGTGATTGATACGGAAAGCACAACTGTCCCAGAAGTAAGGGCTAGAATACGCCGGGAAAAGGCGGACGTTGCCATAGTTGACTACTTGCAGCTACTTAGGCCTACCAAAAAAGAACAAAGCCGGGAGCGGGAAATTGCGGAAATGAGCAGAGAACTGAAAAGCATAGCACTGGATTTTGATATGCCCGTTGTGACACTTTCGCAATTGACCCGGAACGCCGAGGGAAAGCGGCCCACTATGGCGGACCTCCGGGAAAGTGGCGCTATCGAACAGGATTCAGACTGCATTCTTTTCCTTCACAAGCCCAGTAATGACGAAATCGGCAAGGCCATTGAACACAGGAAGTTGGACAAGGACTTCATTGATGAAGTTAAGCGCAATGGTTGGGACCTTTTAGAATTTATAGTTGGAAAACAAAGAAACGGGGCAACGGGACTGTTTTACCTTGTGTATGAGAATAAATTTTTGAACTTTATCGGTATTCTCGAATGAGGGGGTTTGGATATGGAGAAAACCTACGCCGTTAAAATCACAAAATGCCTATTAATTCTTACGGAATCTGAACTCATGGGTTGTTTAGCCTTGCAGCCCGACATATTTGAACGGGCGGTTGGTAGGGGTAAAAGGATACTTAGGGCACAGGCAACGGCAAAAAGGCAAGCCCCGAAGCGGTTTGGTGTTTGGGAATTGTACGAAGCCCTGAAAGGGAACCCCCGATACTTAACCCTTGATAGTATCCGGGCAGTGGAAGCAATGCCGGCGTAATAGCCGGTAGTGCCTAGGAGGTATAGTCATGAAAACAGTAACAGAGCTGACCATTTTTGATGTTGAGGGTCAGCCCGTGAAGATTAAAGTGCAAAGACCCAGGCTTTTAAGCATGGCAGCACAGGGTAAGATACCGAATGCTCTATTAGGAATTGCAACAAAGGTTGTCAACGGTAAAGGAATAGAACAAGGTAATATAAAAGAACTAGCACAAATGATAGAGCTTTATTGCCGGGTATGTATGGTAGAGCCGGCTTATGATGAAATAAAGCTAGACGATGACCAGATGTTCGAGATATTCACATGGGCGACAACAGGGGTGCGACAGTTGGAGAATTTTCGTA
>JAAYEV010000171.1 GCA_012728565.1 Clostridiales bacterium
CATGAAGTAATCTCCCATTTCCTTAGCGCGTTCCACCAGGTTTTCCTCTTCTATAACCTCAAGGGCCGCAATGGCACAGGCACAGGCCAGGGGATTTCCGCCAAAGGTGGAGCCGTGGGAACCGGGCTCAAACACCCCGAGAATCTCCTTGTCAGCCGCTACGGCCGAAACCGGCATAACCCCGCCGCCCAGGGCCTTGCCCAGCACATAGATGTCCGGTGTTACGCCTTCCCATTCCACCGCGAACTTTTTCCCGGTACGTCCAAAACCGGTTTGAATCTCGTCGGCGATAAACAATACGTTGTTTTCCTTGCAGAGCTGGTATGCCTCTTTCAGGAAGCCGTCCCTCGGAATAAGTATGCCCCCTTCGCCCTGGATGGGTTCAACCATAAATGCTGCCGTGTTCTCGTTAATAGCAGCCTTAAGCGCATCGATGTCACCGTAGGGAATGGTTTTAAAGCCAGGAGTGAGGGGACCAAACCCTCTCTTGTAGGCCGGTTCGGAAGAGAACGAAATTATCGTTATGGTACGCCCGTGGAAGTTGCCCGAGCACACTATTATCTCCGCTTTGTCCTCTGCAACTTTCTTTACATCGTAGGCCCAGCGCCTGGCGGCCTTTAATGCGGTTTCAACCGCCTCTGCCCCGGTATTCATGGGCAGTATCATGTTCTTGCCCGTAAAGGAAGCCAGCTTTTCAAAGAACGGGCCCATCCGGTCGTTGTTGAACGCCCTGGAAGTCAGTGTAACTTTATCCGCCTGTTCCTTTAGTGCCGCTATCACTTTCGGGTGCCTGTGGCCGTGGTTTAAGGCAGAGTATGAGCTTAGCATATCCATGTAGCGGTTTCCTTCCGGGTCCTCCACCCATACGCCCTCTGCCTTGGATATTACAATGGGCAGAGGATTATAGTTGCGAGCTCCGTATTCCGCGGCAAGTCTTATTAATTCCTCACTTCTTGTCATCTTGACCCCTCCTATTTATTTTTAGTATATTTTAATCACTACCTTGGTAGTTATTAGTGCCTAAACTGATTCTAGGTGATAAAAAATACCTTGTCAAGGAGAACATTCCCCCGCAAAAACCGTGGGCTTTGACCGGCAGCCCACGATGTGATTCTTATCCGATGTTTATCTCCCGCCTTATTTTCTCCATGTTGGGCCCGTAGGTCCGGTCCAGCAAATCCTTGTGCTTGGAATAAATCTCTGCAATGAGTATATCATGGAGTATAAAACTTTCAGACAGAAGCATAAAGGACTTGTTCTGCGTCCAAACGCCCCCGCTTTCTCCCGGCTTGATGGTGCCAAAGAGGCATTCTTTTTCATCTGCAACTATGTTAATCCATCTTCCGTATTTATTGACCCCGTACTCCATATTCTCCATTTGGTGATAGTATACCCTGCCTATTTCTTTTTCGGCTCTGCCGTATAAAACCGCGACTACTTCGGCGCCCCTTTCTTTGGCCTGTAGAATATCATCATAGAATAAATCATAATCCTGTGCCCACATTCCCATATAAAGGGTCTTATCCGCCTGCGCTATCATGGATTTAATCCTGTTATACAGCTGGCCTTCCCCGTTAAAATGCCACATGTATTCAACGGTGGGCTGTTCGACCACGGATTTGAAGTTTTCCC
>JAAYEV010000172.1 GCA_012728565.1 Clostridiales bacterium
AATGAAGGTTTATCGCACCAGCACATTGAGGAAATGAAGCTTTCAGGCATTCGCTGTCGCCTCTTTGAAAAGGATACTCTGCAGGAAAAAAATGAAGTGCTGGTTATCGACATTAACAAGCTGGAAGAGCAGGGGAAGGTGAAGACTGTTTCTGTGGACAGTTTTGAGCAGAACAACCTTGTCCTTGTTGATGAAGGGCATAAAGGTCTCTCCGGGAATGTGTGGTACGATTTTCGGAGCCGGTTGTCGGAAAACGGGTTTTCCTTTGAGTATTCGGCGACTTTTAAGCAGGCTATCAAGGAGGAAAAAACAAAATCGGAAGCTGAGGCTCTTGCTCATCAGTACGGCAAGGCCATTATATTTGACTATTCCTATAAGTACTTCTATAACGACGGCTATGGCAAGGAATACCGTATTTATAACCTGAAAGAGAGTCTTTCCAGAGAACAGCAGGAGCTGTATTTAACGGGTTGTTTACTCAGTTTTTATCAGCAAATGAAAATATATCAGAGCGATAGAGGGGCCTTTGTCCCCTTCAATATTGAAAAGCCATTGCTTGTATTTGTGGGTAACAGCGTGAATAAAACCGTCAGCAAGGACGAATTAACCGACGTGCAGGAAGTCCTGGCCTTTATTAACGGCTTTACGGCAAACAAAGAAAAGGCCGTAAGCCGGATCAAAATGCTGCTGGATGACAATACCGGGCTCCTTGATGAAAGAGGACAGGAGCTGTTTTATGGCGATTTTTCCTATCTGCAAAATCTGTTTCAGCGAGATGCCGGCTCTGTTTATGACGATGTGTTAAAAATCGTTTTTGAGACAACTTCCACAGGCAGGTTGCACTTGGTAAATTTAAAACAGCTGGGCGGAGAAATTGGTTTACGGATTGGCAGTGACAATGAATTTTTCGGGGTTATCAATGTTGGCGCCGGCGGTGACAGCGAGCTGATTAAGAATATTGAAAAAGGGAAGACCGGGATTGTTACCGATGAAAACCAGTTTGAGAACGAGTCCCTGTTTAAAAGAATAAATGATAAAAATTCCAGGATTAATATACTTATAGGCTCTAAAAAGTTTACAGAAGGGTGGAACAGCTGGCGGGTTTCCACCATGGGGCTGATTAACTTTGCCAAAGGCGAAGGCTCTCAGGCCATCCAGCTTTTTGGCAGGGGGGTAAGACTTAAAGGTTACGGAAACTGTCTCAAGCGCAGTTCCAAACTGGACTACCCTGTTGAAGTGCCGAGGTATATTAACAAAATAGAAACCTTAACTATATTTGGGGTAAAAGCCGATTATATGGCACAATTCAAAGAATATCTTGAAAAGGAAGATATGGATCTGAATGACTCCATCAGAGAATTCAAGCTCCCTGTAGTAAGCCGTTTTCATGATGCGAAGGATAAACTGAAGGTGATTAAGGTCAAGGACGGCATCAATTTCAAAAAGCAGTCGAAACGGCTGATCCTTACCACTCCTTCAGACGGCTTTATGGACAACCTGGTCAAAAATAAAGTCAAGGTTGATTATAATGCTGCCATCCAAAGTCTTACTTCTACCAGGAGTGAAGATGTAAAATATCAAAAGGACGAGGCTGTATTGGAGCCACATCATATCGCGTTCTTAGATGTGGATAAGCTTTATGCCGAACTGCTGCAATACAAAAACCAAAAGGCTTATTACAATATCAGCATCGAAAAGTCATTATTGCCGGAAATACTTAAGCTGAAGGGCTGGTACACTTTGTTTGTCCCCAGGGCGCTGATGGAAATCGACAGTTTTGATAAAATTGGAAGAATCAATGATATATGTGTTATGCTTCTGAAAAACTATCTGGACAGATTTTTTAAATATCATAAGGCCCAATGGGAAGCGCCGCACCTGGTTTACGGGGACTTAAAATCCAGTGATAAGAATTTTATCGATGAGTATAAT
>JAAYEV010000173.1 GCA_012728565.1 Clostridiales bacterium
ATAAATAAGATTACCGGCACCCCCAAGTGGGTGACGGGAAACCTTACCATGCGGGTGGAATGAGGAGGTATCGGCATGCGCAAATTTTTTAAAAAAGAAGACGGTGCCGTTTTGATGTTGTTTGCCCTGCTGATGCCGGTGATTCTTGGCTGCGCCGCCATGGCGGTGGACTTCGGCATACAGTACGGGTCAAAGGTAAGGCTGCAGAACATCGCCCAGGCGGCGGCCCTGGCGGCGTCCCAGGACGCGCTGCAGGACCCCTCCCTCGCCCGGGACAAGGCCTATGAGTACCTCCACCTTAACGGGGTGCAGGCCCACGAGGCGCAGGTTGAAATCTCGCAGCCGGAGGGCAGTGCCTATGTTGCTGTTACAAGGGAATCCGATTATTATTTTGCCCGTATCCTCGGTTTTCGGACAGCGGACATATCCGCCAATGCAAAGGCTGTAAGCATAGGGATATCGTCCTTTACCGGGGCTGCTCCACTGGGCATAATGTCCGAGGACTTTGTATACGGGCAAAAATATAAACTAAAATACGGCTCACCGCCGGAACTGGGTTCGGGTAATTTTGGCGCCCTGAGGCTAGGGGGAAGCGGCGCAAACAACTATGAATACAACCTGAAGCACGGTTACCCGGGGGAGCTTAAAGTGGGTGACATAGTAAACATCGAGCCCGGTAACATGTCCGGCCCCACCAGGCGGGCCATAGAATACAGGTTCGCCCAGGACAACCGCATCCCCCCCAACACCTTTTATGACCACGACCGGGATGCGCCGCAGATATTGTACGTGCCGGTGGTGGAACCTTACGGCGTAAGCGGCAGTCACGTGCACTCGGTTCGGATACTGGGCTTTGCCGCGTTTTTCGTGACCGGCATACCGGGAAGCGGAAACGAAAGCGAGATAGAAGGGTATTTCATTCGCACGGTAAAAAGCGGCGGCGGGTCAGAGGACCAGGCCAACTATGGCCTTACCACTTCCAGGCTGGTCAATCCGTAAAGGGGGTTATCCCGTGAACAAGAAAATAATACTACTAACACTTCTGCTAACAATAGCCACTACGGCGGCGGTAGTGCTTTACCTTGAAAACTATAAAAAGTCTATAGACCACAGGGAATATGTACAGGTGGTTGTCGCAAAGCAGACCATACCCAACCGTTCCAGGATAACCCGGGACATGCTGGAGCTGGTAACAAAGGATAAGGCTTATGTTCATCCCAATTCCACCGGCGATATAAAAAGTATCGTGGGCACCATAGCCACCACCAGGATAGCCAGGGGCGACGAGGTTTTGAAGGATTACATCGCCGGCCCTGGGGACATCGAAAAGGGCCTTGCCTTCGTGGTACCGGATAACATGAGGGCCATAACCGTCCCGGTGAACGAAGTATCGGCGCTTAATTACATGATAAGGCCGGGGGACATGGTGGACGTTATAGTAACCCTAAGCCTCCAGGAGGAACAGCCGGACGGCAGCACCAAGACCTATGACCAGAGCAACTATGTGCTTCAGAAGGTATTCGTGCTGGCCACCAACAGCAACCTGGGCTACGACAACGGGTTTGTACAGCAGGAGGGCAGCGCTTCCGGCAAAAACACCGTCACGCTGGCGGTATACCCCGAGCACGCGCTGCCCCTTGCGCTGGCCTGTGATTACGGCACAATCAGGCTGCTGCTTCGCAGCCCGGCGGATGAAAGGGAAACTTCGGTAAAACCCTTCCTGCTGGAACACTTTATCCGAAAGGATGATAGCAGATGACCATTAGAGTAATGATAGTGGACGACGTGCCCGAGACCTGCGCCAACATCTCAAAGCTTTTGTCCTTTGACGAAGAAATAGAGGTGGTGGGCATCGCAAACAACGGCAAGGAAGCCATTGACCTGATGGAAAAGGCCAGGCCGGACGTTTTGCTGATGGATATAAACATGCCGGTTATGGACGGGATTGAGGCCACCGAAAAAATATCCGTTGCCCACCCCGAGGCGTCGATAATCATGACCACCGTCCAGGGCGAACTGGATTACATAAAAAAGGCAATGGTTGCGGGTGCGAGGGACTACCTGGTAAAACCCTTTACCGCCGACCAGCTTATAAGCTCCATTAAGAAAATCCACCAGCTGGACAGAAGGAAGAACAGGAGGAAGGCTCCCGCAGCGCTGTCGTCAAAGCCCAAGTCCATTGCCGTGTACAGTCCCAAGGGGGGTATCGGCACCACCACCATCGCGGTAAACCTCGCGGTTATGATGCACCAGCTTACCGGAAAAAGGGTGGCGCTCCTTGACATGGACCTGCAGTCCAGTGATATAGGCGTTATGCTGGATTTAAAGCTTAACAAAACCATAAGCGATATCGTGCAAAACATCGGATACCTGGACCAGGACCTGATGCACGATTACATGTACAAGCACAGCTCGGGCATTGACGTGCTGCTGGCCCCGCCGGAGCCGCAGTACGCCGAGCTTGTAAAGCCCGAGTACATTGAAAAAATCCTGAAAGTCCTGAAGCAGCAGTACGACTTCATAGTAATGGACACCCCGTGCAGTCTTGACGCATTTTCCATAGCCCTTTTGAACCAGTCCGACGAGGTTCTGATGGTGCTGGCCCTTGAACTTACCACGGTGCGCAGGGTCAAAAAGACATTGGACCTTTTCAAGGACCTTGGCGTACAAGGCAACATCCGCTACGTACTGAACCGGTCCTCCGAAGAGATTGGCCTAAACCGCCGGGAGGTGGAAAAACACCTTGGCATTACCATTGACAACCATATTTCCTCCAACGGCAGGGTAACGGTCAATGCGCTGAACAAGGGCGTACCCTTTGTTATAAATACTCCCACCGCCAGGATAAGCGACGAGATGAAAAAGCTGGCGCTAAACTGCGCCGGGACGGTACAGGAAAAAAAGAAAAAAAGCCTGTTTTCCTTTTAGGAGGTGCCTTAAATGTCGCTCCTTAAAATGCTGGAAAGCCGCAGGAACATGACCGATGACGGCATAGGCAGCGTTATCCAACCGGACAATACCGACCGGTACGAGGAACTGAAGACCACCATTCACCGGCTTTTGATAGCCAAGCTGGAGCAGGAGGCCAAAATATCCGCCTTAAACGGCAGCGAGCTGGAAAAGGAAATAAGGGACTTTGCGATGGATTATATAAACGCCAATTCCCCGCACATACCCCAGCCGGACAGGAATATTATAATAGGATACCTTTTGGACGAAATATGCGGTTACGGGCCCATTACCGAGTTCCTCAAGCAGACCGACATTGAGGAGATAATGGTCAACGGCCCCTACCAGATATATATTGAAAAGAAGGGCAAGGGCCATATACTGACCGGTAAGAAATTCCGGGACAAGGAACACGTGATGCACGTCATTGAAAAGATAATAAGCCCGCTGGGCAAGCGGGTGGACGAGACCAAGCCCTACACCAATGCAAGGCTTCCGGACGGTTCCAGGGTACACGTCATCGCCCCGCCGGTGGCGCCCAAGGGGCCCTACATATCCATACGGAAGTTCGAGACCGACCCCTTTACGATAAACGACCTAATAAGCTTTAACACGCTGACGCCGGAGATGGCAAGGTTTCTCGAGGCCTGCGTCAAGGCTAGGATAAACATAATGGTTTCGGGGGGTACCTCCTCCGGCAAAACCACTGTGCTTAACTGCCTTACTTCCTTTATAAACGATGATGAAAGGATACTGGTGATAGAGGACTCCATGGAACTGCAGCCGCGGGGAAACCACGTGCTCCGGCTGGAGGCAAGGGACGCCAACATCGAGGGCAAGGGCGAGTTCACCATAAGGCAGGCGGTAATAGAGGCACTGCGCATGAACCCCACCCGCCTTATAATAGGCGAGATCCGGGGCGCGGAGTGCTTTGACTTCCTGCGGGCCAGCAATACCGGGCACCGGGGCAGCATAAGCACCGCCCATGCCAACTCGCCGAGGGACCTTTTGCACGCGCTGGAGACCATGACCATGATGTCCAACATAGATATACCTCTTATAGCGATAAGGAGATACATAGCCAGTACCTTGGAAGTCATCGTGCAGCAGCAGCACATGGAGGACAATACCAGGAAAACGGTAAGCATCACCGAGGTGTGCGGTATGGAAGGAAACGTAATACAGCTCCAGGAGCTTTTCCGGTACGAACAGGAGGGCGTGGAGCGCAGCGGCAGGGTCCGGGGCCGGTTTGTATGCACAGGGGTTAGGCCCAGCTTTATGAACAAGATAAGGGCGGCGGGCATAGCCATCCCGGACAGCATCTTCGAAGCTTGAGCAAGAAGAGGCACGGGTGGAGGTGAACAGCATGAAATCGATTTATATTTTATTATTGATTATCCCAACCTTATACCTTTATTACCTGGGTCTTTTAAGGGTCCTTTACAGTAAAAGAATTGACCAGGACGAAAGGCTGGACCGGTACCTTAAAGCGGAACGGGCGGGAGACCGGGACGAAAAGCCTTCATTCACGCTAAAGTCCGTCATTAGGAGGCTGGGAAAGTCCCTCATCAGGAAGGACCGGTCCGCTAGGCTGGAGATGCAGCTTATAAAGGCGGGCATTCCCCTAAGGAGCGAAGAGTACATAATAATAGCGTACCTTTCCGCCATAATTCCGCCGATTATAATATATATGCTAACCGGCAACATTTTCGCGGCGGCGGTAACCTTTGTGGCAGGGTTAATAATGCCGAAGCAACTCCTTAATGCCGCAATCAAAAAGAGGTTAAATAAGTTCAACCAGCAGCTTCCCGATGCGCTAAACGTTATGATTTACGCGCTTAAGTCGGGCCTCAGCTTTATACAAGCGGCTGAAAGCGTGGCAAACGAAATGACCGGCCCCATAAGCAGCGAGTTCAAAAGAATGGTAAACGAGGTTACAATCCTCAGCCGTCCCAAAAACGAGGCGCTGGAGAACATGAGCAGGCGGGTAAACAGCGACGACCTGGACCTGGTGGTGACGGCAATAACCATCCACTCCCAAGTGGGGGGCAACCTCGCCGAGGTGCTGGAGAACATAGTCGAAACGGTCAGGGACAGAATCACCATCAAGGGGGAGATAAAGGCCATCACCGCCCAGGGAAGAATTTCCGGGATAATAGTCGCCTCCATCCCGCTGCTGGTGGGAACCATGATTCTGTTTATAGACCCGGGGTACATGAAACCCCTTGTTACAAAACCCCTGGGCTGGGTGCTCATCGGCTACTGCATAATATCCGAAATGCTTGGCTTTATGCTTATGAAACGTATAACAAACATAGACTTCTAATACCCGGGAGGTATCACCATGACCCATATTCTTGTCCTGGTACCGATAACGCTTTTCCTTATTTTTTACACGATAACATCCGCCGCGGCGAACGCCCGGAAGCGGGCTGTAAACAGGATCGCAAAGTACTTAAGGCACAGGGAAACCACCGCCCGGGACATTGAACTTAACAAATCACTGTCCGACAGGCTGCTGATGCCTGTTTACCGCAGGCTTTCCAACGCCGTTTCGCAGCTTATTCCAAGAAACCACCTGGTAACCATAAGCGTCAGGCTCTCCCACAGCGGTCTGAGGATATCCCCCCAGGAATTCCTTACGCTGCAGTTTTGTGCAATGACCATATTCCCTTCCCTTTTCTCGATAATGCTTTTCCGGGCAGACTACGAAGTCGACGAGATTATCGCAATATTTGTCCTGCTAGCTTCGGCGGGCTACTTGATACCCAAGTACATAGTCCTTTCCAGGATAAACAGGAGGAAAGACCAAATACGACGCGAACTGCCCGGAATGATTGACCTGCTTACGGTAAGCATGGAAGCGGGGTTAAGCTTTGACATGGCCCTGTCCAAGATAGTGTCCAAGTCCTCGGGCCTTCTTTCGGAACATCTTGGCCTTGCAATAGGCAAAATCCGGCGGGGCATACCCCGCAGCCAGGCCCTTAAGGAAATGGCGGACAAGGCGGACGTGGATGAACTGACCAATTTTATCCGCACGGTACTGCAGGCGGAAAAGCTGGGCATAAGCATCGGCAACATACTAAGGGTGCAGTCGGCCCAGATGCGGGAGACAAAAAAGCAGTGGGCCAGGGAAAAGGGCGGCAAGGCGGCGGTAAAGATAATTATACCGCTGGTGCTGTTCATCCTGCCGGTACTGTTCGTGGTGCTTTTGGGCCCGCTGCTGCTTAACGCGATGGAATACTTCTGATGAAAAGTAACGGGGGAAAGAACAATGGTGCTTATAAACAAGGAAACCGGAACGGTGATAGCCAGTGAAGTATTCGTGGCAAACAGGTTCTGGCCGAAGTTTTGGGGACTGCAGTTCAAAAAAAGCATACCCGACGACTTCGCCTATATAATACTTAACTGCCGCAGCATACACACCTGCTTCATGCGGTTTAACCTGGACGCGGTGTTCGTTGACCGCCGCTTTAAAGTGCTCAAGGTGTACCGGAACTTAAAACCCTTCAGCATGACGCCGCTGGTAAAGGACGCCTACGCGGTGATTGAACTAAAACACGGCAGGCTTGATATAGAACCGGGCGACGGTCTTGGGTTAATCAATGACACCCCGGCTGCATCCCTGTAACTTCCTCCGCGGCAGGCAGGCCGGGCTGTCAATAGCAGCGGGTTTTTAATGGCAGTCGGGTTCACAGCCGCTGCGGCCTTTTACAAGGGCCGGCTGGGTTCACAGCTGCTGCGGCCTTTTACAAGGGCCGGCGTGTAGATGGCAAGGAATTGTTCTCCAATCGCCCAGGATTTTGCCTTCCCTAATCATCTAAAGTTTTGCCCTCCTTTATGGTCCTTGCAATCTGTGACGCCACCGGCGGGCAGCCCTTGCAGAACGGGAAGTCCTTCCTGTGCCGGGCGGTGCAGTTGCCCACGACAATCACCCTGCCGTCCGGGGCGCAGCCGCAGGAGCCCCCGCCGCCTTGCCCGGCGTCCCCCGGAGTACCGCCCTCCGGCACTCCGCCATACGGTACGTCTACGTCACAGCTGCTGCCGCCCTCAAAACTTCCACCCTGCCCGGCACCTCCCAACAGGTCCCCCCTTTCCAGGTCCCTTCCTATGCCCACCGTGACCGGGGGCCAGTCGGCGAACTCATGATGGTGATACCGGAAAAACTGTACCATGGCCGCGTGGCATGCGCTGCACGCTCCCCTGTCCACCACCCTTGGGTTGGAATAGGACTGGTGCAGGTCATGCTCGGTTGCAAGCACGAACTTCCGTGAGTAGTCCATGTAGTTTTCCGGGTGCACCCTAAGGTTCCTTAGGTCAAAACCCTTGTTTTCCCTAACCAGGTTAATGTGGGGGACCGCGTCAAATCCCATCCCCATAAGCCTTAGGCATACCAGGTCATTGGCCACCGCATTGTCGCTGGCAACCACCACTCCGAGGTTTACCGGCGTGCCGCCGGACGGGCCAAAACCCTCCATGGCAATAAACCCGTCGGCGACAGTATAATCGGGATAGCAGACCTTGGCAAGGTCCATGATACCGTAGTCCAGGCACTTGCCCTTGCTTTCATCGGGGACGTCCCGGTGTATCCTGTGCAGCCTGGTCTTGTCCTTCTGGTACATGCAGCCCTTCATGTTTTTTATACCCAGCGTGGCCCCGGTGTACATATGGGTTTTCATAACCGGCACCGAAACCAGTATATCCACCTGGAAGGGCAGCCTGGAAAGCTTAAGGCTGTCCACCATTACCGGGTCGGGTATTCTTACCTCCTGCATCCCGAAGTCGTCAAGGCTGACACACTCCGCCCCCTCCTCCAGGCACACGGCATGTATTCCGGCAGACTTTAACGCTTCCATGCTGTCGGTGCCCACTATGGAGCTGTCCCCCACGTACAGCCTTCCCACATGCTTCTCTTTGAAGAAACGAATAAGCCCCCGTACCACTTCCGGGTGGGTGCAAAGCCCGCTGGCGGCGGGCCCCTTGAACCCGGTATTTACTTTCAGCAGAACCGACTTGCCGGCGGCGTTTTCTTTAAACGCTTTGCTTATGGCCTCATGGGCCATCGCCGCCGGGTCGGTACCCTTTATTACATATACATGTGAAGTCATTACCGCATTCCCTCCAAACCTGTCCCTTAGTCATGCCCTGCCGTGCTGCATGGCCGGTATGTTCCTTTATAACCTTCAAAACACCCGTGTCTTGCCCGCTCTCTACTTTGCAGCGGCTTGTATTCCGTTTGCGAGTTCATCAACCTGGTCCTGTATTTCCCTTGGCGGAGCAGGGGTTACAAGGCTTACCGCCACCAGCAGAACCATTGCCGTCACAAAGGCCACAAAGGTAAGGTGAAGCCACTTGTAGTAACCCACGGCAAACCATATTGCGGACCCGAGAAATCCTCCTATTAGCCCGGCAATGGCCCCTTCACGGGTGACCCGTTTCCAGTATAGGCCCAGCACCACAACCGGTGCAAAGGTGGACAGGCCTCCCCATGCCCACCAGTTTACCCACAGCACTCCCTCAAAGGGGTTAAAGGCGATGTATACGGCCACCGCACCAATAATCACAGCGGTTATCCTGCCCACCAGAAGTATCTCCCTGTCGGTAGCTTGCCCCTTTTTGAACATCTTGTTGTAGAAGTCCTGGCAGACCGCCGTGTTTACAACGTGAAGCAGAGCATCCGACGAGGACATTACCGCCGCCAGTATGGCCGCTGTCACAACCCCTACCAGGAACTTGGGAGTATAGGTCATTATCATCCGGATAAAGTTTGTATTGGGGTCAGCGGACTGCGGAAACAGCACCAGGCAGGCCAAGTACATGAAAAACGTGCCGAACAGCAGAAACACGCCGGTGGTCCCTGCAATCATCGCACCCTTTTTGGATTCGCCGGGGTTTTTCATGCCCATAAACATCTGCACAAGCTGGGGCTGTCCCATGTAGCCCAGCCAGCCCGCGGACAAAAGACCAACTATTGTTATGGGCGCAATCCACGGGTTCATTAACTTTGGGTCAATAGCCTTCACTCCTTCAAACACTGCGCCAAGGCCGCCGGTATTGGAAAAGGCAATCACCAAGCCGAAAATTACCGTAAATATCATTAGCATGCCCTGGATAAAATCGGTCCAGGCCACCGCCAGCAGGCCCCCTGCCGAGGTGTAGGCTATTACGACAACAGTGCCCAATACCACCGATACGGTATAGTCCCAACCCAGGACCGCCTGCAGCGTGGTCCCCGCCGCCATTAGCTGGGAGCTGAGATACACGGTCATACTGATAATGATAATTACTGCCGAAATTGCACGGATGTACTTTCTGTCCTTGTCGTAATAACGGGCCTCCAAAAGGTCAATGAAACTGCGCGCCTTGGTCATCAGCGTGAATTTGCTCACCCTTTTGGCCAGCACAAAGAAGTTTATAAACGGCGCAAAACCGGACGAAAAGGCTGTCCATATGGCTCCAAAACCGGTACTTGCAACCTGGCCCACCCAGGCGATAAACAGCCAGCCGCTTAACCCTGCGGCCTGGTGGGCTATTGAGGTAAGTGTAGTGCCGAAGGTCCTTCCGCCAATGAGATAATCCTCCGAGGTTTTAACGCTTTTAGATGCTCTATAGCCTATGTAGAGCATAGCCGCCATGTATGCCAAAATAACAACGATTACAACTGTCATTAATTACTCCCTCCATAGTTGAGAATTAAGCCCCGGGACCGGGTGCCATGTCGGGCGTCCCCATCCAACGGCCGGCGTCCCGGCCGTAACATAGGCACCATCCCCTGCCTGCCCCGGACAAAGAAGCGTTCTTTGTCCGTGTGGGTTTTGGGGGACATTCCTCCAACCCCACAGGTCGACCTTTAAGGGAAGGTGTGTCCCCTTTTCTCTATATAAAAAAGAGGACCCATCTAATGAGTCCTCTTTTAGCTTTCCATGTATTCTTAAGGGAGTACGGCATCGCCTATACCTTTATCGGCCTTCGCAATACCCTACACTTGTCATCCTCATTAGAGAAGGTGTTAACTATTCTTTTGCAGGACAAATAGCCGGCGTAGTAATAATAGCTGTTAAGCTGTCCTGCATTTACCTTCCCAATAAGGTTTTCCATGACATGGCCTCCATGTAATTTGACCATTCTAATTTTATGGCTAATTCTATCAGGTTGAACGTGTAATGTCAATGAAAATATTGTGTTAAAGTTTCCCAGGTATTCCCGCTTTCCGCCTTTTTTGTCCCCCCGCGGCTGGAAATACCGGCTTTAGGCCCTTTCGCCTAACCCTTTATAACCGCTATTGTCTTTAACTTTTTAACAGGTTCTATTAGGTCAAGCTGCTGGCTTATCACAAAATCAATGTCCTTGTAGGCAAACCTGCTTTCCTCCGAGACGTCCCTTTTGTTTTGCTTACCCAGTATTACCCCCAGCTCCTTAAGGTCAACCATGGTTTTTTCCACCGAAAAACGTTCCCTGGCCTGCCTTCTTCCCAGGCTCCTGCCCGCCCCGTGGCTGCACGAGCAAAAGCTCTCGGGATTGCCCTTACCCTTTACAATATACGAAAAGCTGCCCATGGCGCCGGGAATTATCCCGGTTTCGCCATCCCTCGCCCTTATGGCGCCCTTTCTATGCACCCAAACCTCCTTGCCGTAATGACGCTCCGCGGCGGCATAGTTGTGGTGGGCATTCACCTCGCCGCTGAATTCAATGCCCGGGAGTTTGTCCGCCAGCCTTTCTTTTACCACCTCCAGCATAACCTGCCTGTTCTCCCTTGCAAATTCCAGGGCCAGCATCATCCATGAGATGTACTGGTCCGCCTCCCTGGTATCCAGCGGTAAATATGCCAGGTCGTACTGCCTCGGCACGGGAAAGGACCATTTCTCGTTCAGTTCCTTTGCCCTGTTGTTAAAAAATCTTGCCACCTTGTATCCAAAGTTCCTGCTGCCGCTGTGGACCATTATGCACAGC
>JAAYEV010000174.1 GCA_012728565.1 Clostridiales bacterium
ACTCAAAATCCAGTGAGGCTCAAACCTCGTGTGGGTTCAAGTCCCACCTTCGGCACCAAATTAAAAATGGCTTTAAGGTTTTTGGCCTTAAAGCCATTTTTGTTTATATGCGTAAAGGGGTAAAAACTTGTCCCCTGTCTCTTGCAAAGAATTCTTATTATTTACTTTGTTCATTAATTATTTTATTATATTTATTTTCATTTCTATCCCATCTAAAACAAAAAGCTCCGGTTAATCCCGCCAGAAAACCTCCTATAAAAGCCCCTAAGTATCCCAAAGAATGCCAATATATTAACATCTCCCGGCTGCTAAACGAAAATGTTTCTGATGCAGCCCAAATTCTTATTGTAGTTCCCATGATGGAACCTATGCTCATAAAAACCCCCATTATCAGCCCCCAAGTCAATGCATAATTCATCTTACCTTTCCTCCGGACCTTTTCCCACTTTTCTATAAATTTTTTATCCTTTTTCATATTTTTTCTCCTTCATTAATTAATCTAATGGCATAAAGTAATTTTATAAAAATTTGAAAGTATAATATTATTATTTGTTTTTCTTTTGGGAATTGGCTGAACACGTAACGATTATTGTTATTACTATTAATGAGACACCTACAACTATATTTCCCCAATCACCTGATGAAATGTTTTCCGGGATGCTGGCAATAATCCCGATTGAATAAAAGATTACGGGTATGGATAATATCATTACAATAATTGTTTTGACCTTGTCTTTAGCCACGTCAGTTCCGTATAACAAAATAATGATAATTATTATTAACAAAATATTTGTCATATTGCCCAATCCCTTTTCATTTATACTACCTCTCGTAGGAACGCTTCATTAACGCCCATGACAATATTCACGTCTCACCATACGTCTTCATTATACCATATTCTTACATAATATAGTCGGTAATCCTTCTTCAAAACGCTCATTCAGATTTTATTCCATTAAAGCTCCCCTTCACGTTCAAGCAGTATTTCCTCTTGAAACTTCATCTCAGCTGTGTTTGCACACTTGTTGGCAACCTCGTGTGGGTTCAAATCCCACCTTCGGTACCACTAAAAAAGGTTTCAGCGTTTTTACCTGAAACCTTTTTGTATTTCTATGAAATTGCAAATATCAATTAGAAAAGACACGAGAACCGTCCCCCTGTCTGTGATCTACCCTGTCCGGCTTTCGTTGTCCAGGTAAATCCTGCTGCCCACCGCTCCCTTTTGATACTGGTACTTCCCGCAGTAGGGATTTTGGGCCTCCCTGTCCATCTTGGCAAGGACAATTTGGCAAATCCTGCGCCCCGCTTCAAGCCTTATGGGCAGCCTGTTGGCATTAAACAGTTCAAGGGTGATTTCGCCTTCAAAGCCCGCATCTACCCAGCCGGCGTTTTGTATAAACAGCCCCATCCGTCCTATGGAACTTCTACCCTCAACAAAACCGGTTATCTCCCGGGGAAGTTTTATGTACTCCATTGTGGTGGCCAGCAAAAAGGACTGAGGGGGTATTACTATTTCATCCCTCTCCAGTTGTACATATTTTAACTGCTCCCTCATGGTAATGCACTCGGTACAGTTTTCATCAACCTTCAAAAAAAACCGGCCAAGCCTTAAGTCTATGGAGGCCGGTTGTATTTGCTGGTCCTCGATGGGTTCAACCCTGAGCTCTCCCGAAGCAAGCATCTGCCTGATAGTACAGTCGGATAAAATCATCTTTCTTCCTCCTTATGAAAAAACATTTGAAGTACCGCCATGTTTTTTTAATAGTTCTTCGATACTTTCCCTCGGCAGAGGTTTACTGAAAACATAGCCTTGGACATGGTCGCACTCCATCCTTTCCAGCGCATCCAGGTGCTCTTTTTCCTCCACTCCTTCAGCGGTCACCTCAATGCCCAGCTGGTGAGCCATGGAAATTATCGAACCAATTATTACCCTATCCGATTGGCCACCGTTCAGGTCGCGGAACAGGGACTGGTTTATCTTAAGAATACTTATATCTTTCCTTCTGAGATGGCTCAGGCAGGAATACCCGGTGCCAAAGTCATCCATGGATATGGACACCCCGATTTCCTTCAACCTGTCTAAGGTATCAAGGCACATCTCCACGTTGCCCCTCACTGCATTCTCGGTTATCTCCAGTTCCAGGTATTCCGGCTTAAGGCCTGTATTGCACAGGACCCTGTTTACCGTTTGCGGGAAGTCCACCGATTGAAGCTGCCTTGCTGAAACATTAACCGCTATGCGAACCGGGGGAAGTCCTGCATCCTGCCATGACTTGTTCAAGGCGCAGGCGGTTTCTAGCACCCACTCCCCGATGGGAATAATCATACCGGTTTCCTCCGCCAATGGTATAAACTTTGCCGGGGGCATAAGCCCCATTTGGGGATGACGCCACCGCAGCAACGCTTCAACACCGTTTATCCTTCCCGTTTTCAGGTTGAACCTCGGCTGGTATTCCAATATAAACTGGCCCTTTGCCAGCGCATCCTTTAACTCGTTCAGCATAAATATGCGTTCCCTCACTTCGGTGTTTATGCTGTCGGCAAATACATAACAGCAGTTGCCCCCCATATCCTTCGCCTTGTACATGGCCGCATCGGCGTTCTTTATCAGCGTATCCATGTCTTCCCCATCCTTGGGATATGTGCTAACGCCTATACTGGTGGTCAGGTATAAAAGGTTGCCGCTTACCAAGAAGGGCTTTTGCAGAGCGCTCAATATCTTTTTGGTAACCACCTTGACATCCTCTTCCTTTGACACTTCCGGGAGCAGTATGATAAACTCGTCTCCCCCCAACCGGGAAATGGTATCAACCTTTCTGAGGGTGTTCTTAAGCCTGGACGCAACTTCCCTGAGAAGGTCATCGCCTATCCTGTGTCCCAGGGAATCGTTCACACTCTTAAACCGGTCAAGGTCAAGAAACAGGACCGCCAGCATCTGGTTATTCCTTTGGGCATGGGCAAGCTCCAACATAAACCGGTCCTTGAACAGCACACGGTTGGGAAGCCCCGTCAAAATATCGTAATAGGCGAGCCTGTTTATGGTCTCTTCCGCCTTTTTACGCTCGGTTATGTCCCGTATAATACTTAAAACCGCGTCCTTTCCCTTATAGTTGAACCAGGTTGCGGACATTTCCACTTCCAAAAAAGAGCCGTCGTACCGTATTATCTTTTGCTCTCTCATGGGTATGTCCTTGCCGTTTTCTAAAACCATCTTCAGCCTTATCCGGGTTATTTCCAAGTAGTCCGGATGCATTATATCAAGGAATTCCATGCCCAGTAAATCTTCAGCCCCCGGAGCGCCTAAAAGCTTCGCCGCCGCTTCGTTGGCCAGAACCACTTTCCCTTCCACGTGGACCAGTATCGCTTCCGGGAGGTACTCAATCAGCTTCCGGTACCGCTCCTCGCTCTCATGCAGGTCCCTTTCAGCCTGCTTTCGCTTTGATATATCGCTGTATATGCCGTAAATGCCTACCTGCACTCCGTTGATAAAAATAGGATAGCCAATTATTGAAACCTCCACCAGGCTCCCGTCCTTACGCATCCTTACCGTCTCTTTTTTGACTACCTTTCCGTTAAGGGCGGTGTTGGAAATACCGTCCGCCTCTTCTTCCATGTGTCGCGGTACAATAAGGCTGTTAATCGGTCGCCCCTTCACCTCGTCCTCACTGTACCCGAAAAATTCAAGGAAGCTCGGATTGGCTGCCATAATCCTGTCGCTGTTGTCCACCATTATTATTGCATCGGGTGAATTCTCGAACAATTGCTGAAAATAGCTCCTCTGGCGTATGAGTTCTTCTTCAATCCTATAGCGTTCGGAAACGTCCCTAATAATGGTAAGGATTGAGGTCCTGCCCCGGTATTTTATTACGGTGGACGCCACCTCGCAAAGAATGGTTTTACCGTCCACTCTTGTAAGTTCCCACTTGGAATACTGCTGCTTTTGTTTTAACAGCGTCTTTATTTTTCTTTTTATTTCATCGCTGTTTTTGGCGGGAATAAAGTCCTCGATGGACCTGCCTATAAGGGCTTGGGCGCTGTCCGCGCCTGCCAGCTGTGCAGCCACCCTATTGGCAAAAACTATTTTCCCCAAGCAGTGGACTATTACCGCATCGGGCAAAAACTCCAGAATTTCAGTTTGAATAAAGTCTTTTTTATCCATCCCCTATCCCCCAATAGAAAATGCATATCGCATAATTCTACAAACCTTCCCCAATCCCTGCTAAAATTTTACTCGTTGCGTAATGAAATTGCATTTTTTTAACTGTTGTAATAGAATACATTTAACCCGATAAAGGCAAAACCATTTTCCGCCTATGGGCAGCAGAACAGCCTGCTGCCTTTTTTCTTGCCCTTTATAATTACAAATCATTTGCATTTAAAATGTATAAATGTTACAATTTTTTTGGATAATAGTAACTGCCAATGAAAAGCCGGATACAGCATCTAATTAGGGGGAGAAGGACCTTGAACGGCAGGACCGTGTGCATAATGCTACTTATAGTATCAATTATGACAGCCGGATGCATAAACAGCGCAAACAGGCAGGCCAGGGTTGCCGAAGACCGGGGTAAGCCCCTTGTGTATGCCAGTATTTACCCTATGTACGATTTTGCAAAGAAAATTGGCGGGGACAGGATTGACCTACGGATGGCAGTGCCGGCAGGGGCGGAGCCCCATGGCTGGGAGCCCACCGCCCGGCTGCTGGTTGAAATAGGAAGGGCGGATGTTTTTATTTATAACGGGGTAGGAATGGAACCCTGGGTGGATAGAATGCTGGCCTCCCTACCCGGCGGCAGGCCGGTGGTTGTAGAGGCCTCCGAGGGAATTAAGCTGCTTGAAATGAAAGGCCGGGACCGACACGGGCACAGCCCCGCGGGGTATGACCCCCATGTATGGCTTGACCCGGTAAGGGCTAAGATGCAGGCGGAAAGTATTCTTAAAGCCCTGGTGCAGGTTGACCGGGACAATGCGGAATACTACAGAGCCAACTTTCGGGACTTTTCGGCCAAACTTGAAGAGCTGGATCGCCTATACCGGGAAGCCCTGGCCGGGTCGGGCGGCAGGGAAATAGTGGTATCCCATGCGGCCTTCGGATACCTTGCAGACAGGTACGGGCTCATTCAAATACCGGTATCCGGGCTTAATCCACAGGAGGAGCCGGGGGCGGCGGAATTGGTACAGCTTGCGAAACTGTTACAGGATAAAAATATTGACCATGTTTTCTTTGAAACGCTAACCAGCCCCAAACTGGCGGAAACGCTGGCGAGGGAAGTGGGGGCAAAACCCGAAGTCTTAAATCCCATAGGCGGACTTACCCGGCAGCAAATGGAAGAGGGCATGGACTATATAAGCATCATGAAACAAAACCTTGAAACCCTTAAGAGAGTGCTGGATGAATGAATATGGAAAAACTTATAAGCATAAAAAACGTATCCTTTTCATACGGCAGCCGGCCGGTACTTGAAAATATAAACCTGGACATTTACCGGGGCGATTATATGGGCATAGTGGGGCCCAACGGTTCGGGCAAAAGCACCCTTTTAAAACTGATACTTGGCATCCTGAAGCCCGCAAAAGGAAGCATAAAGGTTTTCGGCAAAAGCGTGGACATATTTAACAGGTGGGAACGGGTAGGATACGTGCGGCAGAAAGCATCCTTCTTTAACCTGGGTTTTCCCGCCACCGTTGAAGAGGTAATTTCCGCCAACATACATTCCGGTAAGGGACTATTTAATACATCGGTTAAAAGGTGCCGGGAAAGGGTTTACGAGGTCCTGTCGCATGTCAACATGGAAGAATACGGCGGAAGGTTGATAGGAAACCTGTCCGGCGGACAGCAACAGAGAGTGTTTATCGCGAGGGCCCTGGTCAATTCGCCGGAGGTCCTGTTTCTGGACGAGCCCACGGTTGGTATAGACTTGGATTCCCAGCGGGAATTTTATTGCTTACTGGAGAAACTTAACGTTAACATGCGTATAACCATAGTGATGGTTTCCCACGACATAGGGGTGATTGCCCAAAAAGTGAATCGTATAGTATGCATGGGGGACGGCAAGCTTATCTGCCACCAAAACAGCTCCGGCGAAATGATACCCGAAGTATTAAAGAAAACCTATGGGGATTGGATAAGCCCAATAATACACGACCACTAATCTAGATCCAAAGCGGCCGGGACGCAGAAACAGCCCGGGATAACCCGTCCGGTAACCGGCAGCCCGGTACCGGCACCTGCAGCCTGTGGCCTGCATAATCAAAAGAACCGTCCCTATGATTGGGGGAGTAATGATGGAACTATTCCAATTCGGTTTTATGAGAAGAGCCCTTGCGGCTGGAATGATTGTCGGGGTGCTGTGCCCTTTGATTGGCATTTTCCTTGTATTAAGAAGAATGTCGCTTATAGGGGACAGCCTTTCCCATGTGGCCCTGGCAGGGGTAGCAGCGGGCATTGTATCGGGCGTATACCCGCCGGCGGCGGCGCTTGTTTTTTCGGTTGCGGCAGCCCTCGGAATTGAACAGCTTGGCAAAAAGTACCCGGAACACGCCGAGCTGGCAATTGCGGTCATACTTTCCGCGGGAATAGGTACGGCGGTGGTACTGGTCAGCTACGCCAAATCTATCAACATAGACCTGTTCGGTTACCTGTTCGGTAACATCCTCACGGTGGGGCCGGGTGACATGTGGCTTATAGCCGCCCTTGGTTCTTTTATCCTGGTATTCGTCGGCATATACTTTAGGGAACTGTTTTTCATAGCCTTTGACGAGGAGGGGGCAAGAATTGCGGGCATACCGGTAAAAAAAATAAACCTTTTGTTTACTATACTTGTTGCCATGACCATAACGCTGTCAATGAGAATAGTGGGAGCCCTCCTGGTGTCCTCCCTTATGGTTATACCGGTTGCCGCCGGTATACAAACCGCAAAGAGTTTCAAGCATGCAGTTCTAATGTCGGTCGTTTTTGCGCAAATATCGGTGGTGCTTGGAATAGTTTTCTCGTATCACTTGGAGCTTGCCTCCGGGGGAACCATAGTACTGCTGTCGGTTGTCCTGCTAATGCTGGTCCTGGGCTTTAAATCCCTTTCGAACAAATAAAACGAATACTTCCTGTTCAATCCTTTGTACCGCACCTGCCACAGTAGCCATAAAGCTCCAGCTTGTGGTCGGTGAGAGTAAAGTCCGTATCCTCAATGCTTTCCAGCAGCTTCTCTATGGGACATCCGCTTATTATCTCGGTTTTTCCGCATCCCTTGCATATTATATGGTGATGGTGCGAGTAATCACAGATAAGTTCGAATACTGCCGCACCGCCCTTGATACTTGTTTTGTGTATCAGCCCTACCTTTTCAAAAATCTCAAGGTTCCGGTAGACGGTGGAAAAGTCGGTCCCGGCATGTCTTTTCCTGGCCTGTGCCAAAACTTCCTGCGCCGTTATAAACCGTCCCTTATGTTCAACCAGCGCTTCGATAATTGCTATCCGCTGCGGCGTAAGCTTGTAGTTGTTGGCCCTAAGCTTTGCCTCTACAGCCTTCCTGTCGCTCATAACATGCACTCCCCAACGGTCGCAGCTGCCTGCAAACCGGCTTAATAAACTTTGCATTTACATTCTATTATATAACTCCCGCTTATTCAACATAATACAAAAACACGACGCGCCTTACAGGCTGCGTCGTGTCAGACTGAAGACAAAGTCCACCTTTTAATGGGTGGACTTATTTCTGTTTCAAAAAGGAATCAAGCACCCTGATGTCGAATATACAAAGACAAGGGGTGATGATATGCTTAGGAAAAAAGATTTAACAGACAGGAACCAAG
>JAAYEV010000175.1 GCA_012728565.1 Clostridiales bacterium
CTTGGTTCCTGTCTGTTAAATCTTTTTTCCTAAGCATATCATCACCCCTTGTCTTTGTATATTCGACATCAGGGTGCTTGATTCCTTTTTGAAACAGAAATAAGTCCACCCATTAAAAGGTGGACTTTGTCTTCAGTCTGAAGCGGGGACATAAGTCCCCGCCAATTTTTATTCGCCCATGAACATCTTGATGTCCTCTTCAACGCTTGTTATGCCGCCTATGCCGAAGTTTTCAACCAGCACCTTGGCCACGTTGGGTGACAGGAATGCCGGAAGCGTCGGCCCAAGATGGATATTTTTGACCCCTAGGTATAAAAGGGCCAAAAGTACTATTACCGCTTTTTGTTCATACCACGCAATATTATACGAAATGGGCAACTGGTTCACATCTTCCAGTCCGAAGGCTTCCTTCAGTTTTAAAGCGGTGAGCACCAGCGAATAGGAATCGTTGCACTGGCCTGCATCAAGCACCCTGGGTATCCCGTTTATATCGCCAAGGTCAAGCTTGTTGTACCTGTATTTCGCGCAGCCGGCGGTCAGTATAACCGAATCACCGGGCAGTTTTTTGGCAAACTCGGTATAATAATCCCTTGCTTTTTGCCTCCCATCGCAGCCCGCCATCACGAAGAACCGCTTTATGGCGCCCTTTTTGACCGCTTCCACCACGCTGTCCGCAAGACCGGCCATGGTATTGTGTGCAAACCCTCCTACGATGGTTCCCTGTTCAATTTCGGTTGGCGGTTTGCAGGATTTGGCATGCTCTATGATTTCGGAAAAGTCCTTGGGTTTTCCATCCACCCTGGCCGGGATATGCTTTACGCCCTCAAAACCCACCACCCCGGTGGTGTAAACCCTGTCCTTGTAACTGTCCTTTGGCGGTACCAGGCAGTTGGTTGTCATCAAAATGGGCCCATTGAAGGCTTCAAACTCTTTATCCTGTTTCCACCATGCATTTCCATAGTTGCCCACAAAATGCTTATATTTCTTAAAGGCGGGGTAATAGTTAGCCGGGAGCATTTCCCCGTGGGTGTACACGTCAATGCCGGTTCCCTCGGTCTGGACAAGCAGCTCCTCCATGTCCTTCAGGTCATGGCCGCTTACCAGTATCCCCGGGTTGTCCCGTACGCCGATGTTTACCCTGGTAATCTCCGGGTTCCCGTAGGTGGAAGTATTGGCCTTATCAAGAAGCGCCATTGCATCCACGCCATATTTGCCGCATTCCATTACCAATGATGTCAGGTCCTCCACCGTCAATTTATCATCGGTGGTGGCCGCCAGGGCTTTCTGCATGAAGGCATACAAATTATCGTCCTCGTACCCCAGTACCGATGCATGCTCCACGTATGCCGCCATGCCCTTCACCCCGTATATAAGAAGCTCCCGCAGCGACCGTATGTCCTCGTTGGACGTGGACAGCACGCCGACTTGGGCGGCTTTCCTATACAATTCCTCGTCAGTACCAGCTTTCCACATCGCTGCATCGTGGAGACCGTCTTTTACCTGTCCGGTTTCCTTTATTAGTTTTTCCTTAAGGCTCTCCCTTAGCTCAATCCCTTCCCTGATCCTTTTAATAAAACTCTCTTTATCGAAATTTGCGTTTGTTATGGTGGAAAACAGGCTTTCTGCAATAAACCTGTCCACATGTCGGTCTTTAATGCCCGCTTCCCGGGCCTTGACACCGTATATTGATATGCCCTTCAACGTGTAGATGAGAAGGTCCTGCAAATTTGCCGTATCCTCGGTTTTACCGCAAACCCCCCTTACCGTGCAGCCGGTACCCTTGGCTGCTTCCTGGCATTGAAAACAAAACATTCCCATATTGAATACCTCCTGTTTATGTGTTTATGTTGTACTGAATTATTCATATCCCCGGTACAGGTTTTGAAACATTGCTGTTCCGGCACCGGTCTCTTAGAATATACACCCTGGGCAGTAAAAAATCCGTAACCCATGTTACGGATTTTTGTAATTCTAACTAATTCCATTAATGACCTGGTCCTTACCCGCCTGCTTGGCAATGTACATTAGCCTGTCCACCCTCTTGAACAGCGTTTCGCAGTCATCCCCCTGCCGGTACGAGTCTATTCCAAAACTGCATGTAATCTGTCCCACCGGGTTTATGTAAGTACTGCAAATACGATCCCTAAGCCGGTTTGCCAGCAGCGTAGCATCTCGCTTGTCGGCACCCGGCAGAATAAGGGCAAACTCTTCACCGCCCCAACGGGCAAAAAAGTCGGTTTCCCTTATTTCCGTAGCCACAATACTAACAAACTCTACCAGTACCTTGTCCCCCACCAGGTGCCCGTAGCCGTCATTTACAGCCTTAAAATTGTCTATGTCAAACAGGACCAGGGAAAGCTGCGTGCCGTACCTTTGTGCATGCTTTATTGCCCTTCGAAGCTCCTCTTCGAATCTTTGCCTGTTGTAAATGCCCGTTAAAGCATCCCTTGAAGACAGCCTCCTAAGAACCTTATTATCCAGGTAATTGATGCGCTTGTACCGGTTGATCAACAGACTGTACAATGAAAAAAGCATAATAACCATACCATTATGAACAACAGAGGCTGTAAATTCTCTGTCGTTTATCGCCATACCGGTAATACTTGAGAACAAATGGAAACAAAGGCTTATACCCAGCGCAGCCGTTACGGTATATACCGTGCGGTTTGGGATGATAAATACTAAAAGCAGCAGAATCAATATATTAAGGTACTGGAGCATGAATACGGGAGTTTCATTCAAAAAAAAGGTCCACACCAGGAAGAAAGCCCCGGTAATTTCATAGGCGGTAATCGAAAGGTAATAGTTTGCCGGCTTTTTGACGTTCCCGAGAAGGAAACTGAACAGGATACTGACAGCCAAAAACAGTATCCTGTTTAAAAGAAATACGCTCAATACCTTTTTGTCGCCAATCCTGGAAAAATCCGCAGCAGCCAATGCGAAATACAGCACCCCCAGCAGCAGCGCTGCGGAACGAACCGACTTTTTAGAATTAATCATTTCCTGACCGGCAAATTCCTTCTCAAGCTCCCTGTCAGCGAATTCCCCAAGGATGGATATTCTGGCCCGGAAGGTCTTCTCCCCAAAAGACCCCATAAGAATCCCCCTAGACTTGCATTGTAATACTAAATATCGTTTAAATCTTTTCCGCGCCCTGTCTGGTTGGAGTATAATACTTCGCCCCCTCCAGTTCGCTGGGCAGGTACTGCTGTTTTACATGGTGCCCCGGATAATCATGGGGATACTTGTACCCCCTGCCATGTCCCAGCACCGATGCACCGGGGTAGCTTGCGTCCCTGAGATGCAGCGGCACTTCCCCTATCCTGCCGCTTTTAACATCCTCCAGGGCTCGCTCTATACCAAGATAGGCAGAATTTGATTTTGGAGACAAAGCTACCATAAGGGCAGCCTCCGCAAGTATAATCCTGGCTTCCGGCATACCTATCATTCTCACCGCTTCGGCCGCCGCCACCGCAACCTCAAGGGCCCTGGGGTTTGCCAGGCCCACGTCCTCCGCGGCGGCAATAATAATCCTTCGGGCTATGAAATTTATATCCTCGCCGGCGTGCAGCATCCTTGCCAGGTAGTGCAGCACCGCCTGTGGGTCGGAGCCCCTCATGCTCTTTATGAAGGCGGATATTACGTCATAATGCTGGTCACCCGACTTATCGTACCGGAGTGCCCGCTGCTGAATTGAATTCTCGGCAGTCTCCAGCCCGATTATTATCCTGCCTTCGCTGTCCGGCGCCGTGGTCTTTAGGGCCAGCTCCAGCGCGTTCAGCGCCCTTCTTGCATCCCCATCGCTCACCCGGGCAATATGTTTTGCCGCCTCCGTCCGCAGTTCAACGGTATGCCCGTTATAGGCATTCCCTATAGCGTTAAGCGCCCTCCCGATCAGAAGCAAAATATCCTCTTCCGCCAGCGGGTAGAACTGGAACACCGTGGAACGGGAGATAAGGGCCTTGTTAATCTCAAAGTACGGGTTCTCGGTGGTGGCGCCTATGAGTACTATGGTACCGTTTTCCACGTAGGGAAGCAGCACGTCTTGCTGTCCCTTGTTCAGCCGGTGTATCTCATCAAAGAATAGAAGCACTCTGCCCCCGGGGTTAAGGATTGGGTTCGCCGCCTCTTCCGCTACCTGCCTTATCTCTTTCACCCCGGCGGATACCGCGCTCAACTGCCTGAAAGGAAAACTGCTCTCCGCAGCGA
>JAAYEV010000176.1 GCA_012728565.1 Clostridiales bacterium
AATGGGCAGCCTTTGCCCGAATACCCCGGCCATCTTGGCAAAAAAACGTCTCCTGTTGGACACGCCGGTTAAGCTGTCACTGTTGGCCTGCTGATGAAATGCCCGGATAACCAAGGCGCAGCATATTATTATTAATAGCTGGCTTGTGATACAAATGAAAAACGTTGTTTCCATACCTCCCATGCCATAAAAAATAATGGCAGCCAGCCATATAATAACGCCGCCTACAATTAATACCAGTAGAATTGATTTAAAAACCTGGTCTTTCATTGTATACCACCTGTTTTTCCTTCGTTAAACCTGTTTCTTTGTTTAACTCATTTTCGTAACGTGTCAGGTTCCGCTGCCTGGTACTCATTTTTCTGTTTTCTTTTTTATCTCCGATTCATATATCGAAAGTTGACGTACCCTGAAAGTCTTCAGCCTTTCAATGACTTGCCTGCTAATAACCTCATTCCTTGGCACCACGAGGAAACCGTACCTGTCAAAAATATCCTCCGCAACGATATCCCCGGGTTTGCACTGGTAAATATGTACATACTTTTTATCAGTCATACCATCATCCCTTATAGTAAATGTACAATAAACGGGTGACAACCATTCCATCAATAAATAGAATAATTAATATTGCATAAAAAAACATCACCCGAATGGGTGATAAGAAACAATTTATTATAGACACTTTATAAAATACCCAGCTCCTTCGACCTGGCTACCGCCTGGACTCTTCTGTTTACCTGAAGCTTTCCATATATATTTTTTATATGGGTCTTTACGGTATTCACCGTCATTTCCAGCCCTTCGGCTATTTCTTTGTTGGACATCCCCTTTGACATCATTTTCAGCACTTCCATCTCCCTGTCGGTAAGGGTATCAACCGGCATCAAAGCTAAAAGGCCCTTTGTTTCCGACCCGTTCCGCTCGATGAAGCGCTGCAGCGCCTTTGCGTATACCATCTGCCCTGCCAGCAGCCTCAGCGGTTCAAGCCGTTGGTTGGTAAACACTCCCGGCACAGCATTATTTTCCAGGTACAGGACTCCCACCGGGACGTTTTGAAGCTGCACGGGAATGCAGGCTATTGACTTCGCCCTCTTTTTCGCAATATACGGGTCCCGGGCAAATATCCCGGCCTGTTCAACGTTCTCGATAATGACCGGTTCAAGAGTCCGGGCCACGTATCTTACCACCTGCCTTGAGAGAAACTCGCACTTTTCAAGGGGAATGGCTTCGGTCCCGGCATCTAGACCGCAACCCCGACCCCTTGCCGCTTCAATAAACAGTTCGTCGTCCTTTTCCAGTATCAGGTATCCCCTGCTTGCGCCGATGCATTTTATCGTTATCTCAAGGAAGTTCTCGGGCTGTTCACAGGAGTCTGCCTGTTTCGAAATTTCCCGTATGGCCCTTTGGATTTCGTTGCTATCAGCGCTCGTGCCGGCTTCGTCCTGCCTTATGCCTGATAGAATATCCTTTATTGCCTCCATCGAATCGTGCTTCTTTTTCCTTTCCTCCTGCACCATTTCCTCAAGCATGTCGGGATAACGTTTTTCAAGGTCCCGAACCTTTGCTATGGCACCCCATTCGCTGTACAAACGATAGGCGTCACCCATGTATGCCTTTGCAATTCTCTGCCGGCCTTCCGCCGCATAGAACTTTGCAGCCAATTCACAGGCAATGGCCTGGTTTTGGACATAACCGTTTTGCTGTGCCGATGCTATGGCTTCATCGTACAGGGGTTCCGCTTCATGCTTCCTGCCTAGGACGCGAAGCATTTCCGCCCGGGCCAGGAGGTATTTGTGCAGAAAGTTATCCCCGCAGCTGTCCGCCCATTTTTTCATTATCCCTTGATTCTTTCTAAGAATTCTCATAAGCCGCCCCCTGTCCTTTGGGGACAGCTCTTTATACACCGCGGCAATGGAAAGGGAATGATAGAAATTGCAGTCTGCAGACAGCATAAACCCCATTATTGCATCTTTGCAGCCTTCGGCTTTTTCGGCATAATGCAGCGCTTCACGGTAATTGCCGGACAGGTACGAAAGCTGCATATTGGAAAAATAATATGCCGCCAGCGAGGCCTTGTCCCGTTTTGCCAGTTCAATAAAACTGTCCTCGTCGGGGATATCGTCCGGCGTCGAATAAAATCCCTCGCTTCGACCGGAAAGGGTGGAAATAAGACTGCTGTAAACCTCGGTGTTTATCGCAAGATTCTCGTGCTTCATTTTCCTGGCATAATCGCTGCACAGCTCTATCTCTTCCAATACTTCGTCAAGGGCCGTTCCCAAAAGGTACTTGTTTTCCAAGATAACACAGTATGAATATCCCGCAATTAGCGCATTCCCCGTTTGGATGGCAAAATTCAATGCCTTGTAGAGGTATCCAAGGCCCACCTTCCCGTGCCTTGTCCAGTGGTATATTATTGCCCCTACCGTAAAGTACACTATACATTTCTCCGAACTTTTCCCGTACTCTTCTACAAGTTTTACCGCCACTTCACTCAGCCGGTGCCCGACGGTGTAGTTGCCCAGCACGCTTCCTTCGGTTATGCTGTAACCGAGGTACCCCACCGAGGCTATCTCCGAATTACCATACTTTATCGAATGATTTCCGGCCTTTATGATGGTAAAGGCGTATAAATCCGGGTGACTTGTACAGGTTGCCAATATAAGCTTTATAAGGAGCTGGGCCACTTTTCTCTGTACCGGGTTTTTCATTTCCGGCAGCTCTGCCAGGTGTTCTATTTTTTTGTTGCGCATGTACCATTTATAGACCAGGACCTCCCTGGCAATGTCAATCATGCCGGGATGGGTGGGAAGGTCCACCCCCAAATTTCTCAGCGCATCTATACCTATTTGTACAGCCTCGGAGTATTTCCCGGTTCCGGCATACAGCTCCATCTTCAGGCCGTATACATCCGTCTTCTCAAGCTCTGATTCCACCCGCCTGAGGATTGTATCAAACAGTTGTTCTGCCGCACCCGTATCCCCCGCCAGGTATTTGCACTGGGCAAGTTCCAGGTGAAGGTCATAACACATGCGATAGCAGCTCTCCCATGCATCCCCTGGAAGAAGCTTTATTCCCGCTTCGAGGTAGTTTATCGCCAAATCATAGGCTGCCGACGCTTTGGCTTTCCTGCCTGCGGCCAGGTTATAGCCTGCCAGCCTTAGCCTCTCGGCCGGGCTGCTTATCAAGTCCAGGCCGCGGTTTAGGTGGTCCAGCACCGTCAGCATCTTATCACCCATGTCATCCTGTCCGGCACTTTTCAGAATGTGCCTGCCAATCCGTACATGGACATTCTTCTTTTGTTCCTCCGTTAGCAGCGAATAAGCCAACTGCCTGACGGTATCGTGCAGGAATTCATATACATTCGTTTTGGGGTCGTTACCCGGTACCGTAAGCCCCTTATCAGGGCTTTGAGCCGTTAGAATCAGTCCCTCGGATACCGCCGGCAGAAGGTGCCACAGAGCCTCTTGCCGTGTATTCCCGCTGGCGGCACCCAGGGTTTCCAGGTCGAATACGTTTCCGATACAGGAGGCGGTCTTTAAGACTTCCCGGCTCTTTTTCGAGAGTTTTTGCATTTTGCCGTATATAAGCCCCGTAACATCGCCCGGTACCTGGAGCCCTTTTATTGTCTCCAAGTCCCATTCCCAGCAGCCTTTTTGCATATCAAATGTAATAAGGTTTTGGGCATGAATGGACTTCAACAACTGCCACAGAAACAGCGGTATACCATAGCTTTTCCGGTACAAAACCCCGGCAAGTTGGCCGGTTTTTTCTCCCGAACAGTTAAGGGCCCCTTCGATAAAGCGGGTGACACCTCTTAAGTCAAAGGATTCAAGTTGAATTCGCTGCACAGGAATCCCTTCTGCCTCAATTTCTTTAAGGGTGGATACCAGCGGGTGCCCGTCGGTTACCTCGTTATCCCGGTAGGCAGCCACAAGCAACACGTATTTCAATCCGGTATCACTGCACAGGTATTTTATTAACTGTAAGGACGAAAAATCCGCCCACTGCAGGTCGTCCAGAAATATTACAATGGGACTGCCTTTTGTTGCAAAAACTTTTACAAGGTTTCCGAATACCGTAAGGAAACGGTTCTGGGCTTCCTTTGGCTGAAGCATTTCCACCGGCGGCTGGCGCCCTATTATCATTTCCAGTTCCGGTATAAGGGCTGTAAGCACGGCACCGTTGGACCCCACGGCACGGAGAATCCTTTTCCTCCATTTTTCAAGCCTTTCACTGCTTTCGGTCATAAGCTGCCTTATCACGTTGCCAAGAGCAGCGGCGATGGGAGCATAGGGTATGTTCTGCCGCAGCTGGTCAAACTTACCGTACGAATAGTATCCCTTTCCCATTGCAATGGGTCTTAGTATCTCGTTTACTAACATTGTCTTACCAACACCGGCGTATCCGCTCACCAGGACCAATTGCCCCTGACCGGCGCTTGCATGCTCAAAAGAAGCTTTTAACACCTTCGCTTCCGTTTCCCTTCCACAGAGTCTTGGAGGCAGTTTCAGGTGAGGGGATACGTCCATTCGTCCCAAGGGAAAGGGCTCAATATGCCCTGTTAATCTCCACTGGTTCCTACATTCCTCCAGGTCCTTAACAAGCCCATAGGAGCTTTGATACCCGCCATCGGGATTTTGGGACCTAAGCTTATCAATGACAGCAAGTAATGCCTCCTTCTCTTTGGCGGCAACGGCATCCGGATGGTCATAAGCGCTTTGTGATACAGCCTGACCGCCAAGCATATCGTACAGCACTGAACCCAGGGAGCAATAATCGTCGCGGTAGTCATAAGGCCCTTCGGTTTTTATTGAACAGCGCACGGCTTTGCCAAAATCCACTATGTAGACTTTTCCGGTACCCGGGTGGACAAGTATGTTCTCCGGTTTCAGGTTTTTATGGATTATCCCGTTTTGGTGCAGCGCGCCAAGGATATCCGCAAGCCGGATGGAAATATCAAAAAAGGATGAGAGGTCCAAAGGATTGCTGTCAATAAATTCTCTCAGGGAAACAGCGCCGGTGTCTTCCATTACCAGGGCAAAGGATTCCCCGACCCTTTCAATCCCGATGGGAACGACAATACTCTCAATCGATAGGTCTTGCAGTATTTCCAGTTCATTAACGAATCCGGAAACCCCGGCGGTGATGTCTGCCTTTTCTGCAATAACCTTAATAATTACCGGCACCCTCCCCCGGACCCTATATCCCCTGTAAATCTTTGTCCTGCTGTTCTCTTTAATCTTTTTTTGAATCACGTAACCGGGCAAGTCAAGCATTTTTGTCCCCACAATTTTTTGAAATTTATTCCTGTACAAGATAATTATATCGTATCCACCGGCATTTTCAACAAAACCGCCCCTATTTCGCACAATTAAAAACAACCCGCCCCGGCGCACTGCTGTGCTCCAGGCGGGCTGCCGTGAATTATGTTACGCTGTTACCCGTTTATATAGAATACCCAGTGTATTGGGGCCGCAGTGACTTGAAATGGTGCATCCCGCACCGGTTACAATAACCTCGTCGAAGTGAGCGTGTTGACTGACTGCTTGCCTTACCTCCTCAACCGTTTGTGCAGAACAGGCGGAATGGGTAATAAATATCCTGCCGTGGTCTATGTTCTTATTCTCGGACAGCCTGTCTTTTATATAGTTTTTAATGCAGCGGTCAAAACTGCCCCTGTATTTTTTACCCACAGTCATTTTACCGTCCACCACTTCAATGCACGGCTTTATCTGGAGCAGTTTGGCGCCGACCGCTTCAAGCCCCGAACAGCGCCCGCCGTTGCGCAGGTAGTCCAGTTGGTCTATTACAAAACTGGCATCAATCCTGGGTATTGTCTCTTCCAGCCGGCGGCATATCTCTTCCGGTTCCAGGCCATCCCTTGCCATAATCGCAGCATCATATACCAGGTGCCCGCTGCCGGTGGAAAGGTTTCGCGAATCTATCACATATACGTTTTTTAGGTTTTTTGCCGCAGCGGCTGCGTTTTGATAACTGCTGGAAAATTCCGAACCCAGGCTGATATGAATAACAGCCCGGTACTTGGTTAATAGTTCCGAAAAAGTGCTCATATACTCATAAGTACTTACAGCAGCCGTTTTGCATGTTTTTCCTTCCTTGTCCACGTACCTGAAAATGTCTTCCGGGGTAATGTCCACACCGTCCCTGAATGATTTGTCCCCCACAATAATATAAAGAGGCACCAGTGTTATACCCATGTTGTCCACCATTTCCTTGGAAAGGTCACAAGTGCTATCCGCCGTTATTTTTATCATGTTTTTCACACCTCTTTATCAGGATATACCAATCCTTCAATCATATATATGAGGATTTATCCGGACCTATTGCACTACCCGCACCTCCTTTTTACCCTCCCATATGTCAGGTTTACAATAGATATTTTATCACACCAGGCGGGCAGGTTGGCAGTATAAGACGCAAAAAAGTAACCCCATTATGTCACCATAATGGAGTTAAGCAATAACCTCAGTCGTTGGTGTATATAACTTTAAGGAAATCGATAATACTACTGCAAAAATAGGAAATTAAAACAGCGCCTATATATTAATCTTATATTTCTTAATTTTACTGTACAGCGTATTCCTTCTTATGCCCAAGGCTTCTGCGGAGCGGGTAATATTTCCGTTATACTTTTTCAACACTTTCATCAGGTGCACTCTTTCCATACTGCTCAGATTCATATCTAAGCCCAAATCGCTCCCGTCATGTAATACCTCATCATTGTATTTCCCATGGTCAAAATAATCATAGGGTATGGTTTCAGTATAGATTATCAGTTCCACAAGGTTCTCAAGCTCTCTGACATTCCCGGGCCAATTATAATTCATCATAATATTCATAAAGTCTTCCGGGATCTCTATTTCATTTTTGCCAAGGCTTTTGGCAATGCTTCTCATAAAATAATCTACAAGCAGTGGAATATCTCCTTTTCTTTGGCACAGCTGCGGTAAAAACAGGGGAAGCACGTTCAACCTATAAAACAGGTCCTTCCTGAATCTCCCTAGCTTCACTTCTTTTTTTAAATCCTTATTTGTGGAAGCAATAACCCTTACATCCACCGGTATGGGTTTTGAGCTGCCTATTCTTGTGATTATACCTTCCTGAAGCACTCTTAGAAGTTTTGTTTGCATATCCAAAGGCATTTCACCTATTTCATCCAGCATTATTGTACCGCCCGCAGCCAATTCGAACTTCCCCACATTTCCTCCCTTTTTTGCTCCCGTATAAGCACCATCCTCATAACCGAAAAGCTCGGATTCGATAAGCTGATTGGGTATTGCTCCGCAATTCAAAGCCAGAAACGGGCCGTCACTTCTTTTGCTGTAATTATGAATAGCTTGTGCAAACACTTCTTTCCCGGTACCGCTTTCGCCCATAATAAGTATTGTGGATTTGCTGTCCGAAATCTTTTTTGCATATTCAACAGTTTTCAAGAAATTTTCGTCCTTACCGATTATTCTGTCAAAGGTATAGTATGCCTGGTATTCACTTTTCTTTTTCTCTTTTCTTGCCTTTGCAACCTCCTCGAAAACATACACGATCTCTACGCTGTCATCTATTGGATTATAGATGGAATTGGCAATAAGGCGGCAGGAAAACCGGGTCCTAAACACCATTATATTTATTTCCCGCGATATATTTCTACCCTGGCAGATGTCTTCCTTAATCCTATCCCATTCCTCAATAACCTCACCCATATCCTTTGCTTTCAATTGGTTGTCTTTGCTACCAAATATTTCAGCAGCCTTTTTGTTATGAATTTTAATCTTGCCATTTATATCGGAGGTTATTATAGCAACCGGTATACTGTTAAAAATCGTTCTTATATGCCTGTTGTTTATATCCTGCAGCCTATTAAACTCCTTTACCTTGATCATCTCTTCAATTGCATTTGAAGCCGCAATGACCATACCCAACGTATGGGGATGCACATGCTCTGTATATCCCGTAAGGTTCAAAACTCCAATAAGGTTTCCACGGCTGTCCTTTATAGGTGCTCCGGAACAAGTCCACCTATGATATGCTTTTATAAAATGGTCCTTGCCCGACAACTGCACAGGCTCTCCGGTTTTAATGACCAAGGCCATTGCATTGGTGCCAACGCTTTCCTCGTTCATAAAAGCCCCGGGAATCATTTTTAAAACAAAGGCTTCCGACAGTATTTCCTCATCTCCGATAGCATTCAAAATGCACCCTTCTTCATCGGTAAGAAGAGCAAAGAAATTATGCCCTTTCACAAAATTGATCAGCTGCTCCATGTAAGGCGCTGCAGTTAAAATCATGTTCCTTTTTTTTGCAAGCCTTTTTTGCAGCTCGGTTTCATTTAGTATTCTGCTGCTGAAAACCTGCTCTTTTCTAATATTTAATTTTCTGCACCTTTCATGGGAAAGCTCAATCACACGTCTATAATCAATACTATTCATACCCATACTCCTTTACAGCACAGTATCATAATTCCAATTTTGACGAGTTTTGTCCATGAAGAGTATATTCACGCAGCCATAGGGTTGGGGTAAGCTCATGATATCTTTCAAGGGAAATGACATAAGCTTGCTTATTATCACTCTGTTAACACCCGCATGGGCAACTATGAGTATGTTTCCGTCACTGCTTCTGATAATCTCGTCAAATACCGGCATTACTCTTTCCTGAAGCTGCTTGAAGCTCTCTCCGCCCGGGGGTATGAAACAATCTATATTCATGCCACGTTTTTTATACTGGTCAGGAAAACGGTCCTTTATATAGTCAAAGGACTTACCCTCCCATTTTCCCAAATTGATTTCTTGCAGCTCATCAACCTGTATTGCTTCAATGGTTTTGCCCTCCAATATTATTTCAGATGTTTGTACACACCTTAAAAGAGGGCTTGTATATGCTTTGTCTATTTTGATGTCGGAAAAATATGCTTTTAACCTGTCAGCCTGGGCCCTTCCTTTATCATTTAACGGCAAATCTGTAATCCCTATATAGTGTTTTTCTTCACCGCAATCAATTTCGCCATGCCTTACAAGATATATCCTTCTATTCATACATGAAACCCCTGCCGGTAATTCTTTCTATCTTTTTTACAATCTTTTCAGCTGCATCAAACCTCTTGTTTATTTTATCTAAAGCTTGCGAATTTCCACAAAATGCTTCCAGGTATTGGGTTCGCCTATCCTTAAGGGACACTATTTTATCCTCATTCACCAGCTTGTCTGCCAGATATAATATCTCATTCTCAGTTATGCTGCTATCCTCATCAACATCAAGGTCCATATGAGTCGCTGTAATATTCCCTACCCGTTGATACCCGATTTTCTCAAGAAGCACTGCTCCTTTCGCGGAATGATACCTTTCACTCCTTGCTATATCATGCAGCATTGCGGCAGCCTCCAGGGCTGCACCATCCAATACACAGCCGCATCCTTTCAAAGATTCAAAAATATCAAGGGATATCCTGGCCACCTCGGAACAATGCTTTATAATTTTCTCCGGAACATTATAGTGTTTTAAGATTGCACTGCACTCTTCCCTGCTCGGTGCCCCCAATAAATAATAGCTCAATAGTTCTTCATAATCCTCTTTTTTATCCATATCCATTATTACAGCAGCATCAAATACATTGACATTCATTGAATCTTCCGAAAAGCTTTCGAGTACCCTTTCCAGCCCGCCCTCCCCGGGGCTGCTTAAAATAGCCTGTCTATACTTGATATCAATCAGGGGAGGATGTCCCTTTTTTCCACCATAAACCGGATAAAGGATACCTTTCCCTGATTCTTTGTATTTCCTTTTCATAAGGTCCAATGTATGCTTTTTCACTAGCGGTATGTCCACAGGCATGACAAAAAAAGCTTCAATGCCGTCATTAAGCGCTTCTATGCCTTTTAACACCGAAGAGTACATGCCCTGGGAGTAGTTTTCATTCCATATGCATACGGCGCCGGAACCTTTAAGTATGCTTACTAGCTCGGAACCCCTGTGCCCGACTATAACGATGATTTGTTCTATTCCCGCGTTTTTATGCGTTTTACAACGGTTTCAACGGCAGTACACCCGCCAAATTCCAAAAACGGCTTGAAGCTGTTCATTCTCGAAGAATAACCCGCAGCCAGGACAATTGAAGCCATCCTATCGTCTTTCATTTTGAGGTCCCCTTTTAACCTTAATCAATTCCGCCGCAATGCTCACTGCTATCTCTTCCGGGGTTTGAGCATAAATATTCAAGCCTATCGGGCAGTGCACCCTTTCCAAATCACTGGGAGTAAAACCCTCATTTAGAAGGCTGTTGTAGACATGTTCTCTTTTGCTCCTGCTTCCTATCATCCCGATATACTTGGCATCGGTTCTGAGCACCTGGGCAAGTACATCCTTATCGAAGGCATGCCCTCTTGTTACAATGACAATATAACTGCTGCTATCAATTATATCATAATTCTCCATATCATTAAAAGACTGGATTACTCTAACCTCATCAGCCGTTTCAAATCTCTCCCTGTTTGCAAATTCCTCCCTGTCATCCATTACCACGGTATAAAAACCAAGTTTTTTCGTTATATCCGCAATCCTTTGAGCTACATGCCCTGCTCCAAAGATAAAAACGCTTTCAATATCAAAAAAAGGCTCTATTATATACCTCTCTCCCCTAACGGTCACTTCCTGAATCTTCGTTCCACTGAAGTCTTCCCTGACATGCTTGACAACTTCCAAGACTTCTTCATTTTCGGTACCGTAGAAACCCGTTTCAGTACAGATCCACTTATCCGTTCCTTTAATTCTTCTATTGTTATCCGGCAGCCTTGTTATCATAACAAAATCATTACCACCGTGCTTAAGCTCGATTGCTTTTTTATATATGTCAACCATCCTGCTGTCATAACAGTTCACATACTCCAGCAATACGCTTATATCGCCGCCGCATACCATGCCCTGTTGTGCAGCATCCTTGTTTGACAGCATGAAATTTTCTATTGTATACGCTCCATTCTCAAACACCCTGGCTGCAAGCTTTATGGTCATAGCCTCGGCGAGCCCGCCCCCTATAGTCCCTCCGATTGAAAAATCTCTTTTTATCAGCATTTTCGTACCCTCTTCCCTGGGCGCGGAACCTGACTTTTTTAAAATGGTAGCCAGCACAAAGCTTTCTTTTTTATCCAGCTGTTTTTTAACCAGTTCGTATATGTCTTCCATTCCTCACCTCTCCTTGCGATAATCAATAATCCTTCTTTTTACCATACTGTTGGTTATCCCTATAGGTTTGCACCCTACCGCCGGAACAACTGCCACATTATACCTTCGCATTGATTTATTGGACAGTAGCTGCCGAATATCCCGCAAGATTTTAACCTTTATCTTTCCAAAATCCACATCGTCCTTAGCAGTCACTTCCAGCACCAACCTATCCTTGTCCTCCATATAAGCTTTGTAGTCAAAAACATCTTCATAGGACATAATGATTTCGTCCAATTCCCTTAAATGCAAAAACCGGCCTCCTTTGAGGCAAACTCTGTTATCTATTCTGCCAAGCACCTTTTTCATCGTATTGAGAAAGGTACCACAAGCACAAGCGGTTGAAGAAAATGAAGCAATATCCCCAGTTCTGTACCGGATTAGCGGCATAGCCCGTCTTGTAAAAGTTGTAAAAACAACTTCACCATATTGGCCTTTTTCAACAGTCTTACCGGTATCCGGGTCGATTATTTCAAAAAACATGTCCCCTTCCCGCATATGATACCCGCTTAAGGTTTCGCATTCAACCCCTCCGCCGTACCCCATTTCCGTCATCCCGTAGTGGCCGAAAACTTTACAGCCCATTCCTTGTGTGAGTTCATGAACTAGCACATTAGGTACATAATCGGTACTCAGCAGTACTTTTTTAATGTTTTTTCTGAAAACGTCGCTCTTAATCCTGCTTAAGTAGAGCACCTGGTAGGGTATTCCAACAATACAGGTTATACCGTTTTCTTCAATACACCTGGCCGCCTTTTCCGGATCGGTAAGGACCCCGTACACAATACATTCAATACCGGACAGGTCCAATGCTTTTTTCAGTAAATCCCCGATACTTCCATAGGTGCTGCCCGGCAGAAGGACCAGCACCCTGTCGGTTCTATCGGTAAGACAGCTCATGCCATGTTTAAAAAAATCAATGGTAAGTTCAAGGTCTTCCTCGGTAAAAAACAGCCTTTTGTTTTCACCGCTTGTACCGGAGCTATTTAATGTCACTATTCTTGCAACCTTGCTCTGCGGCACACATAAAAAATCAAGGGGTTTTTTGCTAATATCCTGCGGAAATGTAAAAGGGATGTCCCGTAAACTTTCCAGGGAATAAATTGCTTCTTCCCGCACCTTTTTCAACCGCCTTCTGTAGAAAACACTGTTTTCCTTTGCATATGCAATTGTTTCCTTTATTCTTTCCAGTTGAAAGGCCTCCAAGGCCTCCCTGTCCCTTTTCTTAAGACCCGCTTTTTGCATGATCCAGTTTTCAAGGGGTGTCAGCTTCATAGCCGTTCCTCCCTGTGTCCGATAGCCAAGCTTAAGCTTATCGCCTGTATAAATACCTGCCTTCAAAATCCGTAATATTATAAATGCAGAATGGGATAAGCCTTCCGTCGGGGCTGACAACATGGATACAGCAGTCCCTGAGCCTTTCCAAGTCCAAATTCCAAATATCCTGAAAGGCCATGGCGGAAATACTGAAGGTATTTTTATGAATATGATACAGTATTCTATCCCAATCCGACATTCTTTCTGAAACCTGTTTATCTCCCATGATATGCTCTTTTGGATACGACCAGTTCCGCGATACGTATTCCTTCGCCCTTACAGCGCCTTCCTCAGCTTTTTCATTACTGCAGCAGCATGAGCGTTTTGTTGTGCTAACCAGATTCTTTCCGTCATCTAGCAGATAGCTGCCATGGAAAGAGCACAGAGCATTTTCACATCCCGGCGGCTTAAAGCTCCCTGTTTTTATCCTGCCCCCTGTTTGTATCTCAATTTCTTCCATCACCTCGGGAAGCGTTATCCTGTCTTCATCGGAAGGAATACCCGGCACTCTTCCGAAATAACTCACCGGCTGGAAATGCACGCCTCTTACCGCCGGTGTATGCTCCAGCGCAAAATCAATTATTTCACCAATATTGTCGGTATTGACCCCCGGAACCAGCGTTGGAACCAAAATGATAGCTATCCCGTATTTTTTGCAATTCTCCACGGCAGCCCTTTTAATTTCCAGCAGCTCTTTTCCTCTAAGTTTTCTATATATAGAATTCTTTGTCCCATCGAACTGCAAATATATAGAACTTAAGCCCGCGGCTTTTAACTCTTTGACGTAGCTTTCGTCCTCTCCAAGTCGTATTCCATTGGTATTAACCTGGATGAAAGTAAATCCCAGGTCTGTTCCCAGCCTTATTATCTCAGGCAGGTCATCCCTTATCGTGGGCTCTCCCCCTGAAAGCTGTATGTTGCATTTCCCGGACACTTTCATTACACTTTCATACTGAAACTTTATTCTATCCAAAGAAGGGTCCTCCCCTTTTTGGGCATAGGAATTCGCAAAACAATATGCACAGTAAAGGTTGCAGCGTTTAGTCACCTCTATAAGTGCAGTACATGTATGCTGCCGGTGTTCAATGCACAATCCGCAGTCAAAGGGACAGCCCTTGTTCATCGCCGTAGAGGGATTCTTTATATAAGCCCTTTCCTTTTCCCTAACCCATTTTTGTATGGGGATTTTACCCTTCCAGATAATCGTTTCAAAAAACCCGTGCTCGGGACAGTATTTCTCCATGTAAGCTTTGTTATCCCTGGTATAAATTTGGGCATCAATCTCTCTCATGCAGATCGGGCACAGGCTTTCTGTTACCGAGACTGTTTTCTTGCGCTCCATTAGCATTCCCTGCTTCCATACTCGTAATTGTTTTCTCTCAGTATTTGTACCACCTTCTGGTAGCTCTTCAATAAAATATCGCCACACTTTACCATGTACGCATCTTTTCCGGTATTATCGGCAAAGGAATGAACCCCTATAATATCCATGCATTCTTCACTTCCGAACTCATTTTCAAACCATTCCATGTACTCCTTAGTCATATCGTTAAGATTAGCCTTCGGGTATTCCGTGTCCTTTCCCTTAGCTGCATAAAGCCCCAGGATTCCCAGTCCCCCCGTCAGCACCCCGCAGGTTTTTTGCCTACCGCCTATACCCCTGCACAGTACGCTTACGGCTCTGAGCAGGTCTTCATTTTCCTTTTCTTCCTCATCCAATGCCAGCTTAAGCATTATCTGCGTGCAGCAGTAACCTAAAGACGACAGCCTGAACAGTTTAAATGCCGTATCATTCATAAGCAGCATCTCCTTTCCTGGCAATCATCAGAAAATAACCCGGTTTACAAGCCTTAAGTATTTCCTGAAATCTGCAGCTTACCGCGCAATTGCCCGTCGTTTTACTCCAAAAAGCATTCATTGAACCGTAGGAAAACACTATTTGGGCCATAAGTGACCTAAGCAGGTCGCTGTGGTCTTCCAATAGCATAATACAAAATCCCAGCTCCTTGAGCTGCTCTTTTAAAAGCTCTAAATCATGCATACTTCTCATGCAGCTATTGAACGGAATCCCGTTCAGCTCCTTCAAAAGACCGGGTTTTTTTGCATAGACATCGGTAATGACCAGCCAACCGCCTTTTTTTAAAACCCTGGATATTTCCTTCAAAGTAGCTTCCAAATCCTCCATAAGGGAAAGAGTGCATTCTGCAAATACGCCATTAAAACTATCCTTTTCAAAAGGAATATTCTCTCCCGCACCTATAACAAAATCGGCAAATTTATATTGTTCTCTTGCCAATCCAATCAGTTTTTCCGAAGGGTCAAGCCCCACGGCTTTTATCCGGTGACGCACATAAAGATATCCGACAGTAGCACCCATACCGCAGCCCAAGTCAAGCACGGTATCTTCCGGCTTAAATTTGCAAAACCGCACCCCTTTTTCCGTTAGGCTGTATCCGCCCGGCCTTAGGGTCTCACCCAGCACTTCCTTCATGCTGTTGTTTTCGTATACATTACAGCTTTTCACCCTATTTGTCCTCCAATTCTTTTTCCACCTCGAGCATCTTGCCGGTAGCCAGTTCCTCATCTATGAAAACCATATTGCAGCCGGGGCATTTCAATAGTTCAACTTCGAAATTCCCCTCCAGGTAACGTACCTTTACCTTATCAAGCACCAACTCCTTTTTGCATTTATCGCAGAGCCATGGTATATCCTGTTTCTTATCAACATCCATTTTTATTCCTCCACTATTTCCATTCTGTGGCTGTAGACGCTCTTCACAAGAACCTCTTCACCCTTTTCCTTGTATTCCACCCAGTATGTGACATTGTCAATCCTAAGTCTTGCCAGGTAACTATATTCCCTGGGATTAAAGAACCTCTCGCAATTTTTTTGTGCATTGTCAATAACCCTTTCAATATCCTCCATGAGAATGTACCGGTCTTCCATAAGCTGCTGCACATTTTCAGGTATTGCAATTTTCAAATCGCCTTGTCTTTCCAAATCCATATCAGGCTTTTCACCCCAAATTTCTTTTAACATCCTTATCTTAATCTGCGCCCTGTTCCTGTGCCGATCCGACAAAGTTGGCATTTTCCTTGTCGCAATTTTTTCCATGTCATCCCCAAAGATTAAATCCAGGACGTGAAAAGTCCGTTTTCCTCCATCCACAAGCAAGTCCTTGCACATGGCACAGTAAACCAATAGGTCGTTATCGCTTTCTTCTATCCTGTGTTTTACGAAATCTGCAGCCTGTTCCCTGTTTGCAAAGTACACCAGGCCGCCATACCCGCAGCATTTGGTTTTCTCCCTTGTATATTTGAGCTCTTTTATGGTATAACCCGACGAAACAGCAATTTTTCTTATGCTGTCGTGTATTCTCTTGTTATGCCGTGTGGCGCATGCATCATGTACGCTCAAGACATGCTTATCCGAAATTTTTTTATTATGGGGCATACCATGCTGGGCGAATATCTCCCATAGTGAAACATAAGCAATTTGAGGAAGGTATTTTTCAAATACACTGCAGCAGCTGGAACAGGCCAGAATAAACACGGGTCTGCTCATATTTTCCCACGTTTCTTTGATTTTTTCAACATTTCCCCGCATCAGGTCCTGTCGCCCTGCCCAGTCGGCGGGAGCCCCGCAGCATCCCAGATAAATCCCGACACCGCCCTTTACATTGGAAACCAGGTATTTATAAGTTTTTTCGATATACTCGGGATATGAAGCTGGCAGCTGACATCCCGGATAGAATAGGTACTTCGTTTCCCCCGTGCCTTCGCACGACCCTTTAATGTCCTTGGGCTGCTTTCTCACCATTGAGAAGCGTTTACTGTTGCTGAACTTCATATCCTTAAGTGCGAAGTCATGGGCGGAAACAGGCATCTTGCCCCTTTCAACCATACTTTCTCTCGTTTCCTGTACAACATCTTTCATGCTTATTCTCTTGAAGCACTCTTCCTCACACAGTCCGCACAATGTACATGAATTAATCATTTTATTCGCGTAACGGGTTCCCAGTATAATCCTCTCGTTTTGATTTATTTGCCTCATGTAACTTTTGGGAGATATATTGAACCTTGATAAATGGCTGCATGATCTGATACATTTTTCGCATTTGCATTTCAAGCACCTGCCTGCCTCCCTTACAGCCTCATCCTCGATGTAAATATCAGCTTCCTTTTTCACGGCCTGGACGGACTTTATACTGTCTGTTTCGTATTTCAAAGGCGTCTCAAAGGGCCCTTCCCTTTCCCTGGAAGCGCTCAGTGAAATCCTCTTTACATACCTGTCAATGGATACTGCAGCTCTTTTGCCTGAGCTTACCGAAAATATTACCGAATCATTTTTATTTGCCAGCTTTCCCCCGGCAAACACGGATGTATCCCCTACCTGGAATATTTCGGGATGGATTTGCAGTTCCTCTTCCCATACACCTGTTCCCAAGTAAACTGCGTCATACTCTGTAACAAGCTCCTGCAGCATTTTTTTGTCAACAGCGGTATTTAACTCTACTTCTATCCCTTGTTCTACCAGGGCTTTAAGTTCCTCTTCCAGCGCTTCCTTTTTGAGATCAGTTCCTACATAACTCCACAGCTTCCCGCCCAGCCTAGATGATTTCTCGTACAAAGTAACCTGATAACCCTTTTTATCCAGTTCGGAGGCTGCCGTCATACCGCTTATTCCTCCTCCTATGACTGCCACTCTCCCCTTGTTTTTAGGCATAGGAATGGTCTTTTTCGGCGGAGAAAAGCCATAACTTACAGCGGCCTTCTCCAGTTCAGATATTTTGACCGCTCCCCCAAGCTCCGACCTGACACAAAACTCTTCACAGGGATGGTCGCAAATACTGCCAATTATCCTTGTAAAGGGAATCCGCTTCTCCATCACTTTATAAGCTTTATCGAATTCCCCCTTTTCCATTTCCGTTATAAAGGCAATTACATCCATGTGAACGGGACAGCGTGAGGTACATGCTGGCGGTTCGTCATGTATGCATCTGTCGCTTGTTTCAAGCAGCTTATCCAGGTCCATTGATTGTACCCCCTTTTTATAAAATATGGAATTGGGAATAAAATCCCAATCCCATATTTTAACTTTAGCTGGTTTTACAAACTGTATTATTTATTAAGCTTCTTTAAACCGGCCAGGACCTTTTCAGGGTATGCAGGCAGATGCGTTATGCGCACACCACAGGCATCATATATTGCATTTATTATTGAAGCATGGGGTGCAGAAAGAGGCATTTCGCCCACGCCAGCAGCACCGAAGGGTCCATGGGGCCTTGGTGTCTCCTGGTGGATTATAACTATATCGTCGGGTACGTCCTGTATTTCAACTATTCCACAGCCTGTAAGAGTTGTATGCTTTTTCAGGTCTTCAAAGTCCTCCTTCAATGCCAGGCCTATTCCCTGTGCAAGTCCTCCGTAAATCTGCCCCTCAACTACCGGTTTATTGATAATTGTACCACAGTCGGACACAATAGTCATTTTTTCTACAGTGGTTTTGCCGGTAGTTGTATCTACTGCCACTTCACTCATAATCACACCATACATATAGGTAGAGAATGGATTCCCCTGCCCTGTGTCAACATCACATGCAGTATTCGGAGCGGTCCACTTGCCTTCATATCTAAGGGGCAGGTTCTCTTTTACCATTTCATCATAGGTCCTGTATGTACCGTCCGGTTTTCTCATAGCATCCAACAGATTCCTGCACGCCGCTTGAATTGCGTTGCCCGTTACAACGTTCTGGCGGCTTCCACCGGAAGGTCCGCTGTTGGGTGTCTTGGTCATATCGTTTAATACCAGCTTTATGTTTTCAGGCTTTATACCCAGTGGCCTCAATGACTCATAGGTATGGGTCAAAGCACCCATATCGGCTCCCTGCCCGTGGTCCTCCCATGAAGCTCCCAGGGTAACACCGTCCTTGGTAAGCTCTATCCACACCTCCGACGAGTCCGCGCCGTCAAGGCCGCAGCCGTACATATTGAGCGATATGCCTACGCCGTATTTGATGTTCCCACCCTTCTTATTCTTTTCCTTGGCCCTTTCCTTTGCTTCTTTATATAAGGGCCTAAGAGTATCAAGGGCCTGAGGGAATGCAATAACGTCGGGCGGACAGCCGGTAGGAGTAGTAGAACCTTCCCTGTATACATTCAAATACCTGAATTCCAGGGGGTCCATCCCTATCTTTTCAGCCATCATATCTGCCAAGACTTCAGTTGCGAACAGGCTCTGCGGCGCACCATAAGCCCTGAAAGCCGAACCCCACGCGTGGTTTGTAGCAACAGTCCTGCCTACGCCCCTGCTGTTCGGGATATCATAACCGGCACCAATAAACTGAGTACCCCTCATGGTAAGCAGGTCCCCAAACTCGCAGTACGGGCCGTGGTCAATCGTCCAGTCCGCTTCCATTGCTACCAGCTTACCGTTTTCATCGGCCCCATACTTGAGGTGGATAAAGAATGGAGACCTTTTACCGGTATAGGTTATCTGCTGATACATGTTTAACTCAAGAAATACCGGCCTCTTGGTCACCAATGCCGCTACACCGAGCAGGGCTTCATTCGTAGGGCTGAATTTGTATCCAAAGGTTCCGCCTGCCGGGTTCTGTACAATAAAATACTTGTCAGGGGCTATACCGATGCCTTCCGCCGTCATTGCGTGGTGGAAATGCAGCGCAATACTCTTCGAGTGTACAATCAGGTTGTCTTCTTCATCCATGTATGCAAAGCCCACGTCCGGCTCGAGAACAAGGTGGGGCTGTCTTCCCACATAAAAGTCACCCTCTACAACATAGGGAAGGCTTTCCATTAAAGGCTTCGTATCTTCACCCTTGACACGCCTGGTTTCAAAATAGACATTGGGAGTGCCGGGATGGATTTCTATAGCATCCTCGGCCATTGCTTCCGGCGCGCTCATATAAGCCGGCAGTTCTTCCAGTTCAACCTTTACCTTTTTAGCGGCTTCCTCGGCCTGTGTCGGGGTATCCGCAAGCACCATGGCAAGCACGTCACCATATTGGAACACTTTCTTGTCATTAAGTATCGGCCGCTCCTTGCCGTCTCCCTTGTTCTGGGGGAACGCCAGACCGTTGATCCTGTTTGTTCCTGGTACGTCCTTGTGAGTAATAACTTTGAATACCCCGGGCATTTTTTCGGCTTCAGAAGTGTCAATGGAAATTATGTTTGCATGGGACACAGTCGCCTGTACCAGCTTTATGTGCAGGGTGTTTTCGGGCAGCTTCAGGCCCAGGTCCGCTCCAAAGTCCCATGTGCCTGTCACCTTTGCGAGAGCGGAAGGACGGACTTCATTGGAGCCCAACATGCTGGCGCCTTCTTTCAGTTTACACCACAGGTCCTCCTTCTTAATTTCGCCCCTGAGAATCCTTGCAGCATCCATAACGGCATCCACCAGCGGTATGTACCCCGTACACCTGCACACATTTTTGTTTTTCTGGAACCATTCCCTTACCTCTTCCCTTGTAGGATTTACATTCTGGTCAAGCAAAGCTTTTGCAGAGACAATAAACCCCGGCGTACAGAATCCGCACTGCGCACCTCCGTGGACCATCCAAGTCAGCTGCAGCGGGTGAAGGTTTTCATGGGAGCCTATACCTTCAATTGTTATGACCTCTGATTCATCGGGAACTCTTTTCATCTTTACTATGCAGGACCTCACCACTTTACCGTTCAAGATGACCGTGCATACCCCGCATTCGCCTTTTCCGCAACCAATCTTGGTTCCGGTAAGGCACAGCTGTTTTCTTATGTATTGTGCCAATGTTGCCTCCGGATCTGCAATCACGGTTCTTTCAACACCGTTGACAAACAATTTTTTCTTGATCATCTCTCATCCTCCTTTTTAATATATTTGCTATATTAATTCAATACAGCCCACCTTAACAAATCCGCAATTATGTGCTGCCCTTTATTCATGCAAAAGCAGTAATTATTGCAGCTTTTGCAATTCCTATTATCACTACCATAATTTAAGCAAATATCATGCCAATAAGAAAATGCCAGCATTACCAATGATTGTGCTGATTATAAAAAAAAGGTACTGTTCGTTATTCGTACACTTTCTCGTATTGCTGCTCAATTTACGAGCACTTAAATAAAAGGTTTTTAACCGCTTTATGCTTTCTACCACCAAGCCCACAGCAGGACTTTCGCTGTATTATTACTGCACATGCCCGGTGATTTATGTACAGCCCATTGACTTAAAAACCAGCGGGCTGTTCACAAAAAGGGCGGGGCTGTTGTTATGAATACTTGATAACAACAGCCCCGCCGCCGTACTAAGCGCGATGCATTCGCCTGGCCCCTTGTTTAATATCATGCCTTGATTGTTTTTACGTATACCTTTCTATTTCTTGGGCCGTCAAATTCGCAGAAGTATACCCCCTGCCAGGTGCCCAGCTTCAGATTTCCTTTTTCAATAATAATGCTGCATGAACAGCCCATCAGTGAAGCCTTTATGTGGGCATGGGAGTTCCCTTCCACGTGAAGGTATTCGCCATGTTGAGGGTATGTCTTGTCAAGCGCCGCCAGTATATCCTTCACAACATCCGGGTCGGCATTTTCATTTATTGTTACCCCGGCAGTGGTATG
>JAAYEV010000177.1 GCA_012728565.1 Clostridiales bacterium
CCTCAAGGTCAAAGCTAAGATAGGTCCTGTAATCGGTGAACCGTTTAATGTTTTTCTCAAGCTCCTCCCTCGCATCGGCATTAAGCTCCGAAGCCACGTCGGTGATATGACGGAACAGCTCGTCTATGGCGTCCCTGTGCTTGTCCCTGAAAACCTGGGAGTTTATATTATAGCCCTCAAGCAGCATATTATCGGTAATCATATCGTAATACCGCCTGTACTCCGGCTTTGGTTTTGTGACAAACCGGTACCTGTCGCTGCCGAAGCTGAACTCCTTCAGGGCCCCGTTAAGTTCCTCTATCTGAATATTAAGGGTGTCAATATTGGACTTTAACTTTGCCAGGAAATCGTCCCGGAACTGCTCATAGGCCTTTTCCCTGGCGTCCTGTATCTGCTTTTTGTAATCGGGAAGCCTAATGTCCCGTAACTCGGATAGCTCCTTTTGGTAAGGGGCATTGTCCTCTGAATTTATATCGTAGGACATCCTGTAGTCCCTTATATAGTCCGCCCGGGTTCTAACAAGGTCGTCCCTTTTCTTCTGCACCTGGCTCCTGGTCCTGGCAACCTGGCTGTAAAAAGCATTATACACATCCTCGGCAGAGTTTCGGGCCTTAAGCTCCTTCAAGAATCTCGGCTCGCCCTGCTGCTCTATCCATTCCGGCAAGAACCTATCTTCAATGCCCTTGCTTAAGTCTTCGGTCTGGCTGTCCACAGCGGGTATCCTTTCATTCACAATCATTTCCGTACGGGTCTCCAGTTTGGCAATATCTTTGCCAAGGGCTTTCTCCTGCTCTTCAAAGCCCCCTATCTCCTGCTCCAGTTCCTTTATCCTTTTATCCAGCTTTATAAGCCATGTAAGGTCAAGGGCCCCCAACTGGTCAACCACCTGCCGGTGTTGGTCCTCAAGGCCGGGTATGGCCCCCACCCTTTCAAGCACCTGTATAACGCTTTGGGCTTCGTTGCTGTTCACCGCTTCCATTGAGGCCAAGCCTTCCAGGGCCTGCAGCCTGTCGCTGCAGGCCGATATCGCCCTTTCCAGGGTTTGCATCTCCTGTCGCCTTGCCCTTATTTGCTCCTCTATGGATTTGCGCCCTATATAGGGGTACTTCCACCGTTCGGGATTTAGCTGCCGCGCAACAAAGTTCTGGTACAGCATGCAGCTGTCGGTTATGGACCGGTCATGGTTCCGAAGGTCTTCTACGCTGTTGCACTTCATAAGATGGCCCATGACATGGTCCACAAACTGCCGTGCAAAGGGGTTGTCGGTAACCACTTCCTCCGCCAGGCTGCCCTTAAGGCTTTTCGGGTTTTTGGCGGCAAGCTTTCCGGTATCCACAATGCCCCAGTCATAAAAACCCCTTTTAAACTTAAGCCGGTCGTAGACTTTGAGCGCATCCACAAAATGCTCCGGCTCCACTATTAGGTAGAACTTCTGTGTGTGCAAGTAAGCTTCCACCGCATTGCTCCAACGGGTGTCCTTTATTTCAAGGAGGTCGGCCAGTATATGGACCTTGGCGGCGGGGCCGTACTTTGCCCTAAGGGCACCGGCAATCTCGTCCTTAAGGGCCACAAGCTTCGGGTCATAGGGCTTTATACCCTTTTCCAGGCCCTCCACCTGCTGCTTTACGCCGGCCAAGTGCTGCTTCATTTTTACCCTTGCCGCCGCGTAGGAATGGGCAACCCCCGAGGCGGTATTTTTCAGGCTGTCTATGCATTCCCTTATACCGGCAAAGCCGTCGGTGCCCATACCACAAAGCCTGTCCCGGTCGGCGTCCATTAAAAGCTCGGCGTAGTCCAGGGCCTTGGCCGCTACCCTGCCAAGGGTCTCCCAGTCGCCGCCCATATCGGGCATCAGCCCATGCCCTTCGCCCTCACTTTCCGGCGGTTTCAACCCTTTAAAGGCCTTTATGTGTTCCCGCCATACCAGCCCGTACCTTCGCATGTTGCCAATGGTTTCTTTCAGGGCCTCCTTAAGCTCATTTAGCTGCCTTTCTATTTCGGCCTTTTGTTTTTTAAGGTCCTCCATCTTGCGGTATATATCCGAACCGGCCTTGTCGGCCATTAGCTTTTCCCTTTCCTCCTTAAGCCGGGCTATACGTTCGCCAATCTCCCGCTGCTTTGCCGTAAGCCTTTCAATGCTATCCCTGTTTGCCCTTGCTTCTTCCCTAAGTGCCTCAAGGCTGTCCAGGGCTGCCTGGTGCTTCGCCCTTTCAATTATGTAGGACTGCACCTCAAAACGTTGCTGCTCGTCGTGGTACGCCGCATACTTGGCGGATATCTCCTCAAGGGCCGAAATACGCTGTTCCATCATGTCCGCATCCTGCTCAAGCCTTTTGTAATACCGTATGTTATCCTGCATAAGGCTAATATCCACCGGGCTTCGTACATCGCAGATGTACTCGGTTATGAATGTTTCTATATCGGTTATGGGCGAAAAGGGTACCGCCTTCTTAAACAGGCTGAAGTACTTGTTCTTTAGCCCGCCCAGTTTACCCTTCAATATGTCCTGGTACCGCCGGTTTGTGTCCGGGAAGTCGTACCTTCCCCTTTTGTAGTTCCTGTTTACAAAGCTCCTCAGCTCCTTGTAGGACATGGGCACATTGTTGACTACAAACCGGTTTTCCGGGATGGCCGAATCCAGCACAAAGAACCGGTGCTCGAAGTCGCCGTCCTCATAACAGTCGAACACCACGCCCAGCGTGAAGTCCCTGTTCTTTAAATGGTCATGGAACTCACAGGCGATGTAGCTTGTAAACCGCCCGTCCCTTAGGTACCTAAAGCCGATATCGCCATCGTCGCCTATCTCGCCCCTTAAATACCCTTTGAGGTTCCTTGCGGACTTTTCGTTGGCGGCCTTGTTGAAAAAATGGCCGCTGGTATCACCCAATAGCAAAAGCTGCATTGCGTCAATAACCGTCGATTTGCCGGCGGCGTTCTTACCGGTTAAAAAGTTTATGTTCTCAAACTCTATAAGCTCCTGCCAAAAGTAATGCCAGTTTATAAGGAGCATTTTCTTTAATAATTTCACAGCACGTCATCCCCTCTTATAACCCTGTTGTCTGCATCATCACTGCCATCGTCCCCGTTTTTTTCACCGTTGTCACCGTTTTCCAGGGCCTCGTACATACGGCTTATTTTCTCGTTTGTAACCACAAACAGTATTGAGGGCAGTATAAGCAGCTTTGTATCCGCCTGCTCCCAGGGCCCGTCCACCTTCTCGATAATATTGTGAAAGGCCAGCTGCCTCAAGCCGTCGGCAAGGTCCCTGTCCGAGGGCTTTCGGCTGACAATTCCCAGTGTAATCATCTTGTGCACTATCTGCCCGGTGGTGGTCAGTATCTCGTTGCGCAGCGATACCTTTTCACGCTCCTCCTCGAATATTAGCCTTAGCGTGTACAAAATAAGGGTGGTGTTCTTGTCAAGCCTTACCCGGTTGTACTCATACTCGTTGGAAAGCGCGATAACACCGTAGTTACCGTCTTTTTGCAGCAACCACCCGGCATAGTGCAGGTACTCGGTAAAAAGCTCAAAATTCCGTTCGACAAACCTGTACTCGGGGCTTATCTTCATCATGCCCTCCCGGGAATCGTACACATCCCGGATTATGAAATTCCGGGAGAGCAAAAGGTTAATAATCCTTCTGAATTCCTCCTTATCCGAGTTACTTAGCTTTTCGTATAGCTCATTCCACATTTTTTTTCGTCCCCTTCTTAATAAGCCTCATGTTGGGTATCCTGTAACCGTTGTTTACCGTATAACCCTTGGTAAACTCGACATTATAAAAGGCACTGCGCTCACCGCCCTTTATGGAAGCCAGCATAAGCAGTATAAAGTCCTCATCGCCTTCAAGCGGTATTTCGTTGCTAGTTATTACATCCATCTGTCCCATGACCGAGCGCACAAAGTTCATTACCCGGGTGTGGCTGTAGCTCCGTTTTGCCCTGTCCATGAACTCTTCGAAGGCCCTTTCGCCCGCTTCATGCTCCACCGGCTGTATTTCCATCGGCTTTTCGTCCTTCCTTACCCTTCGCACCCTCGGAGTGTAGAGCGAACCACCGTCCACGTACCCCTGCTTGAACAGCTCGGTGCTATCCCCCAGGGCCTCAAGCAGTTTTGTCCCGGCCTCGCTATTGCTTTCCGCCGCCTTCGTAAGCAGCTCCACCAGTTTACCCTTTATGCTCCTGTCGGTGTTTAGCATGTACCTCATTTTTTCGATGGAGGCCCTTGTATAGGCCGAATTTTTCCGGTCGATCTCCTCCAGCATACGGTCCAGGGTCTCATAGGTGTCCATTATATCGTGAATTTTTTGCATGACATCCCCGGCGGCCTGCTCCTTCGATTCGTACCTGCCCCGCAGCATGGCCTGCTTTTCCAAGCCTTCCCGTATACCCTGGTCCCTAACCCATCCGCCCAGGATTTTTATTATCGGGTTTTTGAACCGCGGCACCGAGTCTAGGGTCTTTAGCGGGTGGTATATCCGGTCGGTTATCAGGTTTTTGTACTCGTCGAAGTGGCCCCGCAGTATGTCGTTCACCGTTGCGTATTCGTTAAGGGCCTGGTGGTACCTGCGTATGTTGTTGTGCAGCGTCTTAAGCTCGTCCACCAGTTTTACCGTGTTACCATGGGCGGTCAAAAGGGCGTCGTACATATAGTCGTCCCGCTCCTGGTCGGCGGTCTTTAGTGCCGAATAGGTTGAATAAACGTAGGAATTGTACTCCCGGACACTCTCGTCGGTGAGCGAATAGAGGAGGTTTATTAGCTTAACCGAGTAGTCCGGCAGCGTTATGTTCTCTTCAAAGGAATCCACCCGGTACTCGGCCTCTATCCAGCCGGTATCCCTTAAGCGGCGCAAAATAAAATGGGCGGTGGAAGAAAGACTTGCCCCGTCCCTTTCATCGTCATTGTATGTATCCCCGTTTTCCGCATCCTCTTCCTCCGACAGGTCCATCTGGTAAATTATCTCGTCCAGGCTGTTTATAAGCATGGAAACAAGGTCCGACTTTATTATGGACATTTCCTGCTTAAAGGCCCTTCTTATAACAAACAGTGCCTCGACATAGACCTCCCTGTTCTTGGATGTTAGTATCGAAAACAGGTTATGCGGCAGTATCTCAAACAGTTTCAATGCGGCTTTTCCCCCCGGTACCAGGTACACCCCAAATTTTGTCGCTTATATTCTATCATTCATTGGCTACGCTTACAACCACACCAAGAAAAGGGCCAAAGATATTCTATGACCCTCTTAAAAGATAGGGGAACAGGTCCTTTTGTTTAAATACGAAACCCAGTCAAGTATTCCAATTGTTCCTGCCAGTCTTAACATAAGCATCGTTTTCTTCCATTATCGACAGCTGCTCCGTTTTATTCAATAGACTGTTATATAAGCTTCTTGTAGCATTATCACATCTTAGAAGTATCTTTTCTAGTTGGTTTATACTGTCAATACAATAAAACTCACTATCCGGTGTAAAATAAATCAGTGTCTTCTTGTTTCTACTAGCAAGGTTAATTATATTATTCAAAGTGCCTTTGCTTTTTCCATTCCATATCATGAAGCCATAGTCTGCAACCTCGGCCATTTTTACGTCCTTTGCCGCATAGTAGTCGAATCCTTTAAGACGCCTGTTGACTTCCACATCTACTACAGGCCAATTACCAACGTTATTTCTTGCTTTGCCCTGGGTGGCATAAACATTTACATTTGAATAATTCAATCTGTAGAAATAATCCTGAACGGCTTTGTCGACACCCGCTGCATCTCCGACAACAACTTTTATATTGTTTAAATATATGTTATACAGCCTTTCTTCAATATTATTGTTAAGTCTTTTTATTGCCCTAGGTCCGGCTATAAATACTATCAACTTTATCACCTCGTTTTTGCCTTAGAGCATCCCACTTATCCAAAAAAGGCTTTACCAGTTCAATTACTATCTTTCCACTATAATCTCTTTCCTGGGATCTTTGATTCCTTTATCATCTTTTCAATTGGAATTATCGCTTCTACCTTCCACAATCATGATTTCTTCCGGGGTTAGTCCATAGAATCTATAGACCATCTTATCCAGCTCACGTTCCAAACCTGTAATATCGGCTAGGGGATTTTCACTCCGTATATCAAGGATTTTGCGTACAAGCCCGGCAGCTTTCTTTTTATTGCTATCAGATGCTTTTGGTATGGGCGTATCTTTTAAGTATTCTGCCTTTATTGCCACGTTTAAGAATTTGGTGGCATAGAGGTAATTAATGATGCTGGAATTCAATACTGCCAGAAGATAATAAATATCTGCATTGTTGTCTCGCGGAACAATAAAGTTTAACCCTTGTGTGCCATAAACCCCAATTTCGTCTATTGTCGCAACAATTCTTGTCTTTAATCTTGGATTCCTCGTGCCTTGTACTAAAATCTTAGGCACATGATCAAGCTGCTTCTTTACTCGGGGTCTATGGAGACAATACCATGAAGTTGCTCGTTCAGTAGCACTTCGACTATTCTTTAGCTCATATTCAAAACTCTTTAACCATTGCAAAGCATTTGGATACTTATTAATATTGACGTCTTCGTTTATATATAAAATTCGCCGCTCCGTATTTCTAATATGCCATTTTTCAAAATCCCGTCCCAATAGGACCGGGTGGAGTAAGTCCTGTTCAATTCTTGTCTTGGATATCTGTTCCTCTGTAGGCAGAAAAGCTTCATTATTTCCAGTGACAATTCCCTGAAACACATCATAGCGTTCTTTTATACGTTCGTGTTTATCACTGAAAATCTTATTAATAATTGCTTCGCCGCCCGAATCATGTGAAAAGCTTATTACATTACCGTATTTGTTAAAATGGTCAGCGGCAACCTCTGTAATGATAGGTTTTTTAAAATCCAAAGCATTGACAAGCTTTATTCTATCCGTACAAGGTTTTTTCAGAAACAATATGCAAACGTCATTATTGGCTTCAAATATTTTATCGCCTAAATATAGAACCTCTTTTAACCAGCGATTGTTCAGCATTAAATCACGGAGTTTCTTGTATGAAAGATTGTTGAAAATCTGCTGCGGCACTATAAATGTAACACAGCCCCTGTTATTCACCAGGCTTTCTAAAGAGAGTTCAAAAAACAAGCCAAAAACGTCATAACGTTTATAAAAGGTCTTATATTTCCGGGCGAAATACTTCTTCTGTTCCTTGGAAACAAGTTCAACGTTAAGGTATGGCGGATTACCTATTACCACATCAAATCCGCCCTTGTTATGAAACACCTCGGAAAAATACAACTTCCACAGGAAGAAAGGTATTACCTGCCCGCCACTGACAAATTCCTTAATGCTTTTTTCTGCTTTTTCGATTTTGGAACCGTACTTTTCCTTTATCATTTCTCTTTCATTTTTAACTAACTCATTTCGCTGTTTTTCATTATGTATTCCTGAGTATTTTATCTCCACATTTTTTAACCGTCTTTCATAGTTCGATTTTTTTATGCTTAAATTCGAATTGATTATCTTAATCATCAAATCATGAACTTCATCCCTTAGCTCTGATTTTCGTGAGACACTTGACTCGTTAAGATATCTATTTTTTGTTTGTTGGAAATTTTCAATCAGTTGATCAACTTCATCTTTAAACAACATATTACTCTTTTTGATCTCTGTACCCAGATCAAAGTCTATTCCTAAGAATTCAGAAACCAAACTATCTCCTTGCATAATGCGGAAATCTAGATTAGGCAAGGGCTTAATATTTTTTATATCGTCTTCATCTACCACGAGTGAAAGCCAAAGTCGTAATTTTGCAATCTCTACTGCGCCCGGATCTATATCAACCCCATACAGGGAATGCTCAATACACCGTCGTTTAAAATTATAAGGATGTCTATCCTTATCCTGCAGGAAGTTTGATAACACATTCCTCGCCTTTACAATCTCATTCATCATGCCTACAGGAAAAGCTCCGGAGCCTACCGCAGGATCACATACTGTAATATCCGAAAGTTTTTGATCAATCAGTTCAGCGTTATCCCGTATGCTTCTTAGTAGTGCCGGCTTGAATTTTGTAGACTTTTGGGCTCCCTTATTTATTAATTCTTCTTTAATCAATGCTGCAGCATCATATTCACTGACATTTTCACCAATATTAACAAAAGCTTCGATGGCTTCCTTTTCTACTTTTCCATCAAGTTCGCTTGTTAAATAATATATCAAACTCTGTTTGCACATATAGTGGACAATTTCCCGGGGTGTATAATAAACGCCGAATTTCTTGTTGAATTTGTTTTCCTCACCGGTATTACCACTTTTCAGTACTTTCATGTATTCATCAAAATTGTCCGGACGAATTGCATTAAATTTTTCATAGGCTTTCCCAAGCAATTCAGGGTCTATTGCTACTTCTCTTTCCAATGGTTCATCTTCCTTAACAGTGAAATTAAAACGTTCAAAAACGTTTAGTATACCATCACCAATATCCCCTTCCTTTGTCTTATTGTTGTTGTAAAATAATTCGTCCGGTAGATTAATTTCAGTGTTAATCCAATCATAATTGCCGATTGGGTCAAAAAGACCGCCGTTTAAAAATGGGATTTTACAGTCAAACCGGCTGTAATAATGGTCATCATGGCTGCGGTCGTTACGCAGAGCGTCATAAAAAAGTGGTTCAAGAATATCGTTAAAGAAATTATTATAATCCCCATATTTCTTCATGAATAATTCAATCAAAAACTGTTTTGAGCCATTTCCCCAGTCTTTATCCTTTGGCACTCCAAACCAGCCTTTTTTTTGTAAAAAGTATAAAAAAACAATCTGGCCTAAAAGTTTCTTCGCAAAGTTCACCGTATCAACATTTTTAACCTCAAAATCAGCTTTAACTCTCGGATTGTTTGTTACAACTTTATCCAGTTCTTCTTTTGTGCGCAGGAAAAGGTTCCGATATTCTCTGAAAAATTCTTTAGTAACGGTTTCTATGTTAAAGGCTTCTTCTATTTCTTTTAACGTAGGACTTTGTTTGTCATTTGTCAGAATATCTATGAACCTGCTTTGTGCAGTGTGACTTTTTTCATTTGAACCCACTAAAAACGACCAACGACGCGCCGGGGTAAAATCTTGTTTTACTTTGGTTTGGCCAGATTTGTTTTGTTCAAATATATAATCCATCTTTATAAATGAAAACCGCCAGTCCTCTTGCTCCGGTGAAACAAAGGCTACCAAAGCACCATCTTTTAGTTTCCCGCCCCGGCTTCCGTTCAAATACCAGGCAATGAAATTACGCTGCATAGTACGGGCTCGTTCAAGGGAGACATCCTTTTTAAGAGTCACAATAAGTATATCTATTTCGTTTTCGCCATCAAAAAACTTACCTATTCTTTCAAGTGTCTTAATATATGGTCTGTAAGCATAAGGAATAAAATTTCCTTTGTATATAAACGTAGAGACCTCAATCTTGTTTAAAAGATTCTTTATAAAAACAGTAAATCTATTCTTGTCGAAAGGGCTTTCAAAGGTATCTTTAATAATCTTTTGTGCCTGCTTTTTATCCATGTTTTACTCACCTGCCAAATACATTGATAGTATAACTTCCCGCTTACCAAGTACAGCACGATTCTGTTAAGCATAATGGCTTTCCAGCAGCTTAACAGGGATATAGGTTTGTAGAACGGCCAATACCTTTAGTGGGTTTAATAACTCAGCTTTCAAGGCATTAAGAGCCTTAAGCGTTCTTTGAGTTGTTTTTTTTGGTAATCCGCCTTTTTCAAGCATGGCTAGCACCTTATTAAGATAGATTTCCTGGTCATCGGTAAGTTTTTGAGTGTTTTTCATAGTTGCTTTTAGAATACGCATTATATTAGTAGCACTATCACGCCCACCCCCTTTTCTTGGTTCAACTATTTCCTCGGTTGTTGCAATGATAAATGCTTCCTTATTACTGTCCAAAAGACTATACACCTTTTCTGACAGGCTTTTTCTCTTCTCATCTGGTCCGCTTTCAAGCAGTTTTGCTGCTGTAATAAAATCCAATTCTTTTGCTGTTTTCCCGTCAGCTTGAGCGATAAAAAATTTCTGCAGTTTTCCACGCCGGAAATATGTTATAAGGGCTTCTTTATTGTCACGCCCTAGTTTTGCCGAGCGTGCTTTGCGCGGCAATTGTTTGATGCTTTCAAAGAGTTCTGGATTCTTTTCTCGAATCTCTCGAATAACGTGTAGATATTTAAGTTCGCTATCATCTTCGCTAGTCTCTTCTATTGCACTCTTCGAAGTTAATCGATCGAATAGTTCATGTGAGCCTATAGGTTCACCCTGGGTTAAAAGTTCAGCATCACCGCCAAGTAATGTCAAAAAAGCATTTATCTTACCCTCTGCCGCTTCTTTTAACTTTATCTGATCATTGGACTGAGTGGTTGGGAAAAAATTGAAAGTATAAATAGCATCAAAGGGTGTATCAATTCGGTTAATACGTCCGACCCTTTGCATCATGCGCGTTGGATTCCACGGTATATCATAATTGACTACTACATTAGAACGGTGAAGGTTAACCCCTTCTGATAACACTTCGGTTGTTACCAGTATTCTATATTCGTTCTTTTTTTGCTTGGAACGTGCATCAAAATTCTGGATTACTTCGTCACGCACTGTCTCTTTTGAATCGCCGGTAAACAAAAGTATTTTTTTCTTATAATATTTTTCTAAACTATTACATAAGTATTCTGCTGTTTCCTTTGATTCAGTGAATATAATTACATGATTATTCTTTAAAATGGGGTTATTATCCATCTCCTTTATAAATTTCAAGAGTTTCGGGTCCCGTTTAACATCCTGCCATAGTCTCTTAATCTGCAAAAGGACCTCATAGTCATGCTGCAAATCATATTTAAAGTCTTCTCTAAAGTCCTTACTATCATATTTTTCAACCTTTCCCTCATCTATTAATTGTTGTACTGCTACATCATCATCCTCTTCTAATAGTTCAAATACCTTATTAATATGTTTTTTACTTACATATACGTTGCCGTTTTCCATTTCTTTAATAAATCTTTCGTAAGAATCCAGAAACCTATTAATTGAGTTTTTAAAAGCATAAAAACTGCTTTCCAATCGTTTAACAAGTAGGATTTTCATGAATTTGCCTAAATTTTTCTGGGACTGTTCTTCAAGCTGATCTATCTTTCCTGTATAGTAAAGCATCGGCATATAACGAGCATATTTAAACTTATTTGTAATTAGCTCAATAGTCTTATTGAATATATCATCTTCTTTTTTGTTCAATTCATAGTATAACGGCTCTGGTTTTTTCACTTCCG
>JAAYEV010000178.1 GCA_012728565.1 Clostridiales bacterium
CTGTTGGTCTATATCCTCAAGCAGTGCTGCGATCCGCTCCTCCATCCTTTGGGACTGCTCTCTGTTTAGGTTTTCCTCAAAACCGCCCCGGCTGCCTTCCGCCCTTCCGGGTTTTTTGTCCCCCACCCTGCCGGCGTAGGGGCCCGCCGGGCCGCCGGTTAATTCCCTGATTTTCACCGCGTAACACCCCCGATACGGTATCTCCGGGCACGCTAAAGGGCCCTGGAGACTATATCGTATACCCTCTGGTGTATTATATCGACAGGAAGCAGCTGTCTCTTAGCGCAGTCCATGCACTGCACCCTCTGCCACCCGTATTTTCTGGCAACGTATAGGGCATTCATATAGGTCTTTTCCAGGTATTCAGAATCCGCCTCGTGTATGTCCTTCTTCCGCCCGACGGACCTTTGCTGCAGTAGCTTTTGGCTTGCCTCCGGGGGCACGTCCAAAAAGACCACCAGGTCGGGCACCGGAAGCTTGTAAATGCCGTATTCAAAGTCCCACAGCCAGTCAAGAAACTTGTCCCTTTGGTCCGGGTCGGCTATTTTGGATGCCTGGTGAACCATGTTGGAGGTGGTGTACCTGTCGGCGACAACCAGCCCCCCGGCGTTGTAGAATTCCCCCCAAAGGTCCAGGAAACTGCAGTACCGGTCCAACGTAAACATGGGGCTTGCAATATAGGGGTCGACAGCCTTGGGGTCCTTACCGAACTTTCCGTCAAGGTACATCCTCACAAATATGGAGGAATCGCTGTCGTAATTGGGGAATTCAATTTTCATAACCTTTTTGCCTTCCCGCCGCAGCCTTTCATACAGCATCTGCGCCTGGGTCGCCTTCCCGCTTGCGTCCGAACCGGATTCAATAATAACCAGTTTTCCCTTCATGGCCAACCTCCGAAAAATTATTCTACCACTTCCACCTGTCCGTCTTTCAGGCCCTTAATGGTTATACCAAAGGCGCTGTACTCCTTGATGCATTCTATGGCCCGCGCGCTGAACCGCTCCCCGGGACATACCAACGGTATGCCCGGCGGGTAGGGTATTACACCGCCGCAGGCCGTCCTGCCCTCCGCCCGGTCCAGTTCAACCCGGCTGCAGCGTCCCTCGGCCACTTCCCAGGGGTCCGCCGCCGTGTCAAGCCTTAAGTCTTCAAACCGGGGCAGCAGGTCACCGTCCACCGGTTCCGGTTTAATGCCGTTTAAGCCCTGCACCAGCCTTTCAAAGTCCTCCCGCCGGCTGGCCGCCGTTGTTACGCCCAGCCAGTTTACCAAATCGTACAGCTCGCCGTATACACCGCACTTATTCCTTAGAAAATGGTCAAGCCTTTGTCCGGTAAGCCCCGCCCCGGAGCAGTTAATAACCAGCTTGGTGCTGTCAAAGTCATGGCAGCCCCTTGCCTTGAAATACTGTCCGTCCGGGCAAAAAAACCCCTTTCCCATGCCGTTTATCTCAAGCCTTGCCCGGGCCGCGTATTCCAGCACTTCCCCCAGGCGCCGGGCGCCCTCCCTTTCCATCATATACCGGGCATTATCCAGCGATGCCATTATAATGTAGGAGGGGCTGGTGGTCTGAAGCATTCCAAGCATCCTCTCCAGCCTTTCCCTGTCCACCCTGTCGCCCTTTACATGCAGCCACGAACCCTGGGTCATGGCGGGCAGCGTCTTGTGGGCACTTTGGACCACCAGGTCCGCACCCCCGTCCAGGGCATCACCCGGAAGGCCGTCACTAAACTTGAAATGGGCTCCGTGGGCCTCGTCCACTATGAGCAGGGCCCCTTTTTCGTGCACCCTGTCGGCTATGGCCTTCACATCGGAACAGATACCATAATAGGTGGGGTTGGTGATTATTACCGCCTTCACCCGCCGGGCTTTACCAAGGCTCCTTTCCACCTCCCCCGGGGATATGGCAAGGGGTATGCCGGTTGCCGGGTCCACCGGCCTGGGGAGATACACGGGCTTTAGCCTGCCCAATACCAAGCCGCTGAAAACCGAAGAATGACATCCCCTGTCCACCATAACGGTGTCCCCGGGCCGGGCCGCGGACAGCATGGAAGCCAAAATACCTACCGTACTGCCGTTAACCAAAAAATATGTATAGTCGGCCCCATAGGCCTTCGCCGCAAGCTGCTGGGCGTCCCTTATCGCCCCGGCGGGGCTGTGCAGGTTGTCAAGGCCGGGCAGTTCGGTAAGGTCATACCTTGGGACTTCACCAAAAAAGCTTACGCCGGCACCCAAAAGTCCGGCATTTCCCTTATGCCCCGGCACGTGAAAGCTCACCGGGCTCTTTTTTGCATGTTCGACAAGCCTTTCCACCAGCGGCATTTTGCTGTCCATGTCCTCTGCCTCCCCCCGGAGCCTCCGGTTTAACGCTTCCTTAAACTGCCATGCATGCTCTTTCCCCCAATGCGGATACCGCCGCCATGCCGCGGCAACACTAACCTTGGGGGAGGATTGGTATGAACAGTCTAAAGGACTATATAAAGCTCTACCGCAAATTCAAAACCGATTCGGAACTGGCCCATGACACCGGTCTTTCGGAACAGGAGGTTCGTGCCATTAAAAGGCAGTTAAACCTGGAGTCCCTCCGCATGGAACCCCGTCACGCCCTGCCGGTTAAGCCCAGCAGGGCCTCCAAAAACTCCCGGCTGGGGGCAAAGACCACGCCCGTCTTTTTGCCCCGGTCCTCGAAAACCAGCGACATTCTGCGGCTGTCTTTCCTGTTGCATAGGAAGTAGTACGTTTTTTCGGCATCACCCGTTTCGCCGCCGGGCTTTATTTCAACTATCCCGTCATAGGGTATTTCCATGAGCTTAATCTCCCTTATGCCCATGGCCCTATGAATCAAAAGACCCCTGTCGGTCAGTATATAGTAATACTCGGTGGCTTTGCCGGTCATAACCCTATAGGCAATGACCATAACGGCAAGTATCAGCAATAGGCTTGCAAACCCCGCCGCCACCGGTGCAAACCTGTTTATCAAAGCGGCGGCCAAATTTATAAATAATACCGTGGCGATAATGAATAGAAAAACCCTTCCGCCGGAAACCTTCTCCTGGCAATTCCTTTCCTTCAGTATTATTTCCATGCTACCGCCTCCACTTTCTGTGTTCTACCCTTAAGCCGACACAGGCCTGACGCCTGTGTCGCTGTTATGCAAAACCGGGAGCAAGGAAACCGTCCCTTTACTTCTTTTCGGCGGCGGTGACTATGTTTTCCATCAGCACCGACGTTGTTACCGATCCTACACCCCCCGGCACCGGCGAAATCATCGAAACCAGCGGGGCAACCCGCTCAAAGTCCACGTCCCCCTTTAGCTTTCCGTCCACCATGTTTATTCCAACGTCAAGCACTATGCTGTTCTCGTTCACAAAGTCCGGCCCCACTAGGCCCGGCGTGCCGGCGGCGGCTACCAGTATGTCCGCCTGCGAAGAAATTTCAGCAAGGTCGCGGGTCCTGGAATGGCACACGGTGACGGTGGCATTCCTTTGCAGCAGCATCATGGCCAGCGGTTTCCCCACCACCAGGCTTCGGCCTATGACCACCGCCTTTTTGCCTTCCGCGTTTATTTCGTAATGGTCCAGCATATCAACCACCGCCTTCGCGGTACAGGGGTAAAACACATCGGTATCACCCTTGAACACGCCGGCCAGGTTTTGGGCGGTTATGCAGTCAACGTCCTTTGCCGGGGATATGGCCTCTTCCACCGCCTCCCACCGTATCGCGGAGGGCACCGGCCTCATCACAATAATCCCGTGGTATTCGGGCTTTTTGTTTACAGCCTCTATTTCCTCAAGCAGCCGGTGCTCGCTTATGTCTTCCGGGTAGTGCGCCAGGTGGCAGCCAATACCGCACCCCGCCAGGGCCTTTGTGGCCCCTTTTACGTAGGCGTGGGAATCCTCCCTGTCCCCTACCATTATTATGCACAGCGTCGGGGATACGCCCCTTTCCTTCAGTGCTTCCACCCTTTTTATTATCCCTTGTTTTTTTACCTGGGCCACATCGGTCCCCTTCATTATAAAAGCCATACTTATCCCTCCACGCCACCATATTGCATTCTATGCCTAGAAAAGCCCGGATATCCTGCCACTGCTGTCCACGTCTATGGATTCCGCCGCAGGTACCCTGGGAAGACCCGGCATGGTCATAATGTCCCCGGTGATTGCGACAATAAAGCCCGCTCCGGCGGATATCCTTACTTCCCTCACGGTAATCTCGAAGTTTTCGGGCCGTGCCAGGAGCTTGGGATTGTCCGAAAGGGAGTACTGGGTCTTGGCCATGCAAACCGGAAGATTTGAGAGCCCCAGTTCCCCGGCCTGCTTTATTCCCTGGGATGCTTGGGCGCTGTACGCTACGCCCTTTGCGCCGTATATTTCAACGGCTATTTTTCTTATTTTTTCCATTATATCGTCCTCATCCCGGTATAATAGCCGGAACTGGTTTTGACCCTTTTCGATAGCGGCAAGGACTTTTTGGGCCAGCGCCTCCCCGCCTTTTCCGCCCTTGCCCCATACCTCGGACAGGGCCACGTCCACGCCGTAAGAAGCACACTGCTCCCGTATCAGGTCCAGCTCCCTTTCGCTGTCGCTGGGGAACCTGTTTATCGCGACCACCGCCGGCAGGCCGAACTTTTGTGTTACGTTTTCAACATGCTTGAGCAGGTTTGGCATACCCTTCTTAAGCGCTTCAAGGTCCTCCTCGCCCAGCCTATCCCTGGCAGCGCCACCGTGATGCTTAAGGGCCCTGACGGTGGCGACTATGACCACCGCGTCGGGAACAAGCCCCGCCTTGCGGCATTTTATATCAAAGAACTTTTCGGCACCCAGGTCGGCACCGAAGCCCGCCTCGGTAACAACGTAGTCGTTCAGCTTTAACGCCATCTTTGTGGCTATTATGCTGTTGCAGCCATGGGCGATGTTTGCAAAGGGTCCGCCGTGTACAAAAGCGGGGTTTCCTTCCAGCGTCTGGACCAGGTTTGGCTTAAGCGCCTCCTTTAACAGGGCCGCCATCGCTCCCTGGGCCTTCAGCATGCCCGCCGTAATGGGCCTTCCGTCCCTGTCGTAGGCCACTATTATGTTTGCCAGCCTCTGTTTTAAATCGTCTATGTCCGCGGAAAGGCATAGTATTGCCATTACCTCGGAGGCCACCGTTATATCAAAGCCGTCTTCCCTTGGCACCCCGTTTCCTTTTCCGCCCAGGCCGTTTACAATGGACCTAAGCTGCCGGTCGTTCATGTCCATAGCCCTTCTCCAGACTATTCTTCTTACGTCTATGTTCAGCGCATTGCCCTGGTGTATATGGTTGTCAACCATAGCGGCCAAGAGGTTGTTTGCAGCCCCTATGGCGTGAATATCCCCTGTAAAGTGCAGGTTTATATCCTCCATGGGCAGCACTTGTGAATATCCTCCCCCCGCTGCTCCGCCCTTTACACCGAACACAGGGCCCAGGGAAGGCTCCCGCAGCGCAATCATTGCCTTTTTGCCCAGCCTGTTCAGGGCATCCCCCAGGCCTACCGTTGTAGTGGTTTTACCCTCACCGGCCGGGGTGGGCGTTATGGCAGTAACCAGTATGAGCTTGCCGTTTTCGGCATCCTCATATTTTTTCAATAAATTGTAATCGATTTTGGCCTTATACCTTCCGTAGGATTCGATGTACTCTTCCCCTATGCCCAGCTTTTTGGCTATTTCCGAAATGGGTTTTAACTTTGCCTGCTGTGCAATTTCAATGTCGCTTTTATAATTCACTGTTTCTTTTCCTCCTTTGAATTATTCTATGTACCCTATCGAGCTTCCCAAAGCCGAAAGTTTTACACTCTATAGTATATAATCAAATTCTTTAAAAGGCCACAATTTCCTGCCTTAATTTGCCTTGCTGCCGCACTTTATTGCCGCAGCGCTCCGCCATGGCTACATTTTTGATTTATTTTTTTTAGTATTCCCCGACCGGTCCATATTAGTTGCTGCCTGTCGGATGAATAATATAAAAAAAGCAGACAGCTTAATCCGCCTGCTTTTAAAAAGTTAAACCCGGCAGCGACTTACTCTCCCAAGGCGTCTCCACCTCAGTACCATCAGCGCTGGAGGACTTTACCTGTGTGTTCGGAATGGGAACCGGTGTTGCCCCTCCGCCATTGCCA
>JAAYEV010000179.1 GCA_012728565.1 Clostridiales bacterium
ACGCGGGAATTTTTACCGAGTTCATGGAGCAGAGGGCACCGGGCCATACCGTGGCCGACGACAAGATATATAAGAAGGGCTTCCTGGACTTCAAAAAGGATATTGAAGAAAGCCTTCAAAGCATTGACTACCTGAACGACCCCGACGCTTACGACAAGCAGGAGCAGCTTAAGGCTATGCTAATATGCGCCGACGCTGTTATAAACTATGCCAAAAGGCATGCGCAAAAAGCGATGGAACTGGCAAACACTGAGCAAAACCCGGAAAGGAAAAGGGAACTGGAAAGGATGGCGGAGGTTTGCTCCCATGTCCCCGCCAACGCCCCCAGGGACTTCTGGGAGGCGCTACAGGCGTACTGGTTTGTGCATATCGGGGTTATAACGGAACTTAATACATGGGATTCCTTTAACCCCGGCAAGCTGGACCAGCACCTGTATCCCTTCTATAAAAAGGGGCTTGAGGATGGGACCCTTACAAGGGAAAAAGCCAAGGAGCTTCTTGAGTGTTTCTGGGTAAAATTCAACAACCAGCCGGCACCGCCCAAGGTAGGGGTCACGCTGGCCGAAAGCGGGACCTATACCGATTTCGCAAACATAAACATTGGTGGAATTAAGCCCGACGGCTCGGATGGCGTAAACGAAGTGTCCTACCTGCTGCTGGATGTAATAGCGGATATGAGAATACTGCAGCCCAGTACCAATGTACAGATAAGCCAGAAGACCCCTGACAGGTTCGTCAAAAAGGCCTGCGAAGTAATCCGCATGGGCATGGGCTTCCCCTCGGTGTTTAATACCGATGCGGTGGTAAAAGAGCTTATGCGCCAGGGCAAATCCATCGAGGACGCAAGGTGCGGCGGAACCAGCGGGTGCGTTGAGACCGGTGCCTTTGGAAAGGAAGCCTATATACTGACCGGATACTTCAATATACCCAAGGTGCTGGAGATTACGCTTAACAATGGTTTAGACAAAAGGACCGGCAAAAGGATCGGCCTTGAGACCGGGGACCCGACGGAGTTTCAGAGCTTTGAGGAACTGTTCGAAGCTTTCAAAAAGCAGATGCGGCATTTTATTGATATAAAGATAAGGGGCAACAACATCATTGAAAAGCTGTACGCCACTTACATGCCTTCCCCCTTCCTTTCGATTATAGTGGATGACTGCATAAAGAAGGGTAAAGATTATAACGCCGGCGGCGCAAGGTATAACAGCAATTATATCCAGGGAGTGGGCATAGGAACCATTACCGACTGCCTGTCCGCAATAAAATTCCATGTGTTTGACAATAAAAACCTGACCATGAGGGAGCTTTTGACTGCGCTTTCGGACAATTTCGAAGGCCATGAGAAAACAAGGCAGATGCTGAGAAACAAAACTCCGAGGTACGGAAACGACGATGATTACGCGGATAGTATAATGGTGTCAGTGTTTGAGACATTTTTCAACCTGGTGGACGGAAGAAAGAACCTTAAAGGGGGCAGCTACAGGGTAGACATGCTGCCCACCACCTGCCACATTTATTTCGGCTCGGTTACCGGGGCAACCCCCGACGGGCGCTGGGCGGAGGAGCCGCTGTCCGAAGGTATTTCTCCGGTGCAGGGAGCGGACAGGAACGGCCCGACGGCGGTTATAAAATCCGCCTCCAAGATGGACCATATAAAAACCGGTGGCACGCTGCTCAACCAAAAATTCACGCCGCAGGTGCTGGAAGGGGACCAGGGGTTGGAGAAGCTGAGCCATCTCATAAGGTCGTATTTTAAGTTGGACGGGCATCACATCCAGTTCAACGTGGTGAGTGCCGATACCTTGAGGGACGCCCAGAAAAACCCGGAAAAGTACAGCGACCTTATAGTAAGGGTGGCGGGATACAGCGACTACTTCAACAACCTCAGCAAGAAACTTCAGGACGAGATTATAACAAGAACCGAGCACTGCTCGTTCTAAAAGATCACAGATCACAGGTGTAAGGTGCTTTAATACGGTTCGTAGCTGTTAGTTGTTTATAGACTTCACGAAACACTGGCGCATTCTGAACGGGGACATTCTGAAGCAAGGAATACCGCATCGGCAGCAGTGTGTCCCCTTTCCCTAGGGCTTTCAGTCGGACTTTTTTATTGAATAAGCATCATTAATATAGGGAAATACTAATATATAATACTGACTAATAAATATTAAGCTTTACGCAATATTTGTCGAATTTTAATTAAAGGAGAAATAAGTCTGTTTGTAGTATATAATATGCATATATTGCGTAGGCCTGATGAAATGGGGTGATAAGGTGAAAGACAGGTTTGTTTTTAAATGTGTACTCGAAAAAGAAGGCAAGTTGTATAATGCTTTGTGCCTTGACTTGGATATTTCAAGCTATGGCGTTACTGTAGAAGAAGCCAAAGCAAATTTAGAAGAAGCTATAACACTTTATTTGGAGTATGCATTTGAAACAAATAGGTTTGAAGAACTCGTACCAAGACCTGTACCGCCTCATGTGATGGCTAAATATAAGAATATGTCTAAGAAAAAGATAGGCCAACACGCCCCAAAATTCGACTGTGAATTTTTCAGAAGCCATGACCACCAGTTTGCAGGGTGCTAATGTCCTATAATAAGAAAAACGATAAATATCCTGCTTTAAATTGCAAGGAAGTGGTTAGGGCATTAGAAAAAGCAGGAGCAGAATTAAAACGCCAAAAAGGTGGCCACGCAATATATGAATTGCATGGGAGAATAATTGTCGTCCCTGTGCATGGGAAAAAAACGGTTCCGCTTGGTACACTATTTTGTATAATTCGTCAATCTGGATTATCAAAGGAGGATTTTTACAAATTAGTTGGACTTACAATATCATTAAATCTAATTGATGTTTTCAAAAGAGTAATTAAGGCGTGTTTCTAAGGAACACGCCTTAATGGTCCTTATCCGCCTAAAGTTATATCCTGTTTATCATACCATTCAAGGGCGGAGTACAAATGTTCCGGCTTGAAGTCCGGCCAGTAGTCGTCTATGACATAGAAGTCCGAGTATATGGATTGGACCGGCAAAAACCCGCTCAATCTCCTTCTACCGCCCCAGCGTATGATTAGGTCAACCCGGGAAATGTCGCCGGACTTAAGGTGATTTTTCAGGTTCATATTCTTTTTGTATCCGAACAGGCTGCTCAGGTCCCACTCCCAGCTGTAATTGACCAGGAAATTGACCCGCATACCCCCCTTGCCGATGGTGGTCCTGCGGGTGTAGTTA
>JAAYEV010000180.1 GCA_012728565.1 Clostridiales bacterium
AAAGGCAAGGTAAGGGTTAATTGAGGGGTCCGGCGAGCGCAGTTCCATCCGCACCCGTTCGCCGATTGCCGCGGGAATACGTACCAGCTGCGAGCGGTTTTGATGCGACCATGAAATAAACTTGGGCGCTTCAAAACTCCCGAAACGGTCATAGGAGTTGCAGGTTGGGTTAAGAAACAGCGTGATTTCCGCCGTTTTCGCCAGGATACCCGCTATAAAACTCTCGGCGGTATCCGATTTTCCGTGGGTAACATTTTTAAAAATATTTAGCCCGTTTTGCGACAGGGATATGTTGACATGCAGCCCGCTTCCCGCCTCATTCGGCAGTGGCTTTGGCATAAAGGAAGCATACAAGCCGTTGCGCTCGGCAATGGCCTTTACCACCGACTTAAAGGTCAACATATTATCGGCACAGGTAAGAGCGTCGCTGTATTTGAAATCAATCTCGTTTTGTCCCGGGCCCCGCTCATGATGGGAGGATTCGGGGCTTATACCCATTTCCTCAAGGCAGAGGCAGATCTCGCGCCGGAGGTTTTCTGCCTTATCCAGCGGCGACATGTCAAAATATCCGCCCCTGTCCAGTGTGTCCTTTGTGGGCTCCCCGTTCTCGTCGGTCTTAAAGAGATAGAACTCGCATTCCGCACCGATTTTGCAGACATAGCCCATGCTTTCGCAGCGCCCAACAACCTTTTTCAGCAAGTGGCGGCTGTCGTAGGCAAACACCGAACCGTCCGGGTTTTTTATGTCGCAGTAAAAACGGGCTACCCTCCCGGGCCCCGGCCTCCACGGCAAGACCGTAAGCGTAGCGGGGTCGGGAAAGAGCATTAAATCCGACTTTGTGACATCCCTAAACCCGCTTATTGCCGACGCATCAAAGGATATGCCGTTCTCAAACGCCCACGGCAGCTCGTCCGGCATTATGGATATGTTCTTTTGTACTCCAAAAAGGTCGCAAAACCCAAGTCGGACGAATTTCACGTCGTTTTCTTTCACAAACTGCAGCACTTCATTTGCCGTTGTGTTCATGCTCTTACCTCCTGTTCATATAAATGGGAACCTATTATCACTGAAACAGGTTCCTCTGTCGCGTTCATCTCATCTTGATGTAATCGTCCCGCCCGGCGCCGACCGAAACATATTCAATGGGACAGCCCACGGCCTCTTCAATGAACCGGATGTACCGCAGGGCCGGTTCCGGCAGTTCCTCCGCATTTCTGCATTTTGATATGTCGGTCTTGAAACCCTCCAGGTATTCGAATACAGGCTTTGCCCTCGCCAGCCTGTCGCCGGTGGGAAAATGTTCACACCGCACGCCGTCAATTTCGTAGGCCACGCAAACCGGAATCCTGTCAAGGTAGGAGAGAACATCCAGCTTGGTCAGTGCAAGCGAGTCGGCCCCTTGAACCCTAACCCCGTATACGCTGGCCGGTATGTCAAACCCGCCAACCCTGCGGGGCCTGCCGGTGGCCGCCCCGTATTCCCCCCCGGCTTCACGAAGCATAGCCGCTTCCTCGCCGAACAGCTCAGCCGTAAACGGGCCTTCCCCCACACAGCTGGAGTAGGCTTTCATAACGCCCACTACTCGGTCCAGTTTTACTCCCGGAATCCCCGCGCCGATGGGCGCGTATGCAGCCAGTGTTTGGGATGACGTAGTGTAGGGATAAATCCCGTAGTCAATGTCCCGCAGCGCACCCAGCTGGGCTTCGAATAAAATATTTTTGTTTTGGTCAACGGCGTCCAGCAAATATCCCATGGTGTCGGTGATATAACCAAGCAAGGGCTTTCCGAACTCCATAAGCCATTGTGTCATGGCCTCGAGGGAGACTTCCCCCTGGCCGTACCCCCTTAGGGTAATATTTTTCCATTCAAGTATATCGGCCAGTTTATTTTCAAGGGTGTCCGGGAAAAGCAAGTCGCCCATCCGGATGCCCTTTTTCATGTACTTATCCCCATACACGGGGGCAATACCGCGCCGGGTGGAGCCGTATTTTTTATCCGCCAGCCGCTCCTCCTCCAGTATGTCCTGCTGCTTATGGTAAGGCATGCAAATAAAGGCCTTGTCGCTTATTTTAAGCGTGTCCGGCGTTATCCTGACTCCCTTTTCTTTCAGGGCTGCAATTTCCCCGCACAGGTGCTCTATATCAATGACCATTCCATTCCCCATGACGTTTACTACATTGTCCCGGAAAACCCCGGACGGCAGAAGGTTTAATATAAATTTACCCTTGTCGTTGACCACCGTGTGACCGGCATTGTTTCCGCCTTGGTAGCGGCAGATCACGTCGTATTCGGCGGACAGCAAATCCGTCATACGACCCTTGCCTTCATCGCCCCAATTAATTCCAACCAATGCAGTAAGCATTGTACCATCCTCCTTAAACGGTAATACGGACATCGACACCCAAAAGCTCCCTGTTCCTTTGAAGGATGGGCGCTACGTCCGCCAAAAACTCCTCCGTCTGCTCCTTTGCCCTGCCTATAAACTGCCGGACATCCAGCAGGCTCTCCATTTCGCTGCCGGTTAAGCCAAAATAAGAATCCGCCAGGATGCGGGCTATAAAATCATTATCCCCGCCTTCTCTCTTCATTTTTTCTGCGGCTTCCACGGCGTGCATGCGGATGCGCTCATGAAGGGCCTGCCTGTCGCCCCCCTTTTTTACACAGTACATTAAAATGTTTTCGGCAGCCATGAAGGGCAGTTCTTCCTTTAGGTGTTTCTCTATCATCTTGGGATATACAGTCAGGTTACCGATAATGTTAATGTACAGCGACAGTATTCCGTCCACCGCAAGAAAGGCTTCGGGAATTGAAATCCTCCGGTTTGCGGAATCATCCAACGTCCTCTCAAACCACTGTGAGCCTGCCGTAAAAGCCGGGTTCAGGGCGCTCACCATCACGTACCGCGCTAGGGAAGCAATGCGCTCGCTTCTCATGGGGTTTCGTTTGTGCGCCATGGCCGACGAACCCACTTGCTTATCCTCAAAGGGCTCGTCAACTTCCTTTAAATGTGACAGCAGGCGAATGTCGTTGGAAAACTTGGCGGCACTCTGCGCTATGCCTGAAAGGACGGACAGGACATAGTAGTCCACCTTTCTTGGATAGGTTTGCCCGCTGACAGAATATACCCCGGCGAAGCCCATCTTTTCGGCGATTTTCTTTTCAAGGGCCTTGACCTTTTCATGGTCCCCGTCAAACAGCGATAGGAAACTCGCGCCGGTACCGGTGGTTCCCTTGCAGCCCAAAAGCTTCAGGCTGCCAAGCGTAAACTCAAGCTG
>JAAYEV010000181.1 GCA_012728565.1 Clostridiales bacterium
AGGGGAGTCTACGATTTCGTCAACTACGGTAACGGATACCTGATAGCAGATTTAATAAATGATGAAAATGTTAGCCCGAGGATCAAAAACACATCCGAGCTTTTGAATATAAACTACCTTACCGACTTGAAGAGGGAAATAGACAGCCTGGGGCATTATTTAAATAAAAGTGAAGCTTCATCCTCCCATGTATTCAAGTATTTGATGCCCCACCTTGAGAGCTTTATCAAGAGGTTTAAAGGTATTAATTCAAACAGCGAGTTCCAATTTGAGCTTGCGAAATGGTACTTTGAGAACAAAAGGTATTCCACCGGATACATATGCCTGGCGGAAAGTATTATTACAAGAATAGAAGAAGCATATAAAGATGCCGGGTACAGGATTAGCATCAGCGGCAGAAAAAGGGAAAAGATAAAAGCATTGGTAAACGGCAAGTTCAAAAAGAGTAATAGACAATCTTACAGGTTATTGAGCGAAAAGTATGCTTCAATAAGCCAAATAAGGAATGTTATAGCACACGCCGGTTATATCGAAGACAAGAATAGCAGCAAAAAAGGGCGTTTAAGGGTAGGCTGTTTTGAGGAGGATATAAAGGAATGCCAGGCTTATCTGAACAGCATTTACAAGCTGGTTTTTACGAACAATGAAATAAAAGAAATACCAAGATTATACCCATACGACAGGCTGTAGGTTGTTTGAAACATAAAAAGAAGACAGGGGATTGTGCTTTGAGAAAACTATACTTATTGTTTTCGCATAGGCTGACCGACGAACAAAGAAAACAGGCACTCGAACAGTTAAAGGTAAAGGAAATCAAGTACCTTCCGGAACCCTTGCAGAAAGCCTGGTCAAACGTACCGCCCGATGTCCCTTATATCAATGATTACCTGGCGCCGATAAAAGAATGGCTCGATAGCGAAGCCGACCCCGGGGACTATGTCCTTGTACAGGGAGACTTTGGCGCTGCGTATATAATGGTTAACTGGGCGTTTTCCAAGGGGTTTGTGCCGGTGTATTCGACGACCGAAAGGACTGCCGAGGAAAAAATGGGCCCGGACGGCGAAGTCCAGCTCAGTAGGAGGTTTTCCCATGTAAGGTACAGGCTGTATGAAAGGAATTTTAGATAAATCATTCACAAGAGGGGTTAGGAATGACTGATACTTTGCTAAATCAACAAATGAGTGAGGCTGAAAAGCAAATAGACGAAAGATTAAAAGAGGCGGAGAACATCAAAAAACTTCTGCTTGATAATAACATGGACGCCGCCTTGGTGGTTTTCAAAATAATCCTATTTGCCGCGTTTTCCGTATTCATCTACAAGTACGGCCGGCGCCTTGTAAATTACCTGGAGCAGGTTGAAAGCCTATTGCAGGGGGTGGACCTGTTCTGGATAGTGCCTGTGCTGGTTACCGGTTTTGCAGTATGCTTCCTATTGAAATGTGTAAGGGAGCTTCTGCTGCTGGGTAGGCTGCAGGGGATTAAACGGGCGATAACAAGCATTGATGGATTAAGCGAATACCTTGAAAACCAAAAGCAGCAGTTTGATACCCTGCGGACCAAGTTTATCAAGGCAATGTCGGAGAAGGATGGGATGACCTTTTCACCTCCGGTTGATGTCACGAAGGAACTGGAGCGCCTTAGAAAACTGGCCCAAAAAGCCAACAGAACAGCCTTGGACAGGACAGTATGGCTATTATGTGTCACTTTGTGTGTCGTTACCGTTATCATTATTGTTGCATACCTATCCTTTGGGTATGACGGCAGTTTCACCATGCTGCAGAAAGATGCAGTAGAGGACATCGAAGGGGCTGTCAGCATATACGGCAAGCATGCAGTAGTCATGACAAGGGGAGGGGTTAAATATCCGCTGATACAAGAGGAAGGCTTTACAAGTCTTGTGGATGACCTGGACGATAACGAATTCATGATGGGAAAGGTTCGGGCGGACCTTAACCTCCGGAAGAGCTATACCACGTCCTCGGAGGTGTTGGATGTCATGAGACCGGACAGTAATTTCTTCATCTTGGGAGAGAAGAACGGCTGGTATTTCGGCTGGTATTATGAAGGCAAGGTCTATGGCTGGGCGTCCGGAAGGTTCATCAGCCCGAAAAAAAGCGACAGCGAGAAGCTTGGCACAATGTGGCGTGAACAGGAGCCGATAGGTTCGATGGATTAGTCAAAAAAAGAGCCGGGTAGTGTTTAACTGGGATTGTGAGGTGGGACAAATGAGCGGGCCCAAGGGGGGCAGATTGAGCCTGGGAGCTCTAGTAACAAGATCGCTGGAATTGGAACGGCAGAGGCAGCTGGCGGCGGAGATTGCAAAAAGGCGGGCTGTAGATAAGTTTAACCGGGTCCTTAATGAAGCCGGTTTGCTGTTAACGGGGATAGAAGAACGTATATCAGGTGTTTTTTCACTGATGACGGACAGCATCCTGTTTAGCGACATAAAAGAAGAGGCTGAAAAATTAAGGGTGAAATACAGAGAAAAACTGCAGGCGCTGGCAGGTACCAAGCCGCCCCATGGAACAGCCGATATATTAAAAGCCGCCGAAAGGCTGGCATCGGAGCTGGAGAGGGTAGAAAAGCAGTTTTACGACGAGGTAACCGACATTGATGATAGGGTAACGGAGGCAAGGTCGATTGTACTGTCGGATAAAAAACAAAAAGAATTTGCCGATAGGCTGGCTTCCACTAAAAGAAATGAAAAAACAGCGACGGCCGATTTTGTCTTCGGCGGCGGGAGCGATAAAGAGAATAAGAAGCGCCAAGAGATTGTTTCAAACATGGCTATTAGCATCAAGAAAGTACAGGAGTATATGCAGTATAGCGGCCCCGACGCCGCATGCAAAAGGGAAGCGGCTGAGACAGTAAAACGGTGCAGGGGCTTCCTGGAAGAGGGCTTTGGCGGTACCGCAAGGGAAATAGAGCTTGTCAATAAGCAGTGCCAATACCTCAGGCTTATTGAGCAAAAACTCAAAATGGATATATCCGAGTTCGATGATGCTTACGCGCAGTACGTGGTGGAATGCACGGAACAGGGGCTTGAAGCCAGGGACAAAATGTCCTTTGAAAGTACCAAGGACCTTCGTAAAGAGATACGCAAGCTGGAAGAGGCGGCAGTGCAAAAGGCGTCTCTAAACTACATAAAGGAACAGATCGCTGATGTCATGGAGGACATGGGATACACGGTTATTAACAGCGAAATCCTGAAACCGCAAAAGGGCCCGGGCCAAGATTATTACCAGTTTGACGATGACAGCGCCATTAGGGTTTCCATATCCGATGAAGGCACGATAATGATGGAAGTTCTGGGTACCGGGGACGACCTGCCCCCGGATGAAAGGGAGATAGAAGAACTGCTTGCAAAGCAGGAAGCATTCTGCCAAATCCACCCCGAGATTCTAGAACGGCTTGAGGAAAGAGGTATATTAATAAAAGACAGGTACAATCAAAAACCCCACAGGGACTTCGTAAAAAAGGTGCCAATCAAAAAGAAAAAGACCGCCAGGAAGAAGGAAGATTCAAAGCGTGAAAGGAAGCTGGACATATTATGATACGAATGGTCAAGGTTTGCCCTAAATGCCTGCAAAAGAACCCGGCCGCCAGTGACGACTGCTCACGGTGCGGTGAAAGCATAATCTTTGTCAATGCCGAAGAGGAACAGCCCGAAGCCCCGGCGGCAAGGCCTGCCCCTTTAAATGCGGTGGGTAAGTACAGGAAATGCCGTGAGTGCGGCCACAAGAACTTTGTTGAGGATGAAAACGAGTATCTGAGCCACTGTAAAAACCCCGAGTGCAAAAACCCGGACATCATGAAAGAACCGGTGGAGGTTGAAGACACCGGGCGGGAAGTTACCCACGAGTCAGCGCTGTGCCTTGTATATAGAAAACCGGTAAAAAGACCGGGACCGTCCCGGGAAGGTGAAACCTCCGACAATCAAGCGGTCTACGAGATAAGGGTTCCGCAGGAAGGAGCGGTGCTGGGCAAAGAAGGGGACCTGGACGCGGAATTCTTTAAAAGGTTTAAATATATCTCCTCGTACCACTGCCGGGTTTATCAAAAAGGTGGCAACTGGTATGTAAAGGACCTGGGCAGCCGAAACGGTACCTATGTCCACGGCAGCAGGGAGCCTCTCGAACCGTACAAGGAATGCATTATAAGAGAGGGCAAGGTGCTGCGGCTGGCAGACTTGGAATTACTTATTACCAGGGGAAAGCCGCATGCAGATTGACAGGATAATATACCCGGTGAAAACCCTTGGTCCCGGCAAAAGGATTGCGGTCTGGACCATCGGGTGTACCAAGGGATGCTTCAATTGTTCAAACCCGGAGCTGTGGGCCGCGGATAAAAGCAAGGATATTCCGGTACCCGACCTTTACCGGTACCTGGAAGCCATATGTTCAAAGAACCACGTGGACGGCATCACCTTCACCGGTGGTGACCCCCTTGAACAGGCGGAGGAACTGTTGGCGCTGCTGGCCTTGTGTGAAAAACTGACAGGGGACATACTGGTGTATACCGGGTTTAAGATTGAAGAGCTGGATGATAGGACGGTAAATGAATTGTCCCGTCATATATCCTGCCTGGTAGACGGAAGGTACGAGGAGCAGAAAAACGACAACAAGAGCCCGTTAATCGGCTCAACCAACCAGAGGATATTCCTTTTCAAGGAAGGCTACCGGGACATATACAGCGATTACCTCTCCAAAGGGCGATGCGTCCATAACTTGTTTTACAGCGATAAGCTCATTTCGGTGGGCATACACAATAAAGACAAATGATTTAAGGATGTGACAGGGGTGTTTAGTGAAAAAAATATACCAAAATGGCAGCGGGAGATAGATTCCTTTAAGGGGATTAAAAGCACCTTCATAATTGAGGGAAACATAAACGATATATACCCGAAGTTTGTAAAGAAGGATAATGAGTACGAGATTAACGGTTTTGTCGACCTGAATAACATATTGTACACGCTTTTCAACGAGGCGGCCTATGACCTTCTTTTCTGTGACCCTATAAACGGTTTTTACAACCCGATTATAAGTACCGGTTTAAAAGACCTGGTGGACGAGTTTTCAGCCGGAAAAGTCCGGTACTCGGTCTGCGATAACCTGCTTCTGCGGCAGAGCATTAAAACCGACAGCAGCGTGGCGTTAAGCGAAATAATAAAAAATGCAGTTATTGGCAGCAGGGGCAAAACCGCCGAAGAAAACAGGAAGCCGGTGGCGGTGGTGATTAACCTTGCATCCAGGTATATAAACTCTCCCGGCAACCTGGAACAGGAAGAAAAGGACATGTTTCTCAACCTGCTTTATGCTGCGCTTAATTCAACGCGTATAAATAAGCAGAGAAACACGATGGTGCTGGTGGTGGAAAAGACCAATGACCTGCCGGCATGGTTCTATCTAAACAATCCAAACGTGAAGATTATTACCATTCCAAACCCGGACAGGAATGTAAGGGAAATTTACATTAACAGCAACTATGAGGAATTCAATACCGAGGACGGGGAACTGTTAAGGATTAAGGAAAACTTTATTGATATTACCGATGGACTGAAAAGCCTGGAGCTTAGGTCTTTGCAGGAATTGTGCATAAAGAATAATATCGAGGCCAGGGATATTGCCGATGCCGTTTCGCTTTACAAATACGGTATAAAGGAAAACCCGTGGAACAGCATAGGAAAATCCAGAATAGTTGCGGCAAAGGACAAGATCCTCCAGAGGGTAAAGGGCCAGGACTACGCGGTCGAAAAAGCGCTGGATGTCATTAAACGGGCGGTAAGCGGGCTGTCCGGCCTTCAGCATTCATCCAACACCAGCAAACCCAGGGGGATACTGTTCCTGGCAGGTCCTACCGGTACCGGCAAGACGGAGCTGGCCAAGTCGCTGGCGGAGGTGCTCTTTGGGGATGAAAGAAGCTGTATTCGGTTTGACATGAGCGAATACCAGCAGCCCCACTCCGACCAGAAACTGCTGGGTGCGCCGCCGGGGTACGTTGGCTATGAAGCCGGGGGTCAGCTTACCAATGCCATAAAGGAAAAACCCTTTTCAATACTGCTTTTTGACGAAATAGAAAAGGCCCATCCTTCAATACTGGATAAATTCCTTCAGATACTGGAGGACGGCAGGATGACCGACGGCCAGGGTAATACGGTTTATTTCTCCGAGGCCATAATAATTTTCACCAGCAACCTGGGCATATACAAGACTGTAAAAGACGGGGACCAGGCTGCTGTGAGGATTCCCGTTGTCAGCATGGATGACAGCTATGATATAATAAAAGCCCGCGTATCCCAGGGCATAAAGGACTATTTCCTGGGGTTGGGACGTCCCGAGCTGCTGAACAGGATAGGGAACAATATAATAGTCTTTAACTATATACAGGAAGAGGCGGCAAGGCAAATAGTCCGTTCCCAGGTAGAAAAGGTCATAAGAAATGTTATGGAACAGAAAAAGATTGAAGTGGTTGTGCCGGAAGAAACATACGAGGGATACTTTTATCCCGCCGCCTGCTCCAGCCGTGATAATGGAGGCAGGGGTATAGGCAACATGGTGGAGGAGCGCTTTATCAACCCCCTGTCACGTTATATATGCGACAACGATATAGCCGAAGGGGACAGGCTGGTAATCACGATGGACGAAGAAAGGGACGGAATATCAATAACCAGGGGATGAAGGTGATGCCGTGTTAATAGTATCGGCGATTGTGGATACGGGACTGGTAAGGCAAAAGAATGATGACCGTATTTTGCTGGACGATAAAGTTTACAGTACCGGCGAGTACAGCCATGCTGTCCGGGGATACCGGTACCTGGCTGCCGTGGCGGACGGAGTGGGGGGAGAGGGCTTCGGCGAAGAGGCTGCTCAGACTGCCCTGGAGTGTATTGCCGGGATTGGCGGACAGGAGATTACCGAAACCATGCTGAGTGACGTTATCAGTAAGGCCAACGAGGCAGTAATGGGTAAACAGGCGGAGGACTTAGCCCGTGCAAGAATGGCTACCACGTTGGCCGGGGTGTATATCGATGGGGACGATTTGATTACCTTCAACGTGGGAGACAGCCGCGTGTACCGTATCCGAGACGGTCTCATGATGCGTTTGACCCATGACCATTCGGAGGTGCAGGAACTGCTGGACCATGGATATATCGATGAGGCTGAAGCCATGAACCACCCGAAACGGAGTATTATAACCCGCTTTATCGGTCACCCGCAGCTTTGTTTGCCCGATATTGTAAAATATGAAGGCAAGTTCCTTCCCGGCGACCTGCTGCTGTTGTGCAGCGACGGGCTGACCGACCAGCTGGAAGAAGAAGAGATAGAGAATATCATGGATGTTGAAGGGGTATCACTGCAGCTAAGGGCGTGGCAGCTGATTCACCTGACCCATGAGAAGGGCGGTTTTGACAATACAAGCATAATACTTATTCATAAAAATGGGGGTACGGATAGGTATGACGGATAAAAACAAGACCGAGAGCATGCCGGGGATACAGCCGAAAATGGGGCAGAGAATGGAGACCTCGGTTATGGGTGATGGTGCAAAGGGCTCCGCTGCTGCCAGCGAACTGTTAATAGGGCGTGTACTTAAAGGCCGGCAAAGGAATTACAGAATAACCGATGTGCTGGACGCTTCCACCGGCGGCGAGTCTGATTTGTACCTATGCAAAGAGGAAGGCAGGGAGGAGAAAGATGCGCCGGTATTTACGGCCAAGGTTTATCACAGTGCCCGCAGGATTAACTTTGAAATAAGGGAGAAACTCCTCAACTTCCTGACCAATATCGATATGAATAAAAGCAATATTCTGCCAATCTTGGATTATGGAGAAATAGACAGCACTATTTTCGACATTATGCCGTACATGAAAAGGGGAGACTTGAGCAGGCATGGGAAGTTTAGCTTTAAGGAGCTGTTTAATAAAATCATTCCACAGCTAAACGAGACCCTCCGGGAGATTCACCGGGCAGGCTTTATTCACAGGGATATAAAGCCAAGGAATCTGTACATGACGGATGACGGCCGGGTTGTGGTGGGGGACTTTGGAATAGCTTCTGAAAATGTAAGCGAAATAAACATGACGCACGGAAGAGGGACCGACGGGTACAGGGCACCGGAACTCAACGATCATGTTGTTACCCAAAAGTCGGACTATTTTTCACTGGGTATTACCATTGCTTCGCTTTATAAAGGGGAGGAGATTTTTGACGGTATCGACGATTATTTAATTGGCTCCAGGATTATCGGCAAAAACCTGCCGCTGGATATTGATGAAGCGGATTCCGACCTCGGCAAGCTGATATACGGCCTAATTGAATATAACCCCAGCCTGCGCTTCGGTTACGAGGAAGTCAGGAGATGGTGCAGCAACCCAAAGGACGTAACAGTGCCGCAAACAAAATATACATACAGCATGGCATACAGGTTTGAACAGGGCAGCTACAGTGACCCTGTAACACTGTCGGAGGCCTTGGCGGTGAAATGGGACTGGGCCTGCAAACATTTATACAAAGGCAAGCTGGAAAAATATTTTGACGAGGTGGACCAGGAACTGGCATTGAGGGCCAATGAAATAGTGGAGAGGGAATGCAAGAATGACAGGGACCTTGGCCTTTTTAAATTTTTGTATTACCTCAACAGCGGCATTTCCTTTTACTGGCGGGGGAAAAAGTATAAATCCATTGCTGACATCGCCAGGAGGATTTTTGAGAACCCGGACGTGATAGACCCGGACATATTAGCTATGTTAAAAAGCGGCGCCATTTCCTGGCGGATTGAAAGGGCGGGGGGAGAAACTCCCGGTACAAAAGAAACCCTGGACAGGATAAGGAGCATAGAAACGATGGCCAAAAAGGGTAGGGAAGGGATGGCGTACTACCTTTTTGGGTACGAGTACACTGATGACAAGTACTTTCCCATTGGCAAGTCTAGGGCCAGGAACGTGGATGAAGTGTTTGATGCAATTACCGGCAGCGCGGCGGATTTTTATGCCCACTGTGATAAGCTGCTCTCCTCAGACCATTTTTATGCCTTTATCACGTTTTTGGGGTACGGTGATGCCGCCCGTGAACTTATTAATTCACTGGGCGATGACAAGGTGGACAACTACAACCTACTGATGACGCTGTTTTATGAAATTGTATCCGACAAAAAGGCAGTGGCGGATTTCTATATTAAGTACGGCACCAAGGGTCACTTGTATTGGATTAAGCAGAATTTAGGCCTTTATAGGTTTAGTGGCAGCGAGGCCGTGATTATAAAAAGTAATATAGAAAATATTAAAATCAACAACACTATGTCCTTAACCGAGATTAATTCCATGTTTGAAATACTGCAAAAGCATGTAATCGGCTTCCAAAAGATATTCCATGACAACATCTTCTTATCCTATATGGGTATCTACGGGGGTTTTGAAACAAAGGGCATCACTTCCAATAATTCCGACGCATTCTTTGTATATGACTTCCTTGGAAGGAAGGCGCCGGGAGGCTTCAAAAGATACATAGAGGGAATAGCTGAAACCCCGCCGGTCGATGATACCGATGCTGCCTTGAGCGAAGCATAATAGGTATTGTATGGTAATATAGGGGCGGATGTCCCTGCTACTTCCTAATATTAGCCACTTGCGCCCCGTTGGCTTTTACCAGTTCGGCGGGGGTAATTTTTATCAGAGAATACTCCGACCCGCCGCCGGTGTAGACGTATTCCTTTTCCATTACCCTTTGGTCCACCAGGTACCGGGCATTGTAGGAAAATGAAGGTACCCCGCCGCAGGGGTATCCCGTTTTTTCGAGGATTTCCTCCACCGATGCGGGCCGCGGCGGTGCGATACCCAAGGCCTGTCCCACTTTTTTTGTGCTCACCCGGTCCTCCCCCTTGACAATGGCCACGATAAGGCTGCCCGAATCGTCTACTAGGCATATATTCTTCACAAGGTCCTCCGGCGAGGCGCCCACCGCATCGGCGGCCTCCTGCACCGAGTGGCAGGACTTTTCAAACACCATGTGCTCCGCCTTGATGCCCCTTTGGACTATGTAATCGTACAGTTTCCTGTCGTACTGGTTCAATTTGCATATACCACCTTTCCATGGATACATTGTTACATAGATTATATAAGCTGGCGGAGCTTTGTTCAAGGGCAGGCGGGAGCCACTATGGGCGGCGGTCCGCAGTGGGAAATAGCGGGCTGCAGTGGGTTGCAGCGGCAGCGGGCGGCGGGCGGGAGCCATTGTGGGTGGCGGGTGTGATTGACTGCAGCAGGCGATGGCACTTGTATTTTTCCATTCATCTCCTGCGCACTATTAAGGTATAATAATAGATGTCAGGGCTTAAACCGGCGCATGAAATATGTCAGCGATGACGATTAGTCCTGCAGTGTACCGGCGCCGGCGGCAGGTTTTAATAATCCGGACTAAGGGGGGCGATGACCTTGAGCAAGATTGCGTTTAAAGTAAATATTACTCCGGCGGAGGCGCTGGAGCAAGTGAAAAAATACCAAGTCAGCGCGGGGTCGGATTTGATTCACGAGGAACTGTACGACCTGGGGGAGGACAGGGCCATTGGAACGCTGGTGTTCCAGAAGTATTATTTCAGGGCCGGAAACAGGGCTGCGCTGGTGGTTATCGCAGATAACCTAAAGGGTTACAGCGAGGTAAGAGCCATTGCAACCGGCAGTTCCCAGAGCGTCTTGTTCAATTTCGACTGGGGCGCCGCCGATGATTATTCTGGCAGCGTCAGGGAGGCGCTGAAAGCACACGTACTGGAGGAATAAAAGGTTTGGGCGACAAACACGGCATGATCGACGAAACAGGCAAGCACGGAGTGAATTATAAACACGGCATGAACGATATTCACAACACAGGATGCCTTATAATCCACGGGTTTGGCGGAAACTACGACGAGGTAGGCCCGCTGGCGAACCGCCTCAAAAAGACGGGGTACAAGGTGGTGTGCCCCGCCCTTGCGGGCCATACCGGGAGGCGCTTTGACCTAAGAAAGGCAAGGTATACCGATTGGATTTCATCGGCGGAGCGGGGCCTTTTGGACCTTACATCCCGCTGCCGGTCGGTCTATATCATTGGCTTTTCCATGGGCGGCCTTATAGCCTTCAACCTTGCGTTAAAGCACCCGGTGGCGGGCATCGTTACCATAAACACGCCCATTTATTACTGGGACGTTGGCAAAATCCTTTCAAACATTGTTAGGGGCTTAACCGGCGGCGGCTCCGCACCAATACGGCGCTACCTCAGGGCTGTAGTGAAGTTTCCCCTCAGGGCGCTTATTAGCTTCCGTATGCTTCTTACCCACACCAAACCGCTTGTTAACGACATAACATGCCCGGTGCTGGTAACCCAGGGGCTGGACGATGATACCACCAGGAGGGGCAGCGCCCGGTACATCTTCGAAAGCGTAAGCTCCGAGGTAAAGCGCATTAAATACTACCAAAACGCCGGACACCTTATGCTGCACAGCCCCGCTGCCGGCGAAGTAATCCGCGACATAGAAGGGTTCCTTGAAGGGACAAATTAAGGCCGCGGCGAAGTCTCTATCCAATACTTGCTCCCATCGGTGGTAATCACAATATTTCCCGAAATGTCGGTGCGGTAAATGGACACGCCCCTTCTTTCAAGCTCCGCGATTGTATCTACGTTCTGCCCGTGGTCTTCACCGCATTTTTCGCACGGGCCGCAAGATATAACCGCCACCTTGGGGTTTACCTTGTCCAGGAAAGTAGGGCAGGACGAGCTGCGGCTGCCGTGATGGGCCACCTTCAGCACATCCACTTCGGAGAATTTGTTCAAGTTGCGCACCTCCGCATTCCGGCACATATCCCCGGTAAAAAGGAAGCTCACGTCGCCAAAGGTAAGTTGGGATACCACCGAGTTGTCGTTTATGTTGGGGTAATTATCCCCGGTCTCGATTATCCTGAAGGTAATCCCCGGGGCCAGGTTAAATTTCATGTCTTCGTCCTCCAGGAAAAGACAGCCTTCCCGTTCCACCGCCCGCATATAGTCCTGGTAAATGCCAAAGCTGGACGAGATACCGCTGTCAATAACCGCCTTCACCTCGAAGGCCTCCAGGACATCGTCAAGGCCTCCCACGTGGTCCAGGTGGGGGTGGGTGGCGATCATAAGCTCGATGTCATCGGTGCCAAGCCCCTTGAGGTATTCCACTATATAAGGGCCGTCCTCGTCGTTGCCGCCGTCGATAATTATGCCGATATCCCCGACGTCTATGAATATGCAGTCGGCGTTATCCACCGACAGGAAATGAACCGATACCTGTTCTACGGCGGCGTATTGGGCATCAAAAATCTCCTGTACCAATTGCTCTCCGTCGCCGCTGTGGTAGAAGCTTTTTTCGGTTATCCAGAAGGGTTGAAAAATCATTGAAATAAAGGCGATGAAAAGAAATGCAGCGCCTGCGAGGAGGAGGGCTATTATACTAATGATTGTGATACTTCGGGCCCTGCTTCCAAACATGATAAAGCACTCCCAGGC
>JAAYEV010000182.1 GCA_012728565.1 Clostridiales bacterium
GATATTCGCCCATAACCTACAAAAGATAGCCAGCATGATATAGGTATTGGCTGAGTGGGCATGTGAATATGATGTAAAGCGAAGCCCAAGTATATGAGGATTATTAAAATGGTACTTTTTCAGGAGTAATTACCTATATGGAATTGAAACCTTCCTGTTTCGCATCAATCTACTCTTATGTCCATTGATTTAGCCAACATATAAAACTGTTTGTGTATCCCTTCAAATCTCCGCTAATTACCAATAAATTAATGAGAAAATTAGGATTATTTGCAGGATAATTATTATAAATGTCAAATATAACAGTTAGAGGAGAATATAACCAAGATGAATGACATCATCGAGCATAAATTCTTCTAGCAAAAAACGAGGAGGAGGCTTAATGGTGATTCATTATGATTTTTCTGATTTGGTACTATCGGTAAGGATAAACCCTATACCAATTAAGTAGTACCATTTTTCTTTGTAAGTAGTACTATTTGATATATTTGTATATACAAATAATATGTATCTAATCAATCTTATAGCAAGCAATCCTGGTGAAGCAGATTCACAGTTCGTCTTATGAAGAACAAAAACATGAATCCGAAAGGGGTGGGAAGATGAGGTTTCAAACAATATATGAGTGCAGCATTATTACACCGCTTTTTTTAGTCAGTGCTGATCCTCAACAGGTTGAATTAAGAGCTCCTTCATTTAAGGGTGGAATTCGGTTTTGGTGGAGAGCTCTAAATGGAAACCTAGGCATTAAGGATATGAAGAAAAAGGAAGCGGAACTCTTCGGTGCAAGTAATGAAGCCATTGGTAGGTCAAAGCTATGTCTATGTATTCCGGCAAAACAATTAGAAAAAATCGATTATTCGCCCGTTCCCCATTGGGAGGATAAACCTGAAAAGAAGTCCTCAAGAATCCCAAGGCTTCCAGCTGCCGAACCTGAACAAAGATTTCAAGTCTTATTAACAAGTACCGGGGATAAAACTACTCACGAAAAATACCAAGCAATTTTTGAGGTTGCGTTGCTGCTTGGAGGTTTTGGAAAAAGAAGCCGCAGAGGTTTTGGAAGTATAGAGATAATTAAGAGAGATGGGAATGAATATAATACTCCCGGAAACATGAAAGGCCTGTTGAATTTGCTAGATAAGATTAACCAAGGACAGTTTCTAATATCTGAAGATGAAAAAAGAATAGTGTCCAAAGGTTTTACCGGGGAATATCCATATGTAAAAGAAATCGAGATAGGTAGAAAATATTCAGATATGCATGGGTTACTTAAGACAATAGGACATGCGACAAGCGATTATATCTGTGATTACCTAGGGTATGCAAAAGCAAAAGATAGACTAGCATCTCCGATCTACGTATCAATTATTAGGAACAACGAAGGTTACAAACCCATAATTACAACTCTTAATACATGCTTTAATCCCAGATATTTATATCATAAAGATCAACCTAACAATCAGCAGGATTTTAAGGGGGCGATCCTATGAGCCGCAGTCTATTCTCATTTAGTGTTGGGCCTGTACAGTCATTTATATCCAAAGCTCGCAAAACGCAGGACCTTTACGCAGGCAGCTTTATACTTTCATATCTATGTAGGACCGGGATGAATAAGATTGTAGAATATGGCAGCGAGATAATTCTCCCGGACCCCACCAATGCTTACGTACCCAACAGGTTTTTGGCTATTGTGAATGAAACAGACCCCAAAAAGCTACAGCTAATTGGAAAAAGCGTAGAAAATGCTGTGAGGAAAAAGTTCATAAATATGGGTGAGACTATTTTACAGCGTTTGGGATTTCATAATAAGCCTAAGGGGTTTACCGAACAAATTGAGCGCCATTTAGAAATATACTGGGTTTTTATGCCTTTTGACGAAAAAGACTATCCGGACTGCTATAAAAATATTGGGGCTAGGTTGGGCTCAGTTAAAAACACACGTTGTTTTGAACAACTGGAAGAAGAGCCTGGGAGGAAGTGCTCAATAGACGGAGAGCACAACGCCCTTTTCTTTAAGGGTATTAACAGGGGAAAAGCATTTATTACAAATGAAGCTATTGAACTAAACAATATAAGCGACAAGTATTTGGAAGATGGAGAAGCTTTATGTGCTATTTCTTTTGTTAAACGATGTGCTGACAAGTATTTTAAATCAATCGGTGTTGATTACAATTCGGACTTTGAATCTACTTCGCGAATAGCCCTGGCGGACGCAATTACAAGGCTGGAAAATACTAATCCTGCGTATAAAGATTTGAGTAAATGCGACTTTGATTCTAATGTCGTACACGAACTAAAAAGTAAACAAATCAAATCCGAAGATGTAAAAGACCGAAAGGCAAAAGAAATCTACGAAACATTAAAAGAACATGGGATAGAGTATTCCCCTTATTATGCAATAATGCTGTTTGACGGTGACAACATGGGGAAATGGTACTGTGGAGATAACCTGAGAGATGAAGTTTTATTAAGGGAGTTCCAGACAAAGTTAAGTAAAGACCTGGGGAGGTTTGCAGAAGAGGTAAGGGAAGAAGTACTGGTATTACCCAAGGGAAAGCCCGTATATACAGGCGGAGAAGACTTTCTTGGGTTTATTAACTTGAACCACCTTATAAGTGTAATGAAAAATCTGCGCGAAAGGTTCGCAAAGATTGACCTGTCAGCATACAGCGATAAGACTTTGACTTTTTCGGCAGGTGTAGCAATAGCCCATTTTAAAACCCCGCTTTCCGAGGTGTTAAAATGGGCGCGTAGGATGGAACAAGAGGCAAAGAATAGGGATAACAATAAAGATGCATTTGGAATAGCAGTACTTAAACATGCTGGAGAGATCGAAAAGGCAATACTACCATGGAAACTCGAAGAAGGAATTTGGATTGCAGATTTAATACAGGTTTGTTTGCGATTCCTTAATGCGGGCAAATTCTCCAGTAATTTTATAATAAACATAGATAACGAGTTTTCAAAAATGATGGTAGACGGCGATTTAATAACCGAGAAAATTAACGACCCCGATGGTATATTTGAAACCGAACTTCTAAGACTTTTGAAGCGTTCTTGTGAAATAGACAGTAAAGACAAATCAAGAACACAAGAAATCAATAGATTTTGGGACACGTTAAGACATCTTAAAACAGGTAGTAGGGAACTGGCTAATTTTATAAACGTTTTGAAAATAATCAGGTTCCTGGAAAGGGAGGTGAAGTATATTAATGATAATTAAAGTCGATGCCTTGGATACTCTTTTTTTCAGAGATGGTAAGCCCTTTACCATGGGGTTGGAAACATGGGCAGATGGTGTATTTCCACCTTATCCGTCAGTGGTGTATGGTGCACTGCGCAGTGCCTATTTTGCCAATCAAATAAAAGACCTTAGTAAGGCTAATCAAGAGGACGACCCAACAGCCGGTTTAGTAATAAAAGGATTGTTTCTTAAAATTGAACATGACTTGTGCCTGCCCCTACCGCTGGATTGTGTAGAGGATAAGGATAAGAAGAGAAATGATAACAGAGTTTTTCCGTTGGCATTAAAGGAAAATACTATGATTTCAAGCGTACCAACATCTTATATACTGAAGGATAATGGGGATAACGAAGTCGAAAATGTTCGTGAAGGCTATCTTAACGACCTTGATTTTAAGAGATACCTAGATGCAACAATAGAAGAGTTCTATTACATTAAGCTTTCGGATTATGTTTATGCAGAAGAGAAAGTTGGCATTGCAAAGGACAGATACTCCAACACGGCCGAAAAAGGCAAGCTGTATAGAGTAGCTTTGCGCAGGCTTAAAAATGTGTCAATAATAGTTGATTTTGAGGGATTAGACCTACCCGAAACAGGCTTTATAAAGCTTGGAGGAGAAGGAAAGGCTGCCACATATAAAAGCATAGACAATTTACCGGATTTTTCATCTAAACTCCAAGGCAATAGGTTCAAACTATACATATCTACCCCGGCAATACTTAAAAAGGGATGGCTTCCTAGTTGGATAGATACTGATACCCTTGAAGGAACGTACCAGGGTTTAAAGTTAAAGCTATTAAGTGCTGCAGTGGGAAAGTATACTTCCATTGGAGGATTTGATGTTGAAAGGGGTAGACCGAAACCTATGAAGAGAGCAGTTCCTGCAGGAAGCGTTTACTATTTTGAATTACTTGAAGGGGACCTTGAAAAGGTAAAGGACTTAATGCACTGCAGGAGCATATCCGAGTACAATGCCGAGCAAGGCTTTGGCATATCATTTGTTGGGAGGGTATAAATGAAGAAGTTAATAACATTAGTGGGTACTTCTTTATTTAGGAACTACCTGGAAGAGAATAAAGATATTAAGAGGTATTGGGAGTTAATAAAAGATGGAAAAGACCGTGACAGAACGAAAAAAGCTTGGGAAGAGTTTAAGGGAGATATTGAGAGGATAAGAAAACCCGTATTGGAGTGGGCAAGGAATAATTTCAATGCCTCTGCAGAAATAAAGAGCATACTGAGTATCCAGAACGAAGTAAAAGATGACCTGGAGGTATATCTGCTTGCCACAGATACTCTAGATTCGATTTTGGCTTGCCAGGTTATTAAAGAGGTAATAGATGGGTACAAGAGCAAAGAAAATGCTATAAATGTTGTATCAATAAAGGCGATTGAGGGACTTCAGGTTTTTGACCGGGTAAAGCTGGAAAGGGAGGGACTAACCAATCTTGTAGATGAAATATATAAATTATTTGAGTACTATTCGCCGGACGAAGAGAATGTCCTGTTAAATATTACCGGAGGATATAAATGCATAATTCCGTACCTTACAATACTGGCGCAAATCAACCGTGCTCCTTTGTTTTATATTAATGATGAAACAGAGGAACTGATAAAAATTCCCCAGGCACCGCTGGATATAGACTGGGGTATGTTCGAGAAGTACAAAAATCAAATATTGCTGCTCGAGAAAGGGGTAAACAAAAGCTGGGTTGAATTCAAGCGTGAGAGTGGTATAGGAGAGGATTTTAAAGCCTGTATTGATGAGATAGAGGACGGGATTATGTTAAGCAATTTGGGTAGGATGTTCATGAAGCGTTATGAAAACTTTTTTGTGGTAAAAATACCCGTTGGAAGCAAGTATTATGGAGAGGAAGATACAAAAAAGAAACAGTTAAAGGAAGCAATAAAGGAATTATATAACAGGTTAATGAATTTACCGGTACCTTTCGAACAACTCACCTGTAAAATTACAAAACATGCGCCTATCAAAGATAGTTGGATTTATAAATATAGCAAAAAGGATAACCAGATAAGAATCCAATATAAATACAACCCGGAAAACAAGGAGATAATCATTTTCAACTATCTTTTTGTAAAAGGTGATGCAGCTCATGATACCTACTCGAAGGAAATGACAAAACAGTACGAGGATATTAGGAACGGGAGTTTTACTTCCGTTACTTTTGAAAAATAGAAGGGGGATTGGATATGTATAAGATTGCAAAACCGTTTTTTATGCTGTGTGAAACACCTTTGCATGCCGGTAGCGGGAACGATTTGGGCTCTGTTGACCTGCCTATTCAAAGGGAGAGGCATACCCAGTTTCCTAAGGTGGAAGGGTCCGGACTGAAAGGCAGTATTAGAGAAATATTTGAGAAGCTAACCGAAGTGGAGCTCAATGGAGTGAAGGTGCGAGACAAAGAGCTTCTTAAAGATGCAATTGAAATGGCATTCGGGCCCGAAAAAGGCGGTGATTTTGCAGGAGCTCTGGGGTTTACCGATGCCAGGGTGCTGTTGTTCCCGGTTAAATCCATGAAAGGAGTATTTGCATGGATAACCTGTCCTAAGGTTTTAAACAGGTTACAGGCCGATTTTACACACTGCAAAATTGACCTGGGCTTTGAAATGCCAAAAGGGAATACCATACCCAAGGGTTCTGCACTAGTCATAAAGGATGGTAAAATTGCTTTGGAAGAATATACGTTCAGTATGAGTATAGATGACAATTGTACCAAGTTGGCAAATTGGATGGTAGAGAATGTATTTCCCAAAACAAAAGAGCTTGATTATTTGCGCGAAAGCGTAAATAAAAATCTTGCCGTTTTAACCGATGAGGACTTCACGGATTTTGTTGTCCATTCAACCGAAGTGATTACTCGCACAAAGATTGACAGTAATACGGGAACAATTCAAAAGGGTGCATTATTTACTGAAGAATACCTGCCAACCGATACCGTCCTTTACTCGTTAGCCCTTGCGACTCCAGTATTTAAAAAAGACGATAGTGAGAAAGGAGTTTTTAGAGCTGCTGCCGGCAAGACGGAGGAGGCACTTGTAATGGAATTCTTTGAAAAAGGTTTACCAAGTGTTATTCAGCTCGGAGGCAATGCTACTATAGGGAAAGGGCTAATACGCACGAACGTCTGGGGGGTGGAGTAAATGGCTGAAAAGGTTACTGTTATGAAAGGATTGGAGCAAGGGAGGGCTAGTTTCTGCTATGAAAAAGTAATAGAGGCTAAGAACAAGCTGGGTGATAATGCCACGGATTATAAATCCTATGTAAAAAAGGCACCAATGTATATTAAGACTAACGGTTTGGGAGCTGCCCTGGCTTTTATGAAGGCAAAGGGTAAAGATGGGAATGCGTGGAGTCTAATATATCAACAGATCACCGAATGGATAGAGAATGATACTAAAGCTCTCATTAATACAGGTGGCGAAGATTTAGTAAAAACCGTAGTATCCCTGGAAACACCCGATTACCGTGCGTTGACAAATGAAGTACTTGCTTTGTTTAACTGGTTAAGGCGTTTTGCAGAAGGTCTAATAAAGGGTGATGATTGATGGAAGAGAAAGGTATTATTAAGAAATATTTTGCCGATAAGGGTTTTGGGTTTATTAAATACAATGGAGGAGATATATTCTTTCATAAGAACCAGACAGATGAAGGAGAAGTTGCGGAAGGGGCCAAGGTGTCGTTTACAATAGGCCAGGGAAGAAAGGGGCTCGAAGCAAGAAATGTTAAGATATTGACCAGTGCAACTAATAAACGCGATAAAAAACCGTGTAAGGGGTATTTACCCAAGGATACTGCTGATTTAATTGATTATAATAAGATTGACAATTTCAATCTGAAGTTGAACAAGGTAGCACAACCTGACGAAGATAAGCCTGACGGAGATACATTTAAGTTGTTCAAAGCTGACAGAAAGAAGACAGAGTTTTGGGTAGAGCCAAACTTCAAAGAGGTCAAATTCCAAGCTATAGCAGAGCGCCAAAAGAAATCAATACTAAGCCTGGGCTTGCAAATACTAACAATTGACTATATACCGGATTGGAGGTTGGCCATAGGGTTAGGGAACGCTTCAGTATACGAAACCTCGATGACGCTGCATCATGTATGGGGAATTCCATATTTACCTGGCAGTTCATTAAAAGGCCTTACCCGGAATTGGGCAATAACAGAAGAATTCAACGGCGACGAAAATGCTGCATTGAAGGATCCGGACTTCTGCAAGGTGTTTGGAAGTCCCAAGAGCAGTTATTTAGGGGAACATAAGGGTGAAGTTATCTTCTTTGACGCTTTGCCAGTATCAGAACCAACAATAGAAGCAGATATTATGAATCCGCATTACAGCAAGTATTATTCCGACTATGATGGAACAACACCGCCAGCTGATTACTTTGATCCGGTACCAGTAACGTTTCTTACAGTTAAGGAAGGTAATTTCAAAATATATATAGGTGCTGCTTCAAGCAGTAAAAAATATTTAGAATTAGCTTATGACTGGTTGAAAAGAGCACTAAGGGAACATGGAATAGGGGCAAAAACCGCTGCTGGTTATGGTTACAATAAAGTAGATTAAGACAGCTGCCAGTAGCAAGGAGGGCAGGCGAATTGCATATAACCTTGAATTTTATGCCGGAGGGTGCATTTGAAATACCTTTGCACTATAACCATATACTTCAGGGGGTAATCTACAGTGCTGTAGAGCCCCGGCTGGCCGCTTTTTTGCACGATAGAGGGTTTATAAGTAATGGGCGAAGTTTTAAACTTTTTACCTTTTCCAGATTGAACGGAAGATTCGAAATAAATAAGGAAAAGGGTAGTATTAGATTCCTTGACGAAATAAGTATGACCATTTCTTCGCCGGTTAGTGAATTTTGTAATTCTGTTGCAAATGGTATGCTTACAAAAAGGTGGCTCGACTTTGGCGGCAATCGAGTGGAGGCAAAGAACATGATTGTGCGTCAACATATGGTGGACAAGCAGCAGGTAAGGATTAAGTCTCTGTCACCCATAGTAGTATATAGTACACTGCTGAGGCCGGATGGAAGGAAATATACCTGTTACTTTCAGCCCGGTGAGCCGGACTACAATAGATTAATAAGCGGCAACCTTCGCAAGAAATATGAGGCCTATTACAATGAAGAAGCGCCGGCAGAGGATGTAAAGGTGGAGAAACTTGGGCAATTAAATATGCATGTTATGAACTATAAAAAAACAGTTATAAAAGGGTATTCCGGCAAGCTCTTACTTACAGGGCCTAGCGGACTATTACAAATGGCGATTGATGCAGGGCTTGGCAGTAAGAACAGCCAGGGGTTCGGATGCGTGGAGGTTGTGTGAAATATTCCGGGTGAAACCAGCTAAACGCCGGGCAAATTGTTCGGCGTTTAGCTGTCCCGGGTGTAGCGAGAATCCATTCCAAAATTTTTGTCGTCGATCGTTAACAGCGCAAAAAACCCTGGGGATCGACGACAAACAAATCCTTTACACTAAGCGGGTATTTCTCTCCCTCCGCTTATTCATTGGAGGAATATTCCATATTGTGTCGAAATAAATAATTAATGCGCAAGGCATGTGGTCTTTCTTTTGCCATAATATCATGACCTATTTATGTTCCATTTTAAAAAAGGAGGAACGATGCAAGTGGCAAAAGTGCTTATCGCTACATTGGGTTTAGGTAGAAAGGAGGGTGACAGAAAAAACGAAGAAGTTGTCAGAGAATACGAAAAAACGGTATATACAATAAACGCAGACAGCCAAGAAAAGAATAATTATGAAACTCCCTTCATAGCGGCAGCCCTTGCAACCCATTTAAAAGTGGACAGAGTATTCCTGGTAGGCACCGCAAAGTCCATGTGGGAGGAAGTATACAGGTATTTCCAAAGCAAGGCGGAACTGGAGCAAGATGATGACTATTGGTGTGATATAGGTGAAAAGGCCAGCAAATCCAGCTCAACAACCCCTTTAATTCAAACAAAGGACCTCGAAAAGACAAACAGAGCCATAGATGCGTACTTGAGATATATATGCCCGGAAGCGGCAGGCGGTTCACAGTGCATCGTTATAGATTACGGGTTAAACGAGCAGGAACTGTGGAAGAATTTCGATATAATTATGCAAATAGGAGACAGCCTTAACCATGGAGACGAAGTATACCTGGATATAACCCATTCCTTTCGTTCCATTCCGCTTTTTATGTATCTTATGATGGACTTCATACAGACCCTTAATTACGAAAAGGAAATTACGCTGGCGGGGATTTATTACGGGATGCTGGAGGCA
>JAAYEV010000183.1 GCA_012728565.1 Clostridiales bacterium
GGCTTCATTCATAAGGTTTTCAAGCTGTGCACCGCTGAAAAACACCGTCTGCTGTGCAAGCCTTTCTAAATCGATATCCTTGCCCAGGGGCTTATTGCGGCTGTGAATCTTGAGTATCTCCAGCCTTCCGTTGATATCCGGCAGCCCTATTTCCACCTGCCTGTCAAACCTTCCCGGCCTAAGCAGGGCCTGGTCCAGCACGTCCAGCCTGTTGGTGGCTGCAATCACTACTATGCCGTCGTTGGAATTGAAACCGGACATTTCTGTAAGAAGCGCGTTCAGGGTTTGGCCCCTTTCATCGCTCCCGCCGGAGGCCGAACCGTCCCGCTTTTTACCCAGGGCATCTATTTCATCGAAAAATATCACGCACCGGCCCAGGCTTCTGGCTTTTTTGAACACGTCCCGTACGCGGGCAGCTCCCACCCCGACATATACCTGTACAAAGTCGGACCCGGAAAAGGCAAAATAGGGCACGCCCGCCTCTCCCGCCACCGCCTTTGCCAGCAGTGTCTTGCCGGTTCCGGGAGGTCCATAAAAAATAACTCCCCTGGGCATTCGCGCCCCCATCCTGGCGTACTTTTCAGGATTTTTCAAAAAATCCACTATGTCTTTAACGCTTTCCTTGGCTTCCTCATTTCCGGCGACATCACCAAACCCTACATCCACGTCCTTTACCGTCTCGCACTGCATGGTGGACAGTTTGTCCACCGGGTCTTTGTATCCCGAAACGGCTCCCCTGTTCATAATCCTTGAAATACTCCAAACCGACAGGATTATTATACAGAGAACCAGTGCCATTCTTAGGGCTGACATCAGCGCGCTGTTTCTTGCGCCTTCTTCCACCCTTATGCCCATAACCAGCATGCTTTCTTTAAAGTCTTCGCTCCTCGGGTTCTCGGTCGCAAACCTTGTCCCGTCGTCAAGTTCACCCTCCAGGATGGGGCTGTCGCTCAAATAGACCACCTTGACGCTTCCATTCTTCGTTTTTTCTAAAAAATCAACATATGTTATCCTTTCTATATTTTTAACGCTTTGACCGTAGTAGTATGCAAAAACCACTGCAGCCGCAAGCAGAAGCACGAGAGCAACCGTTAGGAATATTCTTTTGCGCTTCATCTCATCACCCTTCTGGTTTACATAATGTCCTAATACAATTATAAACGTTATTGCCTGTGCAGTCCATGGATGATTTTTCATGCCGCCCTTCAACTCTTTTAACACTTTTGCCGTATGCCCCATAGAATATTGTAGGTGAATTTTTGTGAGGTGAATGAAATGGACTATTCAAGAGAGATTCTTCTGCTGCTGCTTTTAAAAAACCTGATGACCAATCCATACCGCAGGGCCAGCATTGACCCGGGATTGGTACCCAGAATAAAAAGAAGCGGCAGCGAAAGAATCCCTATAATACTCTACCACAAGGGCCACAGCCTCTCCCACATGGAAAAATGCCTCTGCCGTCACCCGGATGTAAAGTTAAAACACCACCTGCCCATAATAAAGGCGGTAGCCCTGGAAGTTCCCGCCCGAATGGTGCAAGAGCTGGCCGTGTTGGACGAGGTCGAATACGTGACCTCCGACACCAAAGTGTTTATTCACATGGACGTGGCAAGGGAAACCATCAGGGAGGACCGCGTGGACCCCATCAAGTATACCGGCAAAGGTGTCGGCGTGGCGGTAATCGATACCGGAGTGGCTCCCCATCCCGACCTTGTAGAGCCTAGTAACCGGATAATCGCCTTCAAGGACTATGTAAACCAAAAAAAAGAACCCTATGACGACAACGGCCACGGCACCCACGTGGCGGGCTGTATAGCCGGCAACGGTTTTAGCTCGGATGGGAAATACTCGGGCATTGCCCCGAAGGCCAACATCATCGCAATAAAAACACTAAACAGCGAGGGCAGCGGCGATTCTTCCGATGTGATAGCCGCAATCCAATGGGCCCTTGACAACAGGGCACGGTACAATATAAAGGTGCTGAACCTCTCACTGGGTTCAAGGCCCCAGTCCCTTTCCTATTCCCCCATCGACAAGGCGGTTTCGGCGGCATGGGAAAGGGGCATGACGGTCATATGCGCCGCCGGCAACGAAGGACCGGGCAGGCAGACCATTTCCTCCCCCGGGATTTGCCCGGAGGTAATCACGGTGGGCGCCCTTGACGACCGGGATCCCACCCATACCAAGGACGATACCATAGCCACCTTTTCCAGCAGGGGACCCACCAAAAGAATGGTGGCTAAACCGGACATAGTGGCACCCGGTGTGAACATTATTTCACTGGCGGTTCCGTCCAGGGATAATGTATTGTATAAATCCCTTTCGGGCACCTCCATGGCAACGCCCATTGTATCCGGTTGTGCGGCCCTTATACACGAGATGTTCCCCGACTATACCAACCAGCAGGTTAAGGAACTCATGATGTCAACCGCAAAGGACCTCAATTACCCCTCCTATGCCCAGGGCAAGGGACTTATTGACCTTGCGGCCATCGTTAAGGCCCGCGAAGGGGGTGTCGCCTATCAATAGAAGAGTCAAACAGGATGCGGCCGAGATTATGGAGCTGATTGCAAGGAACCTTCACGATAAATACATTGCGCCTTTTGAGGAGGCCATCAAAAGCCGCGGCGAAGTACTAAACCAGAACCCTCCACCCGAGATTGGGCTATTGTCGGCACTGAAGCCCTTTGTGGACGACAGGTGCTGCGCCGCTATAGATAAGCTTGTTTCATCGTACAGCCTGGCCACTTTGGCAAAGGCGATGGCGGAGGACCTGGTAAATGCCAGGGGAAGCTTTTCCCCCGGTGTCCTTGCCGGCACAAGGCCAAGTGCGGAAAGAATGGGCCGGGTACAGTTTCCCGCAGTAAGCATTTTGCTTCCGCTGATAATTCTTTTATTTTTTGCAGAAACACACTAGCCCTTTATGCGTATAATATAAGAGTAGATGGGAGGTATGGATTTGAACCAATTTAACCCGGAATTGATTAGCGGCATGCTGGAGAAATATTCGCACATGAGCGAGGAAGAACTGTTCCAGGAGGCAAAAAAAATTAAAGAAGCATCCGGTAAAAAGGAAATCACCGAAGAGGACAAGAAAAAACTGTTTGCATTTGTAGAACCCATTCTTTCAAGCGAAGAAATGGAGCAGCTCAAGAATCTGCTTAAGTCCTTCGAATAACATACCCTAAACAGTAATGGCAGCAGGACAGCTGCCATTATTTTTTGTTTTATGATGGCATTTGCGCCGCATGCGCATATAATATACAGATAGCATTTTTTGGAGGGTCGCTTATGGAATCCAAAGTAAACGAGATGTGTGAAAAATGCCATTACAGGATAGCGGCGGAAAAAAACAAGTCGCTCGACATGGGACAGCTGCTTAAACTTGCCATGATGGTTTCCAATATGTTCGCCCAAAGGAACGAAAACAAGCCCCAGGAACAGCCGGACACTGCAGGAAATAAACGGGGTGCATTTATCCCCCACAGGCATGTTTTTCCCATGGATGCCCTGGGCGAAAACAAAACGATAAGGATAATAAAGGCATCCCTTCCCTACCTGGATCCTACATACCGGCAGCTTATGCACGTTATAGCAAAGTGCATGGAATTAAAAAACATAATTGACCCGGATGTGTATTTTGGCCGAACTCATTTGACCGAAGGCCACAGGCCTTCAGCAGTGGCCATGCTTTCGGCGATAAGACCCCACCTTGATCCGGATGAACAGGCAGCCGTAACCATTGCCGGTAAGGCCCTGGAAATGGTGGAGTTATTCCGCATGATGGATACAAAAAATACCGAACCTCAAAAAAGTCCCCCATCCTTCGAAAAAATCGACCAAAAAACCGGGGAGGTTTAACCTTCCCCGGACATCCCTTCCCTTACCTAACCTTGTCGGCTTAGGACGTTTCCATCCGACGCACCGTAGGGTGTGATCTCTGTTCCCGCTGTTTGCCAATGCCGACATTTTTTGCGCAATCAATTTTTCTATGAAGGAAAATACACCACACCTGTAGAAAAGTTATATTGAAATTTGTCATCTGCGCCCGGCCTCGGGCGGGTGTACCGACACAAATCTTATTTGAAAATCGGAGGACCTATGGCGAAAAAACCTACCCCCAAAAGGAAAAATGCATATCTTTACCCGGCACTTACCCTGGTTATATGCCATTTGCTGTTTATGTTTCTCAGCAAATCAGGGGTTTTCATGCATACCTCCATCGGGCAGCATAATTTTTTAGCGCTGCACACGGTCTTGGAGTTTTTGAGCGTACTGTTCTCCTTTGCAATATTTACGCTAATTTTCCATGTATACCGGCCAAACCCTAGGTTAAGGCACTTGGTACTGGCCAGCGCATTTTTCATAGGGGGCTTTTTGGATATCTTCCACACGCTGTCCTATAAGGGTATGCCGGACTTTTTCGTCCCCAACAGCGCTGCAATGCCTACAACCTACTGGGTGATTGCCCGCCTTGTTATGGCGATTGGCTTTCTTTGGGCCGCATTAATAAAACCCGGCAGGGCAGCCCGAATATCCCGCTGGTTTTTGCTTGCCTTGTCCCTGGCGGTATCGGTTTTATTCTTCTATATTGTAACCTTTAGGATAGATATGCTACCCGAAGTATACATAGAAGGACAGGGGCTTACGCCGCTTAAAATCCAGCTCGAGTACACCATAATCGCGCTGCAGGCTGCTGCCGTGGCCCTTTTGGTATGGGAATACAAAAAAATCAACCGCAGGGCCTCCATCCAGTTTGCCACCGCGCTTATTGTCAGCATTTACAGCGAGCTTTATTTTAACCTATACATAAGCGTATTCGACATGTACAACCTGATAGGGCACGTCCATAAAATAATAGCCTATTCGATAATGTACAACGTTTTGTTCGTGCAAAATGTAAGGCTTCCCTATGAGAGCCTGAAAAAAGCCGATGCGCTGCTAAAGGAGCACGCCCGCACACTGGCACAGGAGGTACAAAAGACAAAGCTTGAGATAATGGAAACCAACAGCCAGCTTTATAAGGACATAGAGCTGGCCAGGGAAATTCAGCAGTCCATGCTGCCGGAAAAAAAGCTGCCCTGCCCCGGAATTGAGTTTCACTCGTCCTTTATACCGTGCGAAAGCCTCAGCGGAGACTTTTTCAACGTGTTCTGTATAGACGAGGAACACACGGGCTTTTACCTGGCCGATGTATCGGGGCATGGGATTTCCTCCGCCATTATTACCATATTTGTCGACCGGACAATCCTAAGCAACAAGCTGGACACGCAAGGGAAGGATTTGCTGCTGTCCCCTTCAAGGGTATTGAAAGACCTTTTCTTTCAGTTCAACAATTCCCGGATTCCCGATGAAATATACCTGCTTATGTTTTACGGGGTATACAACAGGAGAACCCGGAAACTTACCTATTCCTCCGCCGGGCTCAACACGCGGCCGGTGGTCATTTCGGGTAACAGGGTATATAACCTGGAAACAAAAAACCCGTTCCCAATTTGCAAAGTCGGGTCATACTACAACCCGGAATACAGGGACATCAAACTGGCCCTCAAGGCCGGCGACCGGATACTGTTATACTCCGACGGCCTGGTGGAAGCAGTTAATCGTGAGGGCACGGCCTTTTCGGAAAAAAGGCTCATGCAGATACTGGAAAACAGCAAGCAGGCGGACAGCCTCAGCCTTTATTATGAAATATTCGACCGGTTCTCATGTTTTGTGCTGGACAGGAAACTGGAGGATGATGTGACCATTTTGCTTGCGGAAATCTTCTAAGGATCGGTCACTCCCCAAGGATTCGCTTTACAGCCCTAAGCACTAAAGCCATGACCTCTCCCCGGGTAGCCCCGTCGTCATACCGCTTTTCATAAACCGGGATCCCCAATTCGTTCAGTTTCTTCCATATCCCCTCCGCCCAATGGCCCTTCCTGGCCTCTTCATCATATTTTTCAAACCCGTTGGTTTCAATTAGATCAATAAGCTTGACAGCATACTGCGGGTCGGTAGCATACCCCGCCGCCTGAACCGCATGACAGGCTTCCCTGTAGTTGTTTGCTTCCCTTACCTTAATATATCTTGGCAGTTCTCCCAGCAGGCGGCTGTGGTCCTTTACGCTTTCGGCAAAGCTGTCATAGGCGCGAAACAGCGCCCTTACCCTTTGAGGCTTTCCGTTTATATACTCGGTGGTCCATACTTCCGCCACCTTACCCTTCCAGGAAGACGTCGCCTTTATGCCAAACAGGTTGTTTTGTATATGGCTTTTGCCCCATGCGCTTTCCAGTGCCGCCTGGGCCAGGGTAAGGGAAGGCAGGATTTTGTATTTTTTGTATCCCTCCATTGCCGCCGGCAGTATCATTTGAATAAACTCTTCCCTGGTCATACCACCACTGCACCTCCTCGAATTTTTGGATAAAGCTAATGACGGATTTTGCCGCTGTCCTGGTGGTAAAACAACTCCACCCTGCCTATATCCTTAGAATGCAGCGACACCCACTTGTCATTGTCGGTTACATAGTCCTTAAGCACTTCCGCATTATAGTTGTACAGCGTATAATTGCTTAGAAAAA
>JAAYEV010000184.1 GCA_012728565.1 Clostridiales bacterium
GGCATTTTGCGAAGCCCTTAGGGAAATGGAAAGGGAAGGGGAGGTAATACTCACCCGCAAGAAAAGGTACGGGATACCGGAAAAAATGGACCTGGTGACGGGTACTTTGCAGTGCCATCAAAGGGGTTTCGGTTTTGTACTGCCCCGGGACGATATGTACGAGGACGTGTATATTCCCGCCGACGGGATTAACGGTGCGATGCACAACGACAGGGTTATCGCCAAGATAACGAAGGGCCGGGCTGACGGCGGCAGGACCGAGGGGGAAATTGTGCGCATCCTGGAAAGGGCCAACAGGCGGGTGGTGGGTACCTACGAGAAAAGCCGGAATTTTGGGTTTGTGGTGCCGGACGACCCAAGGATTCTTGACGACATATTCGTTGCCCGGGAGGATGCAATGGGCGCCGGGGAAGGGGACAAAGTGGTGGTGGAAATCCAGCGGTGGCCCGAAAAAAGGAGAAACCCCGAGGGAAGGATTATCGAGGTATTGGGCCACCGGGGCGATATAGGCGTGGACATCCTGTCCATCATAAGGAGTTACGACATCCCCGAGGAGTTTCCGGCGGCGGTTTTGCATGAAGCGGAGGCCCTGCCGGGGGACATCCCGCAGGGTGAGCTGGAAAAAAGGGCCGATTTGAGGGATATGAAAATAGTCACCATAGACGGGGCCGACGCCAAGGACCTGGACGACTCCGTTTCGGTGGAAAGGCTCCAAAACGGCAATTTCCGGCTGGGAGTGCATATTGCCGACGTGGCCCACTACGTGGCCGAAAACTCGCTGTTGGACAAGGAAGCCTACCGCCGCGGAACCAGCGTATATTTCCTGGACAGAGTAATACCCATGCTGCCCCGGAGGCTGTCCAACGGCATATGCAGCCTTAACCCCAAAGAGGACAGGCTTACAATGTCGGTTTTCATGGAAATAGACAGGTGCGGGTGCGTGGTGGACTATGAAATACTGGAGAGCGTTATAAGGACAAGCGAGAGGATGACCTACGCCGATGTTTCGGATATCCTGGAAAAAAACGACCCCGCACTAATGGAAAGGTACAGGTACCTTCTTGAGGACTTCAAGGCCATGGAGGAGCTGCACCGGATACTGTCGGCCAAGCGGACCGAAAGGGGAAGCATTGACTTTGAATTTGACGAGTTCAAGGTGATACTGGACGAGAAAGGAAAGCCGACGGACATAGTTAAAGTTGAAAGAAGGACGGCGGACAAGATTATCGAGGAATTCATGCTTGTGTGCAACCAGACGGTGGCCGAGCACATGTACTGGCTGGGAGTTCCTCTTATATACCGGGTGCACGAGGAGCCGGACATGGAAAAGATGGAAGCCTTCAATGCGTTTATTTACAATTTCGGGTATTCCATAAAGGGTATAAAAAGAGTGCACCCAAAGACGCTGCAGGCGCTTATCGCGAAGGTTAAGGGCAAAAAAGAGGAGAGGGTTATAAACACCCTCATGCTGAGGTCGCTAAAGCGGGCCAGGTATTCCCACGAGAGCCTGGGCCACTACGGCCTTGCCGCCACATATTACTGCCATTTCACCTCGCCTATACGGAGGTACCCAGACCTTGTGGTGCACAGGATCCTCAAGGAAACCATTAAAGGGAAGATGAATCATGACAGGGCGGAGTATTTAAAGGATTTTGTTGAAAGGGCGGCGATGCAGTCCTCCGACAGGGAAAGGGCGGCGGACGAGGCCGAAAGGGAAGTGGAGGATATGAAGAAGGTGGAATACATGGCGGACAAGGTTGGCGAAGAGTTTGAAGGCATAGTGTCCGGCGTTACCGCCTTTGGACTGTTCGTGGAGCTCTATAACGGGGTTGAGGGCATGGTCAGGGTCAGCTACATGGACGACGATTTTTATCATTTTGATGAAAAAAGCTATACGCTGATGGGGGCAAGGACCAGGAAAACCTACAAGATAGGAGATGCGGTGAGGGTACAGGTGCTGAGGGCAGACACCATTGACAAAAAATTGGAGTTTACGCTGGTATAATGTAGACCACGGGTCACAGGCCATAGTTTTGGCGGCCGGCGGTCGGTTTACATAACTACTTGACAATGGCTGTAATGTGGTGTATCATTTAATTAGCGAAAGAAAAAGGCCCTATTTGCCCGACAAATAGGGTTAATTTTATCCGATAAAGCAGGTGTACTCAAGATGGCGGATGATGTAAAGGTCGTGGCAAGGAACAAAAAAGCGCATCACGATTATTTTATCGAGGAAACGCTGGAAGCGGGTATTGAGCTTGTAGGAACCGAAGTGAAGTCCATTCGAAGCGGCAAGGTCAATATCAAGGACAGCTTCGCCAGAGTTGACAAGGGAGAGCTTTACCTTTACAATATGCACATAAGTCCCTACGAGAAGGGAAATATATACAACAGGGACCCGCTGAGGACGAGGAAACTCTTGGTGCACAAAAGGGAAATAAGAAAGCTTATCGGTTATACGCAGCAAAAAGGCTTAACCCTTGTGCCGCTGAAGGTATATATAACCCGGGGGCTTGTGAAGATTGAGCTGGCGGTGGCACGGGGCAAAAAGAGTTACGACAAAAGGGATGATTTGGCCAAGAAGGACGCCAAGAGAAGGATAGAACGGGCCATCAAGGAAAGATATTGATACTTCATGGGGGCGTACTTGGTTTCGACGGGGATGATAGAATCGGGAGCAGCGAGCCGTGGATCGCACGGTGCCACGTAAAAAAAACCGGCAATTAAACACAAACGCAAACGAAAATTACGCTTTAGCTGCGTAATTAACGCAGCTCGTTCAACCCGGGCGTCCCGCAGTCCGGGATTGGGCGTCATCCTAGCGGGGAACTGTCCGTCCTAAGAGTTGCGGCCGGATGGAACACATGACTCTACCAAAACCCTGAATCCTGTCATTGGGAGCTGGGTGGAGGGAATTCTAAAACAATGACTGCGCTCGGAGAGGTTCCCGGTGATATATTTCCGGACGTGGGTTCGATTCAAAAGAGTCGCCCTGCAAAGCGATTTGCAGGTGAAAACCCGGCTTTATCGGTGAAGGCTAAAGTATATGCCAGGCTAACACCGAGGGGTATGTGGAGAAATCCAACAGCTCCGTATCGACTTATAGGCCGCTAAGTCCGCAAGGATATGCAGTACTAGGATGGAAGGCAAAAACTAAACCAGGCCTTTCATAATACGCCGGGGGAGTTAAGGAGTTAACTCCAAGATATAGTCAGTGCCAATAGGAAACTATTGGGTAACATGTCCCACCGCCTCCACCAAATTTAAAGGCTCTGTAATAAGATTTGTTACAGAGCCTTTTTATGTACTTATAATCGCATGAATTCCTCTATTAAAGCCTTTAGTAAACAATTAAAGATATCGATTAGTTTCAATTGTGGTAAGCGTTGACATGGCGGTTGTGTTGATGTCAAGGGCAAAAAGGGTGAGCCTAGGGAAAAGCC
>JAAYEV010000185.1 GCA_012728565.1 Clostridiales bacterium
CGGTGGACAGATAATGCCGCCGGTAATGGGAGCCGGGGCCTTTTTGATGGCCGAGATGATTGGCATGCCCTATACAGAGGTTATGATTGCGGCTATACTACCGGCGGTATTGTATTTTATGACGACATTTTTTGTAATAGATTTAAGGGCGGGCAAAGATGGACTGTTAGGTTTACCGTCGTCGGAGCTGCCAAATCTTAAAGAAGTAATAGGCAGCAAAGGCCACTTGGTACTTCCGCTTTTGATACTTTTGTATGCCCTTTTAATACAGGGTTCCACCCCGATAAGAGCGGCATTTCTATCCATCATAGCTTGCGTTGTGGTTTCTTATTTTAGGAAATCGACAAGGATGAGCCTTAAGAGCATTTTTAGTGCCTTAGAGGAAGGTATGAATGGCTCTCTTGAAGTAATTGCAGCGTGTGCATGTGCAGGAATCATTATGGCGTTGGTCTCTCTAACTGGAGTTGGTCTTAAGCTATCAAGCGTGATAATTGCACTGGCCGGTTCTAATTTGTTTCTAGCCCTTATTCTAACCGCTGTGATAATAATAATAATGAGCATGGGGCTTCCAACCACTGCATGTTACCTAGTTAGTGCAGCCATTATGGCGCCTGCATTATCACAATTGGGTATAAGCCCACTGTCAGCTCATATGTTTATTTTCTACTTCGCTTGCCTTAGCGGTATTACCCCTCCGGTGGCATTGGTGGCATACCCAGCTGGGGCAATAGCAAAAGCAAACCCGGTTACAGTAGGCTATCTTGCATTTAGAATGGCAATAGTGGGATTCATAATCCCATTTATTATGGTATATTCTCCGGCCATATTCCTCAAAGGAGAACCACTGGAGGTAATACTGGTTGTTATAACTTCGCTTATAGGAGCCTATGCCATTGCGGTATCTACCGAGGGCTGGTTCAAGAAACCTCTTCATATGGTAGGAAGAGCTTTGCTGCTGGTAGGCGGTGTAGCAATGATTATCCCGGGTATGAAAACCGATATAATTGGCCTGGCCTTAATTATAGTAGGGTATTTAATCGGTTCAAAACTAAGTAAAAACACTGGTGCAGTAGAATGCTAAAAGAGGTGTTTAATTATGAAAGCAAGTATTTTGAGAGAGGCAGGGAAGTTTGATATCGTCGATATCAAACTTCCCAAACTAAAACCCGACGAAGTCCTCGTTAAAGTTGGATGCGTTGGTATCTGTGGAACGGATGTGTCTGTATACCGTGGGATTTACAAGGCTAAGGAAAATGTAATACTGGGACATGAGTACGATGGTACTGTAGCTGAAGTAGGAGATGAGGTAAGCAAGGTTAAGGTCGGCGACCATGTTGCATCCCAGGCAAGCTGGGGCTGCGGCAGGTGTTATTGGTGTTACAACGGGATGCCTTCATACTGCGAAAAGCCAAACATGCTGGGTAGGACCATAGACGGTTCCCTGGCGGAGTATATTATTGTACCTGAGAATGTGCTGCTTAAAATCAGCGAGGAAGTAAATCCGATAGAGGCTCAAGGAGTAGTTGGGGTAGCTACTGCACTAAGGGCGCTGCACCGTTCCGGGCTGAAGATCGGAGACAGTGTACTGTTAATCGGGCCAGGATACGGTGGATTGATTATGCAGCAGCTTTGCAAGCTGGCCGGTGCAAAGGATGTAGGAATGGTTGGAACAAGGGACTCCAGGCTGCAAATAGCAAAAGACCTGGGGGCGGACTTTACATGGAACAACCGGCAGGACCCTGACTGGGAAAAGAACGTGCTTGATAGGAAAGGCAACGTTGGCTTTGACATTTGTATTGAATCCTCCGGTACAGTACCGGCTTTATTGTCAGCAGTAAGGATGGTCAAAAAAGGCGGAACAGTTGTTCAGTTCGGAACCTCATTCAATAACATTGACGGACTGCCGCAAAAAGACTTCTACAGTAAAGAGATTTCAATGGTTGGTTCAAAGGGCGGATACGGGTTCTATCCAAAGGCAGTGGAGTTATTGGAACAGAAAAAGGTTAAGATTGAACCCCTTATTACCCACCGGTTCCCGTTGAGCGAGGTAGCAA
>JAAYEV010000186.1 GCA_012728565.1 Clostridiales bacterium
AACCCCTGTTGCGTGCATAATCCTTCCTGTCCGAAGGAACGAAAACTATAGGCCGTTCAAGCAGCAAGAAGTCAAAATAGACTGACGAATAATCGGTGATAAGCAGCGAAGCAGCGTTAAGCACTTCATAGAGGTCCATCTTTTTTTCGTATAGTTTTCCGCCGGTAAGCAGTGTTATATTGGAGCGATTTTTTATCCTTTCAGCAAACTTTCGCTCCTCGGCAGGATGTAGTTTGACAACCAGGTGAAGATTGCGGGACCTCAGAAATTCATTAAACCGCTCTTCGTCAAAACCGGGGAGCCCAAAAATATTGCTCCAGTCCTTATTGCCATCGTTTCGGTCACCACGTGGCGAATACCTGTATGTAGGCATATAAACAATAAACCGCCGTTCGTCCGCATTCTTGATTCCTAACAGTTCTACCAGGGCATCCCTGCCACTGGACCCGAGCAACAAGTCGTTCCTTGGTGCCCCCCAGACCCGATACTTTTCATCTCCGGCTCTTATGCACTTTTCCATCACGCGGTTAAACATCGGGGAGTATGAGCCAATATAATTAATATTAGCCCAAATTGCAGGGAGCGTATTAATGAATTTTTCGCCTTTATCGGCATACCCCATACTTTTCAAGGGGAAACCGTGCCATAAGTCAATCACAATCTGGTCGGGATTAAACAGTTTTTTATCCAGATTGTAGTTACCTTCCGTAACAACAACAACGTCGCTGTTCATGACCGTTCCATAATAATTAGCACTATTGTCTTGTACAACCAGTTCAACGTCAAACTGCTCCTTTATATATTCAGGAACACACTTATAAAGCGCCCAGGTATTGGACCCTGAAAGGCTCGTATAAACCAAGGTTATAACAGGCTTGTACAAGTATTCACCCTTTGCAGCCCTTATTTTATAAGAACCTACCCCTTCCAAATCCGATTCTCTGTATATATGATATGCCGGGTATTGGGTGTTAACGTAGAGTTTTAACCCCAGTGCTGCCGCTCTTATACAAAAGTGCCGGTCCTCACCCCAGAAAGACAGGTTGGGTATCTGGCTAAAACTTACCCCTAATTTGATTGCTTTACGGCTTATAAGGGTGCAAGCACCCAAACCGCCTACCTCGTATATCCCCGGCCGTTTTAACTGGTTCAAAAAATGCTGTCTCCGCACAAGCGCAGTCTCCGGGTTTATTTTTTCGTCCCTGGCCTGCCGGTGCTGCGTGTATGTATCCATAAGCCACACCTGGGGCAGCTTGGGTGCATCAGGCTGCCATTTTGTCCAGAAGATGTTTGAGATTATGTCTTTATTTGAATTAACCAGTTCATGTAATGTAAGCGGATGCAGGACAAGGTCGGAGTCTATAAAGAATATGTAGTCAAAGCCGTATTCATCGGCAATTTTTATCATCATATCCTTAAATGCCGCAACTCTCCAAACCCGCCTTTCTTTCTGGTGATTGGTTACATCATCGCATACGTACTTATCCCCGGTATCAGCCCTGTGTACCATCACATTGGGGACTTTTTTCGAGAAAGTATTCAATATGGCGGATGATTCCGGGTCGGTATTATCATCAACAAACAGGTACCATATATCAAAACCGCTTGTATCAAGTTCCCTTAGGGAAACAAGGAACTCCTTTAATATCGCCGGCTTTTGCCTAATAGGACTGGCTATCAAAATCTTATAACCGGTACCATTGGCATTCCCAGTGTTATCTTGGTCGCTTTTTAAAGCCGGCTCGACGGTATTGGTATCGTGGTGAGAGCATTCTCCACCGGAAGCAGCTTGACCTGCTTGGCCCAAAAGGTCATTCAGATACTCCATGTTATACAGCAAATCGGAATTATCCGGCTCAAGCTTCAAGCCTTCCAGGATAACCTGTCTTGCCTCTTCGAAACGCTGTTCCACCATCAGTATTACCGATTTTATTGAACAGGCCTTCGCATCGACGCCCACAATATCCTGGTATTCATCAAGCAATTTCTTTGCAGTCTCAATGTCGCCTTCATTAATTGAATTCTCTATTATCTGGATAACCCTTTGCTTATGCAATTCAAGCTCTGACTGCGATATTTCCAGCGCGCCATCATTTTGCTTTTGCATAATCTCGGTGCCCTTTATTACCTGATTATCCGCTTTAGCGGGTTTCCATTGAGCAACATCTTTATAGTAATCAAGTAAATCGCCAACAATTTTTGACCAATTGTAGCTGCGGGCAGTAGATAAACCGTTTTTAATCAACTTCTCTCTCAAAGTAGAATCCATGTAAACCAGCTCCATTGCCTTTGCCAGCTGCTTTGGATTCTTCACATCACATATAAGCGAGTTGGATTTATCCCTGGCATATTCCCGTATCCCGGTATTATCTGTCGTTACAACGGGACAGCCACACGCCATTGCCTCCAGTACCGGCAATGAGAAGGCTTCGTAATGAGAACCGGAAACAAACATAAGCGCGCCCCTATAGAGGCCGGCAATTACTTCTTGAGCCGGATTAACAAAAACCTTTGAAACTTCCTTGGGGACGCTCGAAGGTTTGTTTGGTGTAATCCACAAGAGGTCAATTTG
>JAAYEV010000187.1 GCA_012728565.1 Clostridiales bacterium
GGTTACGGCACCGTATATTGCGGAAGGGGTGTCGCTTATATGCATCACCTTGAACTCCTCCGACGCCAGCAGCTGCGGCGGCAGATGGATACCGTTTTCCAAAAGCCTTAGGATTCTTTTTATTCTGTGTCCCATTTTTGATTCCTTCCTATATTGTAAGATAATTCATCCGGAAGTCCCAGAATATGTCGCAAAACGCCTCTCCTGGTCCTTTTCCTTTTCGTAACTTTTTTCTTTTAATTATACCAGAACAGCCGCCCTATTTCATACCATAAAATCGGGCTGTCGATGCTTCCCCCTTTAAGCGCGGCAAATAAAATATCGCGTCGTTAATACGCTTTTTATGAAGAATTATAACACATGTTGGAAGAAGTATTACGTATATACAGCGGTGAATTCTTATAACTAGGCCGGGAAAGGGGATGATACCGGATGATATAATGATAGACCAACAGGTTTAACGATAGCAGGTTTAGAATACATTAAATGCCAAACAAAACCGTCAGCAGCCATTGAAACTGCCGGAGGAACGTCCGCCCTTCGGCAGTTTTTTTGTTTTACAGGAAATTTTAAGCTAAAATCCATGAATATTTACTTAGATACATAGCATACTAAAAATGCACAATCTCAAAAAGGAGTGTGAAACATGGCAGAAAGAGAAAGGAACAATGAAGGCCGTCAGGCGGAAAGCGGTTGGAATATCGGCAGTATTGTCATAAGGCTGATAGTCGCAGCCGTGGTTTTGGGCATAACCGCCTTTCTTACGCCCGGCTTTAGCATTGACGGAATATGGGCCCTCATAATAGGCGCAATAGTATTGGCAGTCCTGGATTACCTAGTGGCCAAGCTCATTGGCGTTGAGGCCTCCCCATTTGGAAAAGGAATAGTCGGTTTCATTACCGCCGCGGTTATTATTTACGCTACACAGTACTTCGTGGCAGGTTTCAACGTCACCATCTGGGGAGCTATTATTGGGGCCCTAATATTCGGTATAGTGGACGCTATTATACCGGGGCAAGCCATGTAAGGAGGTCCCCGCACCGGGGACTTCCTTACATTAGGCTTACAAATTTTTGTTATAAAACAACAGATTATTATTGTATAATAACGGTGGGGGTATAAACAACAGGTGTTTGGTCGAAGTGGAGTTATTCTGCCTTGGAAAGGGGATAACACGGGACCTATGGATCAAAATGCACTGAAAGCCCAATTCGATACCATAAGAGATAATATTGAGAGGGTACTGCAAAACGACCCGAACAATTTAAAGTCAAAGGAACTCCTGGAGCTTACCCATCAACTTGACATATTGCTGGTAGAACAGCTTAAAAAATCGGGATAGATTTCTCTATCCCGATTTTAGGTTACCTGACCGTGGGTGCAGGTCTTCTGAACATTTCGTCTATCTGGCGTATTATACCGCTTATGGGTTTGCCGTCTTCAATATCCTCTGCAAGTTCTTCGAGACGGGTCACGGTATCGGAGTCCGCCGAAACGTATACTCGGGTCAGCATCTTATCTACCTCTTTAGCCCTGTCTATTACCTTTTGTTTTAACGTGTCGGTCAGTCTCCCCTGCAGCTTTGCATCCATATCAATCCCGATATAGGCAGTGCTGCCGTTTACCACAACCGTAACGTCCTTTACCTCTTTCATGTCCTCTATGCGGTCCTCCAGCCTATCGGCCCTTCTCGCGTCCTCCCGGGGGTCGGCATTTGGCACCCTGTTTCCGGGCCCTTCAGGAGTACCCGGCAGCGGCGTTCTCTGCTGCGGTGCCGGCGTGGTATCCGGTGCAGGCCTTCGCTGGGGCGCACAGCCGGCCGCAAGCGATAGTACCAGCAGTGAGGCCAGTAATATAAAAAACAACCGGCGTTTCATATATTCCATTCTCCTTTCAAAAAAGAAGGTCTATTAATATTCTTTGAAAGCCGAAAGTTTTTATTATGCCAATTATATGAACGCCTCCGTAAGCCGATTACCACGCCTTGAATTTATCATGAACTGCAAATATCGTTTCCATATATTTACTCATGTAATTTTTCGCAAAATTACAAGTCTCATAATTCTTTCCGCGGTGTCCGCCAGCAGGCTCCCGGCCCTTTCCATGGCCTCTTTCACCGTAATAGGCCCGGGGCAAATGCTTACCACCGCTGCAAAGCCTTCATTGTACAGCAGCGATACGTCTCCCTTTACAGTACCGGCCACTGCCACCACCGGTATCCCAAACCGGCGGGCAATTCCCGCCACTCCCATGGGTGCTTTCCCGTACAGCGTCTGCCGGTCAATGCTGCCCTCGCCTGTGATTACAAGGTCCGCGTCCTTTACCCTATCACTGAAACCCACAGTTTCCAGCACCATTTGAACCCCCGGCACCAGCGAAGCGTTTAAAAAGGCCATAAGGCCCGCTCCCAGGCCGCCGGCGGCACCGGCTCCCGCGGCGTCAGCTACATCCCTGCCGGTGGTTTCCTTGATAATGTCACCATAGTTTTTCAAATTCCTGTCCAGTACCTCCACCATTTCGGGGGTTGCGCCTTTTTGCGGCCCGAAAACCGCAGCGGCTCCCCTTTCGCCGCACAAGGGGTTGTCCACGTCACAGGCGACCAAAAACTCGCATTCCTTCACCCTTCGCTCCAAGCCCGAAAGGTCTATTTTTCTTAACATCCCAAGGCCGCCACCACCCGGCGGTACTGCCCGGCCGTCCCTGTCCAAAAACTTAACGCCAAGGACGCTTAAAAGTCCCGCTCCCCCGTCCACCGTTGCGCTTCCCCCCAGGCCGATTATAAATCTACGGCAGCCCCTGTCCAGGGCAGCTAATATTAGCTGGCCCATTCCATAGGTGGTGGTAAGCATCGGGTTCCGCTTAGCCGGGGGCACCAGCGTAAGGCCGGCGGCGGAGGCGGTTTCAATCACCGCCGTTTGGCCGTCCCCCAGTATCCCGAAGAAACTATCCACCTCTTCCATTAAGGGCCCGCAAACCGAGGCCTTCACAATTTCGCCACCGGTTGCGGCGACCATCGCCTCCACTGTGCCCTCGCCGCCGTCGGCGATGGGGATTTTA
>JAAYEV010000188.1 GCA_012728565.1 Clostridiales bacterium
ACCTCCTTTTTTTATTTAAAACGCTTCTCCGCCAAGGTTTCCTGTAAAGCTTCCGTCGGTTACCGTATACCAGTGGGTCGCCCCTTCAATAAAGGACTCCTCATCCGGTATGCTGCCAAAGATTGATTCCGGCTGGGCTTCCACGTTGTCAAATCTTGCGCAGGAACCGTTGCTGCCGCTGAATATAACCCTGCGGGTGCACAGACCTTCTACGGGAGTGAAATTGTCCATGCTTAAAACGTCTACGAAATGGTACTGCGCCGCGTAGCCTCCCGGCAGCTTCACGTACTCAAACAGCAGCTCAAGGGCACCGTCTACGTATGACTCAAGCCGCACTGAATCGGCATCACTGTCGTATTTCGCCCTGGCCTCCAGGGCCTTCCCGTTTTTATCGGTACCCTTTACCACATACTCTACATACCCGGCGCTCTCGCTGTACTCGACCTTCGCGTCGTCCGCCCATCCGGTCTGCATCATAGTAGTTTCCATGTTTTCATCAAATTTGCCCATAGTTTCAACGGATTTGCCCATATAGAGCAACGGCAAAAGGTGGTTAAAAACATTTATTTCGTTCATGGTCGCAAGATTGTGATGCACAGATACGATTTCATGGTCTTCGCTTTGGTCTACTACATAATCGATGAATTCATGCTTGGCATCAAAGAACGCCTGGTAGCCGTCACATATGACACCCTTTCCGCTCGCCTGGACGGGTTGTTCCACCGGCTGCTGCTGCGCCTGCTCCTGCTGCTCCTGTTCCGGCGTCTTCTCACCGTTTTCGGGCGGTGCGCTGCTTGCCGGCCCGCCGCCGCTCCCGCATGCGGCAAGGGACAGCACCAGTAAAAACACCAGCATACCTGCTATTAATCTTTTCATTATAACCCTCTCCTTTATAAATAAGCATATAATACATATTAAGGCATAGCTCCACTGTCTATGCCTTATTTTCTTCATGCATTTCTATAAGTTGGCAGACTACAGTTTAATGGCATCGGCCTGTTTTTCTGCTATGTCGCCAACCACCGGCAGTTTGAACCAAACGTACTTATACGCTTTCACCATGAGTATAATCCAGAGCACAAACGAAACCGGTCCCAGAAGGATTAACGCAAGCCATCCGATAAAAGGTATAAATCCCAGTACAAAGGAAAGGACCATCAAGGCCGCAGATACCAGGATGGACTGCATCGCATGGAACTTAACGAATTTGCTTTCCTTTTCTATAACAAAAAATATGATGCCGGTAATAAACCCCAATACATAGCTCAACAGGGCGGCCAGGTTTTCATTCATCCCGGTTGAAGACTTTGAAACCGATGCTTTGTTGTTGTTCGTGTTTTCCACCATCCCACCTCCTACAATATTTTTTGTACATAATCTTTAAATACATTATATAAATACGGTCATTGTATTACTTGTTAAATATTGCTTTTTTTTATTGAGATATTGCTTATATTATGTAAAATGTACCAAAATCACCCTTGGGGTGATTACTTCGCCAACAAAAAAATGTAAAATGGGTATGGGTTACAACATAAAAGACTTCGAATATTTCCCGGGAGGGTAAAAGATGAACATGGAACTGTTAAAAATGTTCGGTGAGGGTCCATACCCCCTGCCCTTTGAGCATTTTGCCGAGAAAGTGGATATGTACATGGCCTCAGGCATATGCATAACAATACCCAAAGAGGGCATCGATTTTATTGAAAGGGCCCAGCATGTCCATGACAGTTACGAGTTTATAGTGCCCTGCTCGGCTGTTACACATATATACGTTGAAAAAAGCCACTGCCCCGGCGAGAAGGGCAAGATTTACCCAATGAATTCCGGCCAGGCCCACGGACCCTATCACCGCATGCTGAAAAACCGCCTTATCGCCATTAATGTTGACAGGGATTTTATGGATGAAATCGCTTACATGGTCTACGGGAAAACCAATGTGTATTTTAAGCAGGGCAATTACGTCTTTGGCAAGGATTTAAGAACGCTTGTCAGGGCCTTTGCGGAAGAATACAATAACTCCCTGCCCGGTCGAAACCTTGTTCTGAAAAACCTAAGCACACAGATAGTCGTGTGTCTTTTGAGGCAGATTGACAACAATATGCCATCCCCGGTTGCTTCGGGGTATAAAACAAAAAAAGGGAATATTGATAAGGCTATTGAGTATATCAGGAACAGCTATGATGGGGAATACAGCCTTGAAGAGGCGGCAAGGGTAGCCCGTCTTAGCCCCTACTACTTCATTAAGGCTTTTAAAGCATGCACCGGTAAAACCCCCTATGAATACCTGATGGACCTTAGGATACAAAAGGCCAAAGACCTGCTCAGCCTTCGGAATGTGAGTATAACGGAGGCCTGCTTCATGTGCGGGTTCAACAACCCCAGCAACTTCACCACCTATTTCAAACGTAAGGTGGGCATGACCCCATCGGAATATAGGAAAAATGTACTTAAATAGGAAATCAAAGAATTATCTCGGTTACCACCCCTGAGGGGTGGGAACCATATGAGGGTTCGCCTCATCCGGCAGAGTACTATAAGGGCACGGCCAGGTTTATTGTTATGAATTGGGGCTTTAACGCATCAAATCTGGATGAGCTGGTTGAGAAAGCGAAGTCAACATATCCCAGCACTTACAAGGACATTGAATACATTGGTGAAGTGGAAAACTTAACCGTGGACGGAAAAGATGCCAGAAAATTTGTATTTACCTACGACGCCGGAGCCGCGCGGTGTAAGTGTTGGGATATATTTCTATTATTAGGCAAAGACTCCTATTTAATCGGATTTACTGATATGGTCGAAAACTTCGATGATAACATTGGGGATTATGAGCAAATACTAAAATCCATAAGTTTTAATTAATATGACAAATTCCTTGCTCCTGTTTATGGGAAAGCTGATTGGCAAAAACCGCACAAGCTTAAAGAAAATTAAAATGGTCTTGCGGCTCTAAAAGAACCTCAAGGCCATTTTGCATGTAAACCGAGGCTTCGCAAGAAAGCCCTTTTTGCATTAGTAAGCGTACTGCACCGAAACCATTGCACTTATCTCCAGCTCTCCGGTGGATATGGGCGTTGCGGCCATGTCCGCCATTTCCATAGTCTTTGCAAGACTTACTTCATCCCGTACAACCATCGGCCCACCGCTTGATATCTCCTGCACGTTTACCGCTCCTTTAAGCGTTACGCCCAGTCCCTTTGCAATGGCCTCCGCCTTTCCGGAAGCGTTTACCACCGCCGCGTTTAATGCCTCGTTATAATACTTCTCGGTGTCCTCAACACCAAAGCGTATGCTGGATATTTTGTTGGAGCCTACCGACGATACGCCGTCTATCACCGCTCCGGTGCTGTCTATATCCCTCACTGTAACCTCAACCATGTTGTTGACCCTGTACTCGTACACATAGGACTTTTTGGTCTTTTCATCGTACCTTTCCAGGGGGTACAGGCTGTATGTCACAGTCTTTATATCGTCCTCCTTGATTCCAAGGGACTTTAGCTTTTTGGTTACCTCACCCATTACCCGGGCGTTTTCCTGCTGCGCCTTCTTTGCATCGGAGCCCCTCGTCTCCACCCCCACCCTTATATAGGCGGTATCCGGCTTAACTCTTACAACGCCCCTCCCGTTTACCGTTATTATGTTTTTCTCGTTTTCCTGGGCGGCGGCGGCTTTTCCAGAAAACACGTCCCCGGCGATATAGAGCGCAAAGGCCAGTACAGTAACCACCAAAAGGTAGACCGCAATCCTTGACCCTTTACCCGTCATTAGCATCACCTCGCTTTACTCTTTTTTACTGACTCTAATCTTTCTCCATACCAGGTATGCTATTCCTGCCAGTATTGCCACCGGTAGGGCATAGCCTATCCCGACAATAATTATTTCAATCATGTCCATTATTGCGTTGGTGGTGCGTATAAAACCCCTTCTCATCCGGTCCCATATATTATCCACCTTCAACCCCGACACCTTTGTATCCTTTGGGTCCACCTCAGTCATGAATACACGGATGGTGGAATATTGTACAAGGTTATCCCATCCCCTAAGCTGCGTACCCAGGCTCTCGATCTCGGTCCTTACCCTGTTTAATTCATTCTCTATATTTAATATATCCTCCACCCGCTCGGCCTTGGACAGTATTTCTATAAGCCTTTCCTGCTGCACCTGCTTGCTTTTAAGGCGCGTCTCAAGGTCCATATATTGAAGGGTAATATCACTGCCATAGGTGGACCGGTTGGTCACCTTGCCCAGGGCGGCAATCCTGTCCAGGCAGCCCCCGAACTCTGTACTGGGCACCCTTATTACCGCTTCGCCCTCCATGAACTCCCTTTCGCCCTCGGCGGCGGCATGCTTTCT
>JAAYEV010000189.1 GCA_012728565.1 Clostridiales bacterium
GCGCTGGGGGTGGACGGGCAGGAAGCCGTCAGGATGAGGGACAACCAGGAGATACTGGTGAATCAAACCAATATGCTGAGGACTTCCACCTCAGGGGTGTCAATAGACGAGGAAATGGCCAACATGGTGAAGTTCCAGCACAGCTATAATGCTGCGGCAAGGCTTATCACAGCCATGGACGAGATGATTGACATGCTGGTAAACAGGATGGGCCTTGTGGGTAGGTAGTTCGAAGGGAGGGCTTAAGGTATGCGCGTCACCAATAACATGCTTATAAGCAATATGATGAGAAACTTAAACTCCAGCCTGAAACGTATGCAGAGGGTGCATAACCAGATGTCCAGCGGCAAAAGGTTCAGCATGCCCTCCGAAGACCCGGTGGGGGTTGCCCGCAGCCTGAAGTTAAGGGCGGACATTAACGAGAACAGGCAGTTTAAAAAGAACGCCGAGGATGCGCTGTCCTGGCTTGAAACCACCGAAACCGCCCTAATGCAGATTAAGGAAGTGCTGCAGCGGGCCAGGGAACTGGCGGTTCAGGGCGCCAACGGCGTATTAAGCCCCGAGGACTGCCAGAAGATTGCCGAAGAGGTGGTACAGCTTCGGGACCAGCTTGTATCCATTGGGAACAGCACCTATGCGGGAAAACACATATTTGCAGGCTACAAGACAAATCAAGCCCCGGTTGGGCTGAATCCCGACGGAAGTTTGAACTATGCGGGGGACCTCGGCCAGATTATGTACCAGGTCGGGGTAAGCGATATACTTCAGGGTAATATGACCGCGCGGGAAATATTCGAGCCCGGCGGAAAGGACCTGTTTGCTGACATGCAGGACTTTATTGATGCGCTTAACATTGGCGATTCCGGAACGGTCGGCGGTATTATAGGCGATATTGATGTGCACATGGAAAACATACTGGCAAAGGTCGCCGAAGCGGGAGCAAAGGTCAACAGGATGAAACTTGTTGTAAACCGGCTGGAGGACGATTACCTGAACTTCAACAAGCTGCTTTCCCAGAACGAGGACGCGGACATGGCGGAGGTGATCACCCGGCTTAAGAGCGAGGAGAACGTGTACATGGCCGCCCTGGCTGGAGGGGCAAGGATTATCCAGCCTACCCTGGTGGATTTTCTGAGGTAGGGTGATGGATATGGGGATTGAAATAAACACAAGATTTGGAAGGCTGGGCATCAACACAACTGATGCCCTTATTGATATAAAAAGCCGGATGCCGGTGGTTGAAGCACGAAGCAAACCGCCTAGAGTAAGAATAGACACGCAGCATGTGCAGGTCAGTATCGATCAGAAGCAGTGTTTTGCCGAGGTGGGATTAAAGCCGGCGGACGTATTCGCAAAGGAGATGGCGCAAAAGTCGCGGAGCAAGGGCCTAAAGGCCATTGCGGACATTGCAAGAAAAGGGGATACCCTTGCACGGGTGGACAAAAACCCCAATGCGATACCGGCGCTTGCCAAAGGTGTAATGGGTAAAAGGCTGGATTATACTGTAGCCGCCCTGCCAAGGAGCAGGCCCAGAGTAAGTTTCAGCGGCGGCGTTGATATAAACTGGGATATGGGTTACGTGCAGCTTAGGGCTGCAACATCAAGGCCCGAGATTACCGCCACCAGGGCCGGTGTGGATGTGTACATACTTCAGAAAGCAGCCGTGGATATTAAATATACTAGGGATGGTTTTGACACTACCATATAACGGGGAGGGGAGCGAAATGAAGCTAAATACAAGGTTTTTCGGGGAACTGGAATACGAAGAGAAGGACCTTTTGCATTTTCCGTCCGGCCTTCTTGGGTTTGAGGACTGCAAGGGTTTTATCCAGATAGAGAACCCCGACGGGGGCGGGGTGTTCAAGTGGCTGCAGTCGGCGGACAGGCCGGAACTGGCCTTTGTGGTGATGAACCCCTTTTTTGTTATGGCGGACTACGAGTTCGACATACCCGAGGGCGTGGTGGAGGCTCTGCAGCTAAAAAGGCCGGGGGATGCCCAGGTGCTGGCGGTGGTCAAAATACCCGACGATCTAAACAAAATGACGGTCAACCTAAGGGCGCCCATAGTAATAAATACCGTTAACAACAGGGCTGCCCAGATAGTGCTGGAGGATGAAAGGTACAGCCTGAGGCATCCTGTGGTGGGCACCATGAAGGATGCCGGTTAGGGGGTTGGCCATGCTTATACTTACAAGGAAAAAGGACGAGAGCATTGTAATCGGAAACGATATAGTGATAAGGGTGGTGGGCATCGAGGAGGGCAAAGTGAAACTGGGCATTTCGGCCCCCGGTGATGTAAGTATTCACCGGTACGAGGTCTATGAGGCCATACAAAGGGAGAACAAGGAGGCCGTCCTTAACAGGCAAGTTTCAATAAAAGACCTGGATACTCTGATAAAAAGCAAAAAAACCAAGGAACAGGGCTAAAGTAAAAACTAGTTTAGTACGATAATACAAATGAAAGAAGGTTTTGCGCATATACAGCGGCCGGGTATAGGGCAAAGCACTTCTTCAAATAAACGGCAAGGATGCCGGAAAAATAATTCAGGGAGGAATAAGTATGAGAATCAACAACAACATCATGGCTATGAACACCAACAGGCAGCTTGGTATTAACAACATGGCGGGGGCTAAGTCGCTGGAGAAGCTCTCATCGGGCTACAGGATCAACAGGGCCGGGGATGATGCGGCAGGACTCTCCATCTCGGAAAAAATGAGGGGTCAAATAAGGGGCCTGAAAATGGCTTCAAGAAAC
>JAAYEV010000190.1 GCA_012728565.1 Clostridiales bacterium
GACCTGGAGTTATAAAAAATCTAAATTGCGAATTTAAATATCAACCCCAAGGAACAGCCTGATGAGGTACCCGATTATAAAGGAAATGAAGGCCACTCCCAGGCTGATACCGGCCATTTCAAAGAATCTCTCTTTAAATGGAAGGTCCTTCGCTACCGATATATAAAAATTAAAAACAAGTATTATAAATATAGCCGCAACAATAGTAAACACAAGGCTTACCACATAGTTGGAGAATACAAGATAGGGTAATACCAGGCATGCAACGGTGAAAATATATGCCCCTCCGGTATATAATGATGATTTAAGGGCGCGGGTATTCTCCTGCTCTGTCCTGGTTGAAAGGTATTCCGATGCCGCCATTGAGAGTGAAGCTGCTATACCTGTTATAAGGCCTGCAAGGGCTATGAGCCGTGTATTCTTCAATGCAAATGTAAGACCTGCCAGGGTACCGGTGAGCTCCACCAGGGCATCATTCAAACCGAGGACCATCGAACCTACAAACTTGAGCCTTTCCTCCTCGATTATTTCAACCAGTTCTTTTTCGTGCGTGTCCTCTTCCTTTGCTATTCTTTCAAATTCCTTAATGTTTTCCCCGAGTTCTCTGTATAGTTTTTCCGAACTTTCTTCTCCTCTTTCCATAAGCTTTATCCCGAAAGTAATACCAAATATCATTGAAATTAAGGTATAAAAATATATTTTTAAATTGTTCGGCTTCTTGGCCGTCCCGGTAAACTTTTTTAGCTCGTTATGGTGGCGGAGTTCATCCCGTGCGATTTGTTGAAGAATTTTACTGTTGTGTTCATTTTTTATTAACGAGGATAATTTTAAGTAAATATGGTATTCCGTTATTTCATTTTCCTGTGCCTTTTGCAAAGATTTCATAGTATCAGCGTCTATCCTGTAATCCAATTCACACACTCCCTTTGGTGTCCGACATATAATATTGAACAATATGTACAGCATCATATAAATTGTATCACTGGTCTATCAATAAATACAACCGGGGGATATAATAAAACTATTGAATGATTCTTAGGATGAGCCGGACGGAGAAACCAAATTGACAAATAAAAAAGCCGGTGCTATTATTTAGGGTGACGTAAACTTAATAAATACTTTGTGTTCTGTCCGAAAGATTCGGACAGCTAAGAGGGAAACAGGTGAAAGTCCTGTGCGGTTCCGCCGCTGTAAGCGTGTTGCAGTCTTCGTATCCACTGGGAAACCCGGGAAGGAGAAGTCTGTGTAAAAACGCAAGCCAGAAGACCTGCACAAAGTGTCATTCCGGCCAACGGATAATTGGCGAAGGAGTGGGATAGAGGATGGTTTTTATTATCATTTCCTGGACAGTAAATACGGACTGTGGCGATAGCTGCAGTCCTTTTTTAGCGTCCTAAAAGTGATACTCACAGGCCGGAAGAGAAGTCAAGTGCAGGGAGCAGAAAGGCCAAATTCATTGTCATTACCAAAATTATGAAGCCAGAAGAAACTAAATCAAAACGAATCGGAGGCGATAAAATGAGAAAAAATAAGTTAATCGTATTATCATTACTGCTGCTGGGCCTCCTGCTTGTGGCGTGTTCACCGGAAAAAGCAGAACAGTCATCGGAAATTAATACCGAGGCCAACTCGCCCGGTGAAACAGGGCTGCCAACAACAGACCCCGCCGGCAACCCGATAACCGTTCCTGACAGTATAGAAAGGATTGTATCCCTTGCCCCGTCAACAACAGAAATACTTATAGAAATGGGCTACGGAGACAGGCTGGTTGCCGTTGACACCCAATCAAAAAACATAGAGGCTCTCCCCGCAAACCTTGTATACTTAGACCTAATGTCTCCCGATATCGAAAAGCTGATAGAGATGAAACCTGACATTATCTATGCATCAACGATGAGTGCTATCGGAGGCGTCGACATGCTGAGCCCACTTACAGAGTTTGGGATATCGGTGGTCTATATACCCTCCAGCGAAAGCATCGAGCGTATATACCAGGATATAGAGTTTATAGCAGCAACCCTGAAAGATGAGGAAGTGGGAGACAGAATAATTAGGGAAATGAAATCAAAGATCGAGGAGATACGAAGCATTGGGGGAAAGGTGAAAGACAAAAAATCGGTTTATTTTGAAATAGGTGCCGCACCTTACATTTACAGTTTTGGAACGGGAGTATTCCTTAACGAGATGATTGAAATTATAGGTGCAGAAAATGCATTAGCTGACCAGGCCGGCTGGATATCGGTGTCGGAGGAGGTTATTATAAGCAAAAACCCCGATGTGATTCTTACAAACGTCAACTATATAGAAGACCCCGTCCAGGAGATAAAGAGCAGGTCAGGCTGGGATGCAATAAAAGCCGTAAAGGAAGACAGGGTATACTATATCGACAATATGGCCAGCTCCCTCCCCAACCACAACATAGTTAAAGCACTGGAAGAGATGATTGCAGCAGTATATCCGGAGCGTGACTGATTATGAAGATTGGCTGCAGGACTCCTCTTGCTGTTGCGTTAAGCTTCATTGTAGTGGTGCTTGGGGTAGGTATTGGCAGCGTATTTGTCCCTCCCATGGAAGTATTGAAGATTATCACATTTAAGGTTATTGGCCAAGGGTCTCTTACGGATGTTAACGGGTCCTCCGCTTCAATTGTATGGGACATAAGACTTCCAAGGGTGCTGCTGGCATACCTGGTGGGTGCAGCCCTATCGGTAAGCGGCGCCGTGATGCAGTCGGTGCTTAAAAATCCCCTTGCATCCTCATATACCTTAGGGGTGTCCTCCGGGGCATCCTTCGGGGCTGCTCTAATAATAGTATCGGGGTTCAGGCTGCATATTTTGGGGAGCTTTACCCTACCCGTTACCGGGCTTTTATTCGGGGTCATGACAGTTGTAATAGCAATATCCCTTGCATCAAGGCTGGACAGCAATATGGAGAACAACACAATAATCCTGGTGGGAATAGTATTCTCCCTGTTTATAAACGCCATCCTTACCTTGATAACCACTCTTTTCAGGGACAAGGTCGCCCAGATTACATTCTGGCAAATGGGCAGTTTTGCCCTCAAGGAGTGGTCAAGCATTGGGATACTGCTTCCAATAATTACAGTACTGACTGTGATTCTGCTATTCTACACTAAGGAGATGGACATACTGACCTTTGGAGAGGAGCAGGCTTTATCAATCGGGGTTGATGTACAAAGGGTCAAATGGATACTCTTGGGGCTTTCAGCCGCCTTAACCGGAAGCGCTATATCCTTTGTCGGCGTAATAGGCTTTATTGACCTGGTTGCCCCGTTTATAGTACGAAAGCTGTACGGGTCTGCCCACGAGATTGTACTTCCCATGACGGCAGTATTTGGCGGCTCCTTTATGGTAGTCTGCGATTTGGCGGCGAGGACGATTATTTCACCCTATGAGATTCCGGTGGGCGCAGTGACTGCAATGGTGGGAGCACCGTTTTTTACATACCTGTATTTCTCGAAAAGGAGGGTACAGCATGCTGGAAATTGAAAATGTCTCTGCCGGGTACAACGGGAGGGACGTAATAAGAAATATTTCTGCCAGGATAAATGAAAACGAAACCCTCTGTATAATGGGAGCCAACGGCTGCGGTAAAACCACGCTTATTAAGGCAATTGCAGGTATAATCCCGTCGAAGGGGAAAATCAGCATTGACGGAAGACTGATACGTACTATGAAGCGGGGAGAACTGGCCGAGAAGATTGCTGTGATGAGCCAATTTTCCTCAGTTTATTTCTCCTACACGGTATTCGAGACCGTACTTATGGGAAGATACGTCAGGATGAAGGCATCACTTTTGAAAAGGCCGTCAAGGCACGACAGGGAGTATGCTGAAAGGTGTATTGAGGCCGTAGGGCTTAAGGACATAAGTAATAGACCGATTGAGACGCTTTCGGGGGGACAGCTGCAGAGGGTACACCTTGCCAGGACTCTTGCCCAGCAGCCAAGCATCATACTTCTTGACGAGCCTACAAACCATCTGGACCTGAAGTACCAGGTGGATATCATTGACTATCTCAGGGAATGGTCCAGAAAGGAAGGCCACTCCGTTATCGGAGTCCTTCACGACATCAACCTGGCCATGCGTCTGGCGGACAAGGTGCTGCTTTTAAAGGAAGGAAAAACCCTGGGCTATGGAAAGGTAGACCAGGTTATAAACAAGAAAAACCTTGAGAAGGCCTATGAGATGGATGTCGTTAATTATATGGTTAGCTCTTACAAAAGGTGGGAGAGAATGGAATTAAGACACCGGCATGGGACAGGGACTCCCGGCACATTGAAATTGTCCTGCGGAAACGGCCAATGATTGGCAAAAGGAGGAATACCATGTCAAAGGTTTATAGGAGTAAATACGAGGCTTACCCGTTTTTAAGCGACCCCTCGGAGGACTTAAGATGCGATTTTGAAATACTTACGGACGAGACGGCAAGCCTTATAGGGCTTCTCAGGTCAGAGATAAAGGATAAGGCTTTAAGGGAAGAGCTGTTACGCATATGCGAAATAACCTATCATGTAAACCCCACCCTAAGAACTTTCTTCTCGGTCTCCAAAGAGGAAATGACATGGCTTGTGGAAGCCAAAGAAAGACTTGAGGCGGAAACAAAGGAAAGATATCAGCGGTTTGTACTGACCCAGGGCTCAAGGAGCGCATGCATTGCCCATGTAATAAGGACCAAGTTCAAGGAAATAGTCAGAATGGTCTACAGGCATGTACAGGCAGGCAACCGGGTTCCAGAAGAACTTATTGATATTTGCAATATCTTGTCCAACTACTTCTTTTTCCTGGCAATGAAGTTGAACCAAATGGACGGAGTAGAGGAAGTTGAATACCAGAGCAGGAACTACAGGGTTTGAAACCTACCTTACAGGTCGGCACTGCCCACTCGCCCATGAGGATTGCGTTGTTTTGATGTCAAGGGTGGGGGGAAGATGGGAGTTGTGATAATAGTTTTGATGTAGGAAAATTTAGGGTCGAAACCTTGTCAAAATAGTTTTATAATGAAAATGGACCGCAATCAGGATTGTATAAAGTGTTAGGCGGGGTTGTAAACGAGGCAATACAGGCTGGGGGGCAAAAAACCTATGGTTATACTGGTCGCAGACGACGAGAAGGACATCCGGGACTTAATAAAAATCAGTCTTGAGGAAAACGGGTATACAGTCTTGACGGCGCAAAACGGCAAGGAAGCATGGGATATCCTTTCGGCACAGGAAGTTCACCTGGCAATCCTTGACGTGATGATGCCTGTGATGGACGGGTTTAACCTTCTCCGTAAAATACGGGAACACAGCACCCTTCCTGTCATCTTCCTGACCGCGAGAACGGACGAAATGGACAAGGTGCTGGGGCTCGGACTGGGTGCGGACGACTATCTTGCCAAACCCTTTTCCATTACCGAGTTAGTGGCTCGCGTAGGCGCGCAGCTGAGGCGGAATAATGAGTACCTTTCACCGAAGGAAAAATCCGGCGCAAGCATTACATACGGAAATTTGTCTATAGACAAAGAAAAATGCTGCGCCTTTAAGGACGGGGAACCGATTGAAATTGGCGCAAAGGAATACAAGCTACTTCTGCACTTTATCGAACACCCGGAGAGGGTTTTTACAAAACGGCAGCTATATCAAGCGGTATGGGGCGAGGAATACTATTTTGACGACAACACCGTGATGGTGCATATCAGTCGAATCCGGAACCGGATTGAGGACGACCCCCAAAAACCAGAGTACCTGAAAACCATTCGCGGCATCGGGTACAAGCTCCATTATACTGGAGAAAAGCCATGAAAAGAAAACTGTCCAATCAATTCCTCAGAAATTTTCTGGTGATATTTTTGCTGACGATACTGGCTACGGTATTCGCATTTGCGCTGCTTTCCTTTGCCAGCGGATTGATTTCAGGCTCGCTTACAAAAAACCGGTATCCCGCAAGCGCAATCATCAAAGAGGATTACAGGCAGATTGACGCATCCGCTGTTGTGCAAAACGGCGGCGGCGTACAGGTCGTGGACAGGGAATACCGTGTCGTTTATTCCAGCGGCCTTGACACCATCGGGAAAGATAAGCTGACTGCCGAGGAATTCACAACATTTTTAACCGAAAGCAAAAGCAAGCCCTACCATTACGATATTCTCTACCATCCAAAGGGTGAGTTTTGGCTTATTGTTACCTTCCCCACCTCCATTCGGCTGGATTTTTCCTTGGTGTATAATAAAGAAGCCGCCACCGGTGATTTCATGCGGGCGGGCTGGGCGATCACCTTCGCGGTGCTGAGTTATATTCTGATGCTTGCACTCTTTGCTTTTATCTATTCGAGGATTACAGCGGCGAGCATAACTGTACCTCTGCAAAAGCTCTGTGACGGCACAAGGCTTTTGCGGGAAGGCGATTATTCTGCTCGGGTGGACTTGCGTCTGAAAAATGAGTTCGCCGAACTTCAGAACACTTTTAATGACATGGCCGCCCGGATTGAACATGAAATTTCTCTGCGCAAAAAGTCGGAGGAGGACAGGCGGCGGTTGATTCTCGACATCTCCCATGACCTTAAAAATCCTATGTCCAGCATACAGGGCTATGCGGAGCTGCTCATGAAGAAAACAGGGATGACGGAGCAGGAATGCAATGAACACCTTGAGGTAATCCTTAATAACAGCAAAAGGGCCAACCAGCTGCTTACCGAGTTGTTTGAGCTTTCCCAAATGGACAGCCCGGAATTTTCATTAAAGCTGGTAAGAACAGATATCTGCGAATACACCCGGCAAATATGCTGCGAGCTTGTGCCGCTGTTGGAGCGCGAAGGGTTCAAATATGAATTCGATATTTTAGAAGAAAGCGTTCTTGCAATGCTGGATACCGACCGGTTTAGCAGGATTATTCAAAACCTTGCGAATAATGCGGTGCGGTACAACCCGAAGGGGACCCTGGTTGCCGTAAAGCTGACGGTACAAAATAATCAGGCGGTGATTGATTTCAGCGACGATGGGATCGGAATTCCGGCTCACCTTGCTGACAACATATTCAAACCCTTTGTCCGGGTGGACGATTCCCGGAATTCCAAAACCGGTGGCAGCGGATTGGGGCTTTCCATCGCGAAAAAAATTGCCGAGGCACACGGAGGGGATTTGACACTATGCCTCAACGGGAAAAAGGGCAGCACCTTCCGGATTACCATTCCCACGACTTAAGGTAGATTTAAGGTTCATATCAGCTGTATGACAGGTTCTATCGATATGATAATGATGAGCCTGAAATACAGCTGATTTTTTTATTGTGAGGTGATGAGTAATGAAGTATGAACCGACGCATTTGGAGATATTTCTGACCAGGCTTGCGTTTTTACTTTGCGGCAAGTCTGTGTACCAAGCATTCGCGGACCGTCTGCCCCTTGACGGCAGGGAGCGGGTGCTTGATTTCGGGTGTGGCATGGGAACGGTTGCGTACTACGTTGCAAAAAGGCTGCCCCAAGGGCATTTGACCTGTCTGGATATATCCGAGCGATGGTTGAATGCCTGCCGCAAAACTCTGCGCAGCTATGGGAATATCACTTTTCTGCAATGCGAAGCCCCACAGCTTGCAAATGAAAGCTTTGATGCAGCGTACTGCCACTTTGTATTGCACGATATCCCGGAAAATGAATTGGAAAGGGTCATTCCTGCGCTTGCCAGGTCCCTTAAACCCGGCGGTGTACTCGTTTTCCGTGAGCCGCTGAATGAAACGGAAAAAATAAACGTTATTAAGCGATTGGTAGAGCAAAACAGGTTATTCCACAAGGATAGCCGCATTACAGATATTCCGATAATGGGCAACGCCCTTGAAAGCGTATACATTAAACATAATGGAGGTCTACCATGATTCAAACAGTTACGTTTTTAATTCTGACCGTTTTATCGGCCGCTGCACTTGCGGGGATTTTGCTCCTGGCGGCTTATTGTGTCATTGCACGCATAAGGAAAAACATCAATCCAAAGCGGATTGTTTGCTTGAAAAAAACAGCGATATTCTTCGCCGTGGCGATAATATTGAACGCAGGGTTGGCTACCCTTTCACAGTTCACCGCTTCCACTCCGCATATCGTTGACGAAAACGGAAAAACGCCCGAAAACAGCATTGCGGAGCTTATAAAACTTGAACTGAACGGCAGGAAGCAGTGGATCAGCCTGAGGGGTTGGGACAAAAACGCGCCCGTTCTGCTCTTTCTGGCGGGCGGTCCCGGCGGTACGCAGATGGCGGCGGTGCGGCATGAGCTGGCAGAGCTGGAGAAGCATTTTGTCGTTGTCAACTGGGACCAGCCCGGCTCCGGAAAGTCCTATTATGCAGAAAAAACGAAAAACATTACACCCGAAACCTACATCCAGGATGGTTACGCTATGACCGAGTATTTAAAGAAGCGCTTTTCAAAGGAGAAAATTTACCTGGTGGGTGAATCGTGGGGCAGCGCCCTGGGGATTTTCCTTGTCGACAAGTACCCGGAGTCCTACCACGCATTGATCGGTACTGGGCAGATGGTGGACTTTGCCGAAACCGAGCGGATGGATTACGATAAGGCTATGGAAATCGCAAAGTCCAAAGGCGATACCGCTTATATTAAAAAGCTTATGGCAAATGGCAGACCGCCCTATTACGGAAAGGACGTAATATGGAAAAGCGCACTGTACCTTAATTATCTCAGCGCTTATATGGCTAGAAATCCCGAGATTCACAATCCCGGCTACAACACCCTTCGGGACATCTGCTCCTCCGAGTATGGGCTGCTGGATAAAATCAACTTTTTCCGGGGCATTGTCAACACATATAATCATGTGTACCAACAGATTTATACCATCGATATGAGAAAGGATTGCACCAAACTGGATGTGCCAGTCTATTTCTTCCTAGGCCGGCATGATGTCAATGCGCCCACGGTGCTGGTGGAGGAATATGCGCAGGTCCTGGATGCGCCCGATAAGGGAATTGTATGGTTTGAGCATTCCGGCCACAGCCCGTGGATCAACGAGCCGGCAAAGTTTGTAAGGGAGGTACTGTCATGCTTTTCGGAAAACAAAACACAAGAATAAGGAGGATTCGGAATTTGCACCAGATTGTTTTTCTGCCACTTTTTATTGCTATTATTATATGCATTTCGTCTTGCTCCGCAGCAAAGGGAAGCATTGTGATTCTCGAAAATCCAAATGGAACGGGATTTACAATGGATTTTAAAAAGTGGAGCTCAAAAAACAAGTGTGAATTATCCCTTAACAAGGGCGATGTACTGCAGATTGAAATTGTCCATGAAGCCGGAAAAATTGCCCTTACGGTCAGCGGGAAAAATGGCAGTGAACCCTACACGGGAAACAGCCTTAAGACAGGCGTATTTACTGTAACAGTATCCGAAACGGATAGATATGTTATAAGAATCACCGGTAAAGATGCAACCGGAAAGGTTATTGTTAAAAATGTGGGAGGCACTGCTAAATAGATGGCTGCTATATCTTGTTATTCTGGACTTAATGCTCCCGGATATAACGGGCGAGGAAATTTGCAAAGCTTTAAGGAAAAAATCAATAGTGCCTATAATAGGAAAATCCAAGTGAAGAGCGAAGTTAATAAAGGGGAGGAATTCATCATATCACTGCCAAAACAGGACGGCTAAATGTCCTGACCGGTCAAGAATTTTGGTAAAGACCCCATTGGGGAGACGGGGGAGTTGTTACTCTAATGAAAACTGTTCAATAGTATAATGAATTAAGCAGGAGGGTGAATAAATGTCTTCAACTAAAAAAGCGGTTTACTTTTTTTGCACAAACTTGGATATCGACCCGGCAGCAGGACATGTTTTTGATGCGGTGTCGGAAATGCACAGTTTTGTTGAGACAAGTATTATAATTGATGATTACCCGGTACTAAAACATTTAGATGATATAGGAAATGAATTCTACTTCGTTAGAACCGGCAAAGTTGTTTGCCATGATTATAGACATTATCTGCCTATAATGAACAGTTATTTTTCAGGTTTTGACATGGCGGGCCTTGTGACCTGGCATGAGGGACAAAATGCTCCGGATAAGATTCTTTCGGTACATACTACAGGAGACGTGGAAACCGGCTATTTTGGGAATGCCAATCCCGTTTATATGCATAATTTACTATGGTCTTTGGAGAAAAATAGAATTGCCGCCGGGCTGGAGGATTTTAGAATAACAACAGAAGCAACGCACTGGTCCGGCATGATTCATAATGGAGGCACCCCGGATATGATACCTCAGTTTCCGGTACCGTTAGTTGACATTGAGATAGGGAGCACGCCATCCAGCTGGTCCAATTGCTCGGCATCAAAAGTTATCGCGCATGCCCTTGTCGATATTTTTAACGGTAGTGGCAAAACCCTGAAAAACTTGCTCTGCGTGGGTGGTGTTCACTTTGAACCGGCTTTTGCAAGCGCAGTGCTGCAGGCTTGGGAAGGAAGGGCCTTTGGCATATCCCACATAATTCCCAACCACTGGCTGGTTACGGGACAGTATGAAGGTGAAGATGGCCTGGCAAAACTAGAAAATTGTATTAAGTCCATTAAAGGTGGTATCGCTGGTATTGTATTTCATGATAATCTAAAGGGTGCA
>JAAYEV010000191.1 GCA_012728565.1 Clostridiales bacterium
ACCTGTTGGTCTATCATTATATCATCCGGTATCATCCCCTTTCCCGGCCTAGTTATAAGAATTCACCGCTGTATATACGTAATACTTCTTCCAACATGTGTTATAATTCTTCATAAAAAGCGCATTAACGATGCGATATTCTATTTGCCGCGCTTAAAGGGGGACGCATCGACAGCCCGATTTTATGGCATGAAATAGGGCGACTGTTCTGGTATAATTAAAAAAAGTCACGAAAAGGAAAAGGACCAGGAGAGGCGTTTTGTGACAGATTCTGGGACTTCCGGATGAATTATCTTACAATATAGGAAGGAATCAAAAATGGGACACAGAATAAAAAGAATCCTAAGGCTTTTGGAAAACGGTATCCATCTGCCGCCGCAGCTGCTGGCGTCGGAGGAGTTCAAGGTGCTGCATATAAGCGACACCCCTTCCGCAATATACGGTGCCGTAACCGGTATGATGGAGCGGCTTAGGCCGGATTTGATTGTTCACACCGGTGACCTTGCCGATGATATAAAACTGGGCGAAAATCCCGGGTACCTTGACCAATACCGGCGCACCGCCGGCCCTTTTTTAGAAAGTCTTACCCTGGGTGCGCCGAGGTTCGTCATGGTGCCGGGCAACCATGATTTTGTCCCCTTCGTTGAAAGCATCGTCCCTGCCGGCAGCGTTGTTTCTCCCGGTTCGATTATAAAGGCCGGTGAGGAGGATATTGGAGTTGCACACACTCTTTCCGACCTGCCGGATGGGGTGAGGTTCAACCTGTATGGCCATAATTTTGACGTGCCCGTCCAGGAGCGGGGAACGGTATTTTTGAACGGCGTGGCAAGCATCAACATAATCCTGCTGCCGTCGGGAGAGGTGTTCAGGCTGCCCTACCCCTATGGGACCAACCGTCATAGAAAGTATAAGGAAAATCCCCCAACACTTATATGAGGAGGATGGCCATGATTTTTACACGGATGAGTTCAAGGCTGCTGTTCTTGCGGACCGACCGGTACCGCGAGTTGGAGGAATATTTGGTAAACAGCCTGGGCGGCAGGCCGATTACGATGGAAAACGCCCTGGCGGAGGCTTCGGAGGACAGTTCGCTTGTGTTTTTAACGCCCCCCGGCCTTAAGGCCACGAGGGTGGAGGATGCCCTGTCGGTACTGCATACGCCTTTCAGCTCATCGGTTATACTCATGCGCATAATAAATGACGGCAAAGCCGGCCTCCTGGAGAGGGCGCAGCTTGGACCGGGGCTTTTGATAATGCGAATCCCGGAGGAGGGCCAGTCGATAATTGGCCGGATTAAGGAGGAATACGACGGCAGCACTCTTTCCTTAAGCGAAGGCATAGGCCGCGGGGAAAGCGAGGATACGTTAATCTTCTTTACCACCAGGTCCATAAACAGGTATACCGCCTATGTTTCAAATAACCTGCCTGTTTTGCTTGTTAATGTGCCGGTAACCGAAATGCAGAGAAACATTCGCCGGGACGCGGTAAAGTATATCACCCAAAGCCTAACCGAAACCGAATGGTATGAATACAGGATCAACATATATGATACCGAAGGGCGCTACATGCAGCACCTGGAGCGGCTGATGCTTGTCATTTCGGACCTGGAGCTTGGGTTTGCACTGGGCGAGCGGTGGACCCGGGACCATGCGCTGGCACTGTACTCGGTTACCGCGTACCAGGTAAGGATATTCAGCCTGCTGCCGCCGAAGCGGGTAAAAATGATACTGGTCGGGCTCGAGTTTGACCAGCAGGGCAGGCG